>CAZPMO010000042.1:12553-29545 GCA_964587515.1 uncultured Rhodospirillaceae bacterium | reverse complement strand
ATCAGCCGGTCAGGGCTCGATGTGAACAACCTTATGAGACTCCACATCTAGGCGTTTATTGCGAATGGATGCGGACTATATCGGCAACCAGATTATTATCCGACCAAATAGAATCATTTGACCGCCTTCCGACGCCAATTCATACTGCCGTTCTCCGAATATGACGGTTCATGCATTCCATTCCGGCCACATGCAATCATGTGGTCGAAATGTTCCGATCGTGTCTGTAAAGGCTTAATCGCGGTGTCCGAAATACTCCTGATCAACCCGTCCTATTCGCCGAGCTATGGCGATGCAAAGGGTGCGATCGTCAATCCGATATTTCCAACGCTGGGCTTGGCGACGATTGCGGCCGTCGCCAAGGAGCGCGGACACCGGGTCACCATTCTCGACCTCTCATGGCGCAACTATGAATACGACCTCGTGCGCGAGAAAGTGGAAGCCCTCAAACCGGATATCGTCGGGATCACCGCAACCACGCCGCTGATGAACCAGCTTCGCGACCTGTCGGTGCTGATCAAGGATATTTCGCCGGATATCCGGCTTGTCGGCGGCGGGGCCCACCCATCGGCGGCGCCGGTCGAAACGCTTAAGGAATCGCTGCTCGACGCGGTTTTGGTGGGAGAGGCCGATTATTCGTTCGCCGATATTTGCGACGGCCAGGCCTATTCGGATGTCAAAGGCGTCTGGCGCCGAGATGGGGATAACATCGAATTCTCGGGCATCCGCGAACCGATAGGCAATCTCGACGATCTCCCGCTTCCGGCATGGGAACTATATGATCCGAGGGATTACGAGAAAATGTCGCGCCTGCTAAGCCGCCGACGGCCCGTGGCCATGGCGGAATTTTCGCGCGGCTGCGTTTTCAAATGCGATTTTTGCGCCAGCAAGATCACAATGGCGCTTGGCTACCGCAAGAAATCGCCGGAACGTTGCGCCCGGGAAGTGAAACGCTTGTACGAGCTGGGCTTCCGGGAGTTCCTTCTTGCCGACGATATATTCACGTCCGATCAACGCTGGGCCATGGAAGTCTGCGAGGCCATCTCGGCCAGCGGCGTCGATATGGTCTGGAGCGCGACCAACGGCATTCGGGTTGAAAGCGCCGATGAGGGTTTGTTCCGGGCATTGAGAAAGGCGGGATGTTATCGCGTCTCGTTCGGATTCGAATCGGGCAGCGATCGGGTGCTCAAGGCGTTCGGCAAGGGCGGACGGGCGAGTATTGAGCAGGGCAAGGAAGCGGTCCGTATGGCGCGGAAAGCGGGCATCGATGCAAACGGGTTTTTCATGCTGGGTCTGTCGCCCGACGACGAGAACACCATGCGGGACACGATCGAGTTCGCGCGCCAACTGCCGCTCGACATGTTGAAATTCGGCATCGCCGTGGCTTTTCCCGGCACCCAGATGTTCAACAAATATGTGGAAAAGGGCCTGATTCGATCCTACAACTGGGACGAATATTTTATTTACTCCGACAAGACGCTGTTTGCGCACGAACACTTGTCCTATGAGACGATAACCAAATACATGTCGATCGCCTATCGTCGCGCCATCCTGACCAACCCGGGTTTTATATTCCGCCGGTTCATAAGAGGAATTCGAACGGGCGAGTTTTTCTGGGACGCATATTATCTAATCAAATTCCTGTTCATGCCGGAAACCACATCGATTGAGACGAAGTATTACGCACCGGACCGGTGGCCGATATACGATTTCGAGGCGCATCCGCCACGGCCGGCGAATTTTCAGGTCGTGCGTAAAGTCAAACTTGCGGCCGCGACACACGGCGGCGCGCATAATGAAACCGCCGCCGCGGGTTGACGCCGCGCCGCGACAAGATTTCCATCCACGAGAGCCGGCCAAAACATGATTTCCATTGTCATTCCCGCCTATCAGGAAGAGGAAGCCATCGCGCCGACGCTGGAGAACCTGCGGGTCGTCGTTGACGGGATGAATCTGGAAGACGTGGAGATCATCGTCGTTGACGACGGGTCGACGGACCGGACTGCCGAAATCGCTGAATCCCGTGGCGCGACTGTCATCCGCAAGGCCCAGAACATCGGCTATGGCCATTCACTGAAAATAGGGATCAACGCCGCGCGGCACGACACCATTGTGATCATGGATGCGGACGGAACATACCCGTCGGAGGAAATTCCCAGGCTGCTCGACATTTATGACCAGGGATTCCATATGGTGGTCGGACAGCGAACCGGGAAACATTTGCACGAATCCTGGGTCAAGGCGCCCCTGCGGCGGATTTTGCGTCTGATCGTCGAGTTTACGACCGGGCAGCCAATACCGGACCCCAATTCGGGACTGCGCGTGTTTTCCAAAGCGGACATCACGCCGCTTTTCCCATTCCTGTCGAATGCATTCAGCTTCACGATTTCGTCGACGCTCGCCTATTCGCTGAATTACTACTACATCACTTATGCGAAAATTCCCTATCACGAGCGCATCGGCTCGACCAAGGTTCTCCTGGTCAGGGATTCGCTCAGGGTCATGCAGTATATCGTCTCGGCGATCCTGTACTACAATCCGATCAAATTGTTCCTGCTGATATGCATCGCCCAGACCCTGGTCGGTCTGCCGCTTTTATTGATAGGGGTCGCGGTGGATTCCAGCTGGCTGATTGTGATCGGCCTTGTCCTGCTCGGCATGATGATTCCGGTGTTCACCGCGGGGCTGATCGTGGAAGCGATCCGCCAGTATCTTCTCCGCCCACGGACGAATTTTACCCAGACCCGGAGACAAGCGATTCGGCCGAAATCCGACTCCAACGGCTAGACTCTGGCGTGTGGCGAACATGAAAACGGAGATTGTTCAGGAGAAAATGGACGAGGAATGGCGCTATGAATGGCTGAATTTCGAAAACGACGATGACCGCTCTCTCCGCGGCTGGCTTTCACCATTCACGCCGGAGGAGATGGAGGGCCTGTCGGTTTTGGAATGCGGTTGCGGCGGCGGTTTTCACACCCGTGTGTTCGCGGCCCATGCCGAGAGCGTGACAGCCGTGGATCTCAATACCGCTGAATTGGCCCGGGAACGGCTAAGCGATCTGACGAATATCGAGTTCGTCGAGGCGGATTTGAAGCAGCTGGATCTTGGACGACAATTCGATGTCGTCGTCTGCATCGGCGTCATCCAACATACCGGCGACCCGGACAAGGTTTTCGAAAATCTCATCCGTCACCTGAAACCGGGGGGCAAAATAGTTATCTGGACGTATAGCGCGGAAGGAAACGCTCTCGTCAGATTTGGGGTCGAGCCAATGCGGCGAATATTTCTCGCCAACCGGTCACGGCGGACGATTCATCGGCTGGCGGTTGGGATCACGCTACTGTTGTACCCCTTTGTGTACAGCATTTATCTACTTCCCCTGTTTCGATTTCTGCCGTTCTATGAATATTTTCAAATGTTCAGAACACTGCCTTTTCGATATAACGCGCTCAATGTATTCGACAAGTTGAACGCGCCGGAGACGGAGTTTATCAGCCGTGAAAGATGTTCCCGATGGCTTTCCTCAGATAGGCTCGATCCGGGCTCGACTCTGATACGACGCCATTTGGGCGTAAGCTACACGCTTATCGCGATGACGAGACGGGAAGCGTCGCAAGGCAAATAAAAACAGATCGGGGTTTGGAAATTCAAGCTTCCGGCCTTTCAAAACCATAAGAAGATGATCACACCAAAACCTCAATGGACCGCGTGCGCCCCTCGACATGAACACATCGATTTCCGAAAAATCTTTACGCATCAGCATTGTAATACCGACATATAACGGCGCGGATATAGTGGCGGAATCGCTCGATAGCGTCGCAAATCAGAACTACCCCGATTTTCAAACCATCGTCGTCAATGACTGTTCCACCGACGGCACTCGGGAAGTCTGCGAACGGTTCGACGTGACCCTGGTCAATCTTGAATCCAATGCTGGGCCGGCCAATGCCCGCAATATCGGCGTCGGCCGCGCGGACGGCGACATCATATTGTTCATCGACACCGGAGTCGTTCTGGATGACCCCGACACACTGGACAAGCTGGCGAAAAAATTTGTTGAAAATCCGGAAATTTCCGGCGTCACCATGATCCGGAACAAATCGGCCCTGAATTCCGGCCTGACGCCGACTTACTGGTCCATGATCAACTATCATGAGTGGCTCCGCGCGCCAAAATACCACACATCCTTCGCGACGGAGCGGTCGGCCATTCGGGCGCGTGTTCTTAAGGGAATGAATTTATTCGATGAAAAATTCAAGGGCGCCGACGTGGAGGATCATGAATTCGGTTTTCGCCTGTTCGAAGAAGGCCACAAAATTCTGGTGGCGCGGGATATCGAGGTCTCCGACAGGTTCGACACATTGCGCCAGGCGAGCCGGAAACTCATACGGCGCAGCTACTACTGGCTCCGTCTATTTCTCAAACGGAAAAAATTCGATACCGTCTGGAACACTCAGGATCGGGCGGAAAAAACGCTTGTCGGCGCACTATGCTTTCCGCTGATCATCTTGAGCCTGATCACGTTCAATATTTTTGCCGTTGCGCTATGTCTGATACTGCTTCTGGCCTTCCTGATTTATACGATTAAGTTTTATTCATGGGTGGCGATGACCGAAAAAAAACCTCATCTCGTCCTTCCCTTTGTGCTGCTGGATATCTATTTCTCCTTTATTATCGCGGTTGGCGCGTCCTGGTCGTTGGCGGCCTATTTTGCCGGTCGGATATTCCGGCGCGGCACTGACTAGAAAATTAAGGCCGGTTAATGAATCCCTATATCAGCGCCGCGCGTAGTCTTTTCAGTAGCAAGCCCAATTATCTTATCCAGTACGTCACGGCGCGCTGCCCGGCGCGCTGCAAAATGTGCTTTTACTGGGAAGAAATTCAGAGCGCAAAAAAAACCACGGAGCTGACGCTGGAAGAGTTCGAGCTGATTTCCGGCAATCTGGGCGATCTCCAGCAGGTCACGCTCACTGGTGGAGAGCCTTTCGTACGCGCGGATTTGCCGGAAATCGCCCGAATCTTTGATAAGAACAACAAGGTCAATTTCATCAGCATTCCGACCAGTTCGCTGCTTGTCGACCGCACCCGGGAATCCGTACGGCAGATTCTTGAGACGACCGAAAACTGCCATCTTGTGGTCTGTCTGTCGCTTGATGCGCTCGGCGGCGACCACGATGAAATTCGCGGCGTGCCCGGCTGCTTCGACAAGGTTCGCGAAAATTACAGGAACATGGTGGAGCTGAAAGAAAATGTGAAAAATTTTCACATCAAAATCAACATGACCATATCGGCGTTCAATCACGACAAGATCGAGGAAACGGCGGAATTCGCCCGCCATGAAATGCCGCTGGCGGCGTTTAATTTCAACTTCGTCCGCGGCAATTCGATGGAGGCTGAAAGCAAGGATATCGGGCTGGAAGAATATCGCCGCGCCGTGCGGATCGCCCGCGAAAAGCACAATCACACACTTTCCGATTTCGCGCTGTCCCGCGTGATCAAGGGTCTCGGCGCCACGACCTCGGAAATCATCGAGGAACGCCTTGAGACCGACAGGAGAACGCTGCCATGCACGGCTGGCCGGAAAATGCTGGTCATCTCCGAAACCGGCGTGGTCAGACCCTGCGAAATTCTCGGTGAGGAATTCGGCAACCTGCGGGATTACGACTACGATTTCGCGAAGCTTCTCAAGCTGCCTGATGCGCAAACCGTCTGTGCGCACATAAAAGACAAGAAGTGCTGCTGCACATTCGAGAACGCAATTCTGAACAGCTCGGTGAGCCATCCCCAGGTCTGGCCGAAACTGATCAAAAACATCGTCCGGGCCCACGCCTGAAACGCCTTGTCGGCGGTTTTGCGTCAGAATTTAAGAAGAACATGGGCCCCCAGCATCTCGCGCGACAGCCCCGGAGGGAACAATCCGGATTGCGCGGTCGGCACCAGAATCGAGACATTGCGAGCGGCGAGAAAATCGATCAACTGCTCATTCACCGCCAATTGAACGCCTTCTTTCCTGATGACAATCGTCCCGATGGGATCGTTCGTAATGGGCCGGCCCGTATTGAGCCGGTCCAGCAAATCGAGCTGAATTTGGTAGCGTTTCTGGCTTTCCCGCCATAGCTCGAGATTCAAATAGGCGTGCGCGGGGAGCGTCGCCATCGCCGACTTCCGGGTGGCGACATAAGCCGCGGGATGGGTGTCGAAATGGGCCGCCTTCCCAGGAGGCTGCATTTTATAGATCACCAAAAGGGGGAAATCTTTCCTCGCGGCGAGCGATTGCCAATCCTTCCAGCTATCCGCACTCGCCCACACCGCGCCCGACCAGCTTCCCGAATTTCTGAACGCCACCGGGTCAATCCAGCTCGGGGACGCATAGCCCCCGCCCCCGGCTATGCGCGCGAAGATGAAAGCGGCGAGAACGAGGCCCATAACAGGCCCGACCGGCATAACTTGATCGGAACGGCGCAAAAGTCGCGCCGGCGCGTTGTCCCGGCCGGACAACGCAATCAACAGACGGGGAAGAACGATCCCACCGAAAATCAGCAGGGCCGCGACGATCGACTGCGCCGGCAAGGGCTTGAGAATGACGAGCGCAAGAAGACCCGCAATGCGCTCATACCACATCAATGACGGGGTTCGGATAATCCATGAGGCGATCAAAAGGCCCACGATGAATAGAAAATATTTCGTCGCCTGCGGGATCGACAGCATGGCCAGCAATGGGACGGGCAGGTATTGGTAGAGGAATGAATAGGCAATGTTAAAGGCCACCGCGCCCGCGGTGACGACAAGGAACGCCCAGCCTATCTTTCGCAGGCCGTTATCCGGACAAGTTCGCGCCAGCAACGGAAAAATTCCCACGCTGACCCAGAAATAGGCATTGGACAGGATCGGATGGCGGATGAATTGTCCGTCTTCTTCCTCCCTGGCCAGGATCATTTCGACAAGCTCGAGGAGATCCGCACTGGACATGGGAGACACCGGCGAATCGATCATTCGCCAACCGATATAGGCAAGTGGCATGGCAAACCACGCCAGCGCCCATCGCGGGACCTGCCGGTCAATCAGCTGATACAAAAACAGACCGGGCACAATCAGGATCGTGCCCTTCGGCGCGATCGCGATGCACAGGGTCGCCAGCATAACGGCGACGCCCGGCCGCCGGAGAATCCCGAACAGCAATGCGGCCATGCCCGCGATATGGCCGAGACCGGTCGGAGTCGGCGTTTTGACCGTCAATGAACTCGACAGGGCGCCAAGCACGAAAGTCGAGGTCAGGAAACAGGTGACCAGCGTCAGGGTAAGGGCGGATGGCGCATCCATGTGCTCCAGCTTGCGCCGGGCAACCAGATAGACCAGATAAAGAACCGTCCCGTTGAGTAGGTAATGAAGCGCGAGACCGACCAGATCATTGGTTATCGGGATGTCGAGGAAACTGATAATCGGATAGTAAATCGAGGATTTCAGATAAACGGAGTCGGCCAACAGCGGGTCGAGGGCGAAGTCGCCGGGATTCAAGGCCTTGTGAATGATCGGGAAATAGCTCGAATAAGGCGGTGAAAATCCCAAATAGGTAACGGTCAGAACCAGGCCGCAGATTACCACCAAAAAAGGGGCGGATAGCCGTTGAATAGCGGTCACGCCTGTTCTTCTCCCTGGCAACAAGAACAACCTTGCCGCCTAGACAAGGCTTGGCTGGGTGCGCAATCGTTTTACGTCGAGGTTGTCAGTTCCCATTGGATCAATACAGAACCACGTCGATAGGCACAATAGCGCAAACAGGCGGTATCCGTTGTCGCGGCGGCGGGCGAGGTGGTCGTTCCACAATGCATCGATCGACGGCATATGGAACCAATCGCCCATAACGCCCTGGGTCATGATTTCTCGGGCATGCGCGCCCGTCGGTCCCTCGAACCAGCGCGAGACCGGCGCGTTGAAGCCGGCTTTTCGGCGGTCGAGGATCGCGCGCGGAAGCCGCGTTTCCAGGTAGCGCCTCAGAACCCGTTTCCCCTTGAAACGGCGATATCTCAATTTCGCGGGCAGTCCCGCGGCGAACTCTACCAGGCGATGATCAAGAAACGGCACGCGGACCTCCAATCCATGCGCCATGCTCATCCGATCGACCTTAAAAAGAATATCGTCCACCAGCCAGGTTTTGAAATCCACAAAACTTGCCTGATCGAGAGGGTCCAGATCCGCAACTTCGGCGAAAAACGGGGCGATGTCGTCGAAGGGGTCGGCGTCGCGCGCGGTCGCGTGGGCGCCGAGCACAAGGCCGGCGCGCTCGGGCGCATCGAAAATCCCGCGCCAGTGACAATGAGCGCGCGCCGCATCGAGCCCATGGCCGCTGAGAAACCGACGGATCTTGTAGTCCGCCCCCACCTTGCCGAAGCTGTGCGGCAGCAATTTTTCCACCGCGCAGCGACCCAGCGAAACCAACGGATCGGGCAACCAGCCCGTTAGGCCGTGCAGTTGATCGGCGGCATAGGTCGGGTAACCCGCGAACAATTCGTCGCCGCCGTCGCCCGACAACGCAACCGTCATCTGGTCCCGGGCCAGCCGCGACAGATGGAATGTCGGCAATATGGATGTATCTGCAAAGGGTTCATCTGAATATCGCGCGATATTTTCCAGATTGACCAACGCGTCCTCGCCGACGGATTTGATCGTGTTGGGAATTTCGAGCGCCGCCGCCGTCCGCGATGCCGCCGCCGCTTCGGAATGATCCCTGTCGTCGAAATCAATCGTAATACTTTTCGTGTCGCCGCCGCCGGACTGCCGCCGGATGCTTTCCGCGACGCCGGCCGAATCAATGCCGCCGCTCAGGAAGGTTCCGAGCGGGACATCGGAGACCAGGCGCGCCGCAACCGCTTGATCGAAGATCGGACCCAACGCCTCGGCTGCCTCGGCGTCACTCGCGTAAACCTGTTTTCGTCGGAAGGCCGCCGCCAGGTCCCAATATGATTCCCCGCGTCTTTCGCCATCGGGGCCGAAACTCATCCAGCTTGCGGGGGCGAGTTTCCGCGCGCCCTTGATGATGCATCGCGATGTCGGCGTATAGCCGTAAGCGAGGTAATGGGCGAGGGCCGCCTCGTCGATATTGCCGCCGATGCCGGGATGCGCGCGGAGCGCCGTCAGTTCGGAAGCGAAGACGATTTCACCTCCCAGGTCGCTAAAATACAACGGTTTCTTGCCGAGCCGGTCGCGCACGAGCAACAGACTGCGCGACCGCGGATCCCAAAACGCGAACGCGAACATGCCGACAAGTTGCGAGATCCAGCCCACCCCGTGATGAGCCATTCCCTTCAGCAACACCTCGGTATCGCCCTGGGTCGTGAAGCGGACCCCTTGCTCCATGAGTCCTTTGCGAAGGTCGCGAAAATTATAAATCTCGCCGTTGAAGACGATCCATGCGCCGCCGGCGCGGTCCACCATGGGCTGATCGGCGCTATGCGCGGTGTCGATGACAGCAAGCCGCTGATGGCCGAACACGGCACCGTCCGTGCCCGCGACGGTTCCCGAATCAGGCCCGCGATGGGCCAGCGCCGCTGTCATGCGCGCGACAACACCGGTTTCGATGCCACCGTCCCAGCGAACGACGCCCGCAATTCCGCACATACTTGGATTTTGCCTCTTCCGGAAACAATTCGCCGAATTGCCGAAGTCCGGCGTGATAATTGTGATATTTCGTATTATGTATCATTGTTGCCAGACCGCAAGCTGACTGGAAATTCTTTTCAGCCGTGAATGCTAGCCTGATCCCAAATGTGCCGGGCCATGTCGTGTTGACGGGCGCGACGGGCTATATCGGCGCGCGAGTCCTTGACCGCCTGCTCGAACTGGGCTGTCACGTAACGTCGCTTGGACGCCGCGCCGGCCCGGAAACCGAACTTGAACATGTGCGTCATGTTCCCTGGTCGTTCGAATCACCCGTGCCCGCCGAAGCGTTCGCGCCGGCCAACGGATGGCCGGCTGCGGGCGCGATTATCCATCTCGCCCATGATTGGAACACGGACGGGCGGCTGGAAGACGATGTGAACCTGCTCGCCATACGGAAACTTTTGGAGGCGTCGCGTCGACGCGGCGTAATACGGTTTGTTTTTGGCTCGAGCGTCGCGGCCCGGGCCGGCGCACTGAACCGCTACGGCAGGATAAAGGCTGCGGCGGAAGCCGAACTTTCCGGCCCCGATGAGATCGCCGCCCGGATCGGCATGGTGTATGGCGGCGAAATGTCGGGCCAGTGGGGAATGATGAACAAACTGATTCGGCTGCCCGTGCTGCCGATGCTGGATCCGTGGCGGCGGGTTCAGCCCATTCATATCGCCGATTTGGCGGAAGCCTTGGTCAGGATATCGGCGGCGCCACAACCGCGCCGCAACATATATGGGCTTGCCGATCCCGCGCCTTTGCCCTTTGGGCGTTTCCTGCGCCATTTGGCCCGCCTCGGTCACGGCCGGCGGGTCCTGATCCTGCCCGTGCCGTCGCGCCTGGCTCTCTGGCTCGTCGGCATTCTCAACCGAGTGCCCGTGGTGCCGAAGATCGACCGGGAACGCATTCTCGGCCTCGCCGGCCTGCCGGTGATCGAAACGGCGGATGATCTTACTTCTCTTGGCGTCCAACTTCGGCCACTTGGAACTGGGCTGGCCGAAAGCGACCGGCGCCTGAAAATCCGGCACCGGAAGGCGCTGCTGCGGGAAGGCCATGTCCATCTTTCCTATGTCGCCGCAGCCGCGCCGCGAGGTGGCCTGCTTCGGGACTATGCGCGCGCCATCGAACGTAATGGATATGGCGACGGCGCGCCCATATTGTACGGCGGGATGATCGTCCGTTTCCCGGGACTGATGCGTTATATCGAACCGCCCTTGGGCACCGGACCGGTGCGTCAACGGCTCAGGCTCGCGTTTCACATGTCCGAATTATCCGGCGCGCTGGCGTCCGATCTGTTCGACTACCAGGGCGCCGGCAGGGCGCGCGCATGGCTGATGCTGTCAGCGTCGGTGCTGGTGGAAGGTCTCTGCCTGGCGCCGAGGCTGCTTGCCCTGCCTTTGATGCGCCGATGACGGAACCCTTCGACGTGCTCGTCGTCGGCGCCGGCCCCGCCGCCATATCCGCCGCATGGCCCATGGCGGAGGCGGGCCTGCGGATCGGCATTGCGGATGCGGGCTTGCCGGAAGCGGTCACATTGCAACGCCCGCAGCGTTCCCTGTACGAGCGGCGGACCATGGCGCTCGGCATTTCTGAAAGCGGCAAAGTCGGCGATGCCGGTCTGTCGCCGCGGGTTCGACTGATGGCGAATCACGCGGCCACGCCGGCATATCTCAGCGCCAATGGAATCGCCTGCCGGGATTTTAGCGCTGTCGCGGGGTTGGCGCTGGGCGGGTTATCGACGGTGTGGGGCGCATCGGTCGCGCGTTTCGGCGATGACGACATGGCCGGCTGGCCGATCGCGCCTTCGGATCTCGACGCCGGATACAGGGCGGTGGCGGAGCGTATCGGCATCAGCGGCAGCGAAGACGACGCGATGGCGCAAGTTTTGGGGAACGGCCTGCCGATGGACCCGGCGCTGACGCCGACGGGCGCGGCGGCCGAGTTACTGACGCGCTATGACAGCCGCCGGCCGGCGGGGCTTTTGTTGGGCAAGACGCGGAATGCAGTGATCACGCGCGACCGGCCGCCACGCCGGGGATGCGCGCTCGATAAATCCTGCATCCTTGGCTGCGGCATCGGCGCTGTCTATTCGGCGGCCGACGACGCCGCCCGTCTTTGTCGCACGGGTGACGTGACATTGATGGATGGACTGCTGGTCGAGCGGCTCGAACAATCCGACGGGCAATGGATTGTTCGCGGCCGCGACCGGCGCTCCGGCGCGGGAGGGTGGGCGCATCGGGCCCGCGACGTGGTGGTCGCCGCCGGGGCGCTCGCCAGCACGCGGCTCATCATGGAACTGCGGGGCAATTACGAAAAACCCATTGCACTCGCGAATGCGCCAGCGGCGACGCTCGCTTTCCTCACGCCGTCGCGCATCGGCGGCCCGCTATCCAAAACAGGATACGGAATGGCGCAGCTCGCATACCAGATCACGCCGGAGCGCGATCCGCTGTTCGGGCTGCTCTATGAAGCCGATTCTTTCTTTGCCAGCGATCTCGCCGACGCGTCCCCGCTGAGCCGGCGCGGAACGGGCCACGTATTAAAGGCGCTTATGCCCGGGCTGATGGTCGGCATGCTGTATTTTCCCGGTCACTATTCACGCAACAGCCTGCGCCTCGACCGATCCGGGCTTCTCCAGGTGTCCGGCGGCGTGCGCGATGACTTCGCGGCGGCGACGCGACGCGCCTTCCGCCGCATCAGGCGGTCTTTTGCGCGCATGGGGACCTGGCTGTTGCCGTTCGTATCCAGCCCGCTGGCCCCGGGCGCGGAAGTGCATTACGGATGCACGCTTCCCATGGGGCGGGACACATCGGAATATGGCGAAGTCCTTGGTTTCAAAGGCCTTCACGTCGTCGACGGCTCGGTCCTGCCGACCATGCCGGCGAAAAGCCATACGCTCACCGCCATGGCCAATGCCCACCGGATCGGCGTCCGCCTCGCGGCCGGGCGCGGCGGCGGGGTTGCCTGAGCATGCGGACACCGATGGAATTGGTGCCGCCGGGAATGCGCCCGTTTGTGAATTACTTCGTCGCGGGCGGGTTGACGACTTTACTGGCTTTCGGGCTTCTCGCCCTTTTCGTCGAGTTCGGCCGCTGGGACGAAACATTATCGTTTGCGGTCAGCTATGTAATTGCGTCGATCGTTCAATATCTGCTGCTGTATTACTGGGCCTTCCAATCGACCGCCGATCACAAACAGGCCTCGATCCGTTTTGTGATCACCGGCCTGTCAATGCTGGGCCTTAAGTCGGTGATTTTCTGGCTCATGGTCGAAATCCTGGGAATATGGTACCTGCTCACCCAAATCATCATCACTGCGATGAGCTTCATCGTCGCCTATATCATCAGCAAGCTGTATATTTTCACCCGCGATTAATGCCCCCGGGACAGCCGGCCTGATTGGCTCCATGAAGTGGGTATGAGCGCCGAAACCCACCGAATTTGATTGACGTTCAGCGCATGAACGCCGTATGTTCGCGGCGTGAACGCGCCGTTCTGTTTCGGCGCGCTTTTGGGGATATGGTCGGGCACCGGATGAATGAAATTCGGCAGCAATCGGCGGATTCGGATGATGAGGCCGTGATCACGCTGGGATTGCTTAACGCGGTCGAGGAAAACAGCGCCCTGACCCAAAGGTCGGTGGCGGGCGATCTCGGAATCGCGCTGGGCTTGGCCAATGCCTATCTCAAGCGATGCGTGCGCAAGGGGCTGATCAAGGTGTCCATGGCGCCGGCCAACCGCTACGCCTACTACCTGACGCCCAAGGGCTTCGCGGAGAAAAGCCGGCTGACGGCGCGCTATCTTTCGATTTCCTTCAATTTTTTCCGCGCGGCGCGCGAACAATGCTCGGCCACCTTCCAGGAATGCGCCGACCGGGGCTGGAAGCGGGTGCTGCTCGCGGGCACCGGCGACATGAGCGAGATTGCGACTTTATGCGCCGCCGAAATCGGAATCGAGCTGGTCGGAATTCTTGACGCGGGCGCCGACGCCGCCGAGATCGCGGGGCTCGCCGTGGTCGCGCGCATGGAAGATGCGGGGCAATATGACGCCGTGGTGATCACCGATCTGCGCGAACCGCAAAAAACCTTCAACGCGCTGATCAAGACCGTGGAGCCGGAACGGGTGCTTGCGCCCCGCATGCTCAACGTTTCGCGCACCCGTCCGAAGCTGGCGCGGTAGGGGGGCGGGTAACCATGCGACGCTGGTATGTGATCAACACGCACGCGCAGGCTGAACGCAAGGCCGCCTGGCACCTGGCGAACCAGGGCTTCCACGCCTATCTGCCGCAATACATGAAGCGCCGCCGTCATGCGCGGCGCGTCGACATGGTCAAGGCGCCGCTGTTCCCACGCTATCTTTTCGTAGAACTCGATCTCGAGCGGGACCAGTGGCGGGCGATAACATCCACCATCGGCGTCAGCCATATGATCTGCGGCGGCGAACGGCCGTTGGCGGTGCCCGCGGGCGTCATCGACGACATCCGCGCCCGCGAGGATGAAACCGGATTCGTGCCGGTCGCGCGCGAGGCGCGTTTTCGCAAGGGCGAGAAGCTGCGGATCATGGAAGGCGCTCTGATCGATCATGTCGGTCTTTTTGAATGTCCTTCCGACCAGGACCGCGTGGTTCTGATGCTGAATTTACTGGGCCGGCAGGTGCGCGTGCGCGTGCCCGTGGAGTCGGTCGCCGCCAACGCCTGATCGGCGCCGAAGGACAATGACGACACGGCCCGGGTGGAGCGTTTCACCCGGACTGCGGTAGCGTGGAAAAATCACATGAGTTTCATTTCAGTACCATGATCAGCGACACGATTACGGGAACCGACGAATTCGACACGCTGCATGCGCGGATTCTGAAGCGGGACCGGTCGATGTTCGCCGACGATCTGGCCGATAACGCGGACCAACTGCGGCAGGCGATCGGCGGCGCGCGCGTTCTTGTGATCGGCGCGTCGGGGTCGACCGGGTCCGCTTTCGTCCGGCAGCTCATCCCTTATCAGCCGGCGGCGCTTGATCTGGTCGATATCAATGAAAACAGCCTGGTCGAGCTGGTGCGCGACCTGCGGTCGTCGGCTTTGGAATTGCGGGCCGAATTCCGAACCGCCTCGATCGATTTCGGCGGCGAGGAATTTCGGCGCTTTGCCGATGCATCGGGTCCCTATGACGCCATCGCCAATTTTTCCGCGCTGAAACATGTCCGCGCCGAACGCGACCCCTACAGCCTGATGCGCATGATCGACGTCAATGTGCGCGCGCTGCATGATTGTTTCGACCATATCGGCACGGAAACCAGCGTGTTTTCGGTTTCGACCGATAAATCGGTCCGGTCCGAAAACCTGATGGGCGCCACCAAGGCGCTAATGGAAAATGTACTGTTCTGCCGCGACGCGCCGCGAACCAGCACCGCGCGTTTCGCCAATGTGGCGTTTTCGGCCGGAAGCCTGCTGGAAGGGTTCGGCAACCGGCTCGCCAGGGGGCAACCCATATCAGCGCCGAGCGACGTGCGCCGTTACATGATGTCCCAGACCGAGGCCGGGCAGCTCTGCCTGATGGCCGCGTTTCTGGCTGGGCATCGCGACATCTATTACCCGGCGCTGAGCCCCGAAACCGACCTGGTCGGCTTCGCCGAAATCGCGGAAATGTTTTTGCAGGAACATGGCTACAGGGCGGTTCGCTGCGCGTCGGAAGAAGAGGCCAAGGCGCGTATGGGCGCGGACCCGAATGCCTGGCCCTGCTATTTCTCGGCCAGCGACACAACCGGCGAAAAAACAGTTGAGGAGTTCAGCCGGGACGGAGACGCCCCGGATAATGAAACCTATGGTAAAATTCATATCCTGAATGCCCCCCTGGCGAGCCGCGGCGCGCTGGACGACTTCCTGGCCGAGATTGCCGAAATCCGGCGCGGGCGGCATTGGGAAAAAGCGGACATCACGGCGGCATTGCGCCGCGCCGTGCCCGAGCTCAGGCATGAAGAGCTGGGCCGGTCCCTGGACGCCAAGATGTGACGGTTAAGACCCAAGCCATGATCCCACTCGCCGTGCCCGATCTTTCGGGTAATGAAGCGCGCTATCTTCAGGACTGCATTACATCGACATATGTGTCCTCGATCGGGCCGTTTGTGGACCAATTCGAATCCATGGTCGCGGAAGCCGCCGGGGCGGAATCGGCGGTGGCGACCTGTTCCGGAACAGCGGGGCTGCATGTCGCCCTGGCGGCGGTCGGCGTCGAGCGGGATGATCTGGTAGCCCTGCCGTCTTTCACCTTTATCGCCAGCGCCAACGCCATCGCCCAGTGCGGGGCCGAGCCCTGGCTGTTCGATGTGACGGCGGAAAGCTGGACACTTGATCCGGACCCGCTGCGCGCGCGGCTGGAAACCGAAACCCGCGTCGACGGCGCGACGGACGGCGAGCGCATTCATATCGCTTCCGGCAAACGCATCGCCGCGATTATGCCGGTTCACACATTGGGGTTGCCGGCCGATATGGACGCCATCATCGATATCGCCCGGGAATTCAGTATTCCCGTTGTCGCGGACGCGGCCCCGGCGATCGGCGCGACCTATAAAGGCCGGCGGATCGGACAATGCGGCGCCGATCTGTCGGTGTTTTCATTCAACGGCAACAAGACCGTGACCAGCGGCGGCGGCGGCGCGGTCGCCGGCGAAAACGGCGAAGCCCTCGACCTTGTGCGCCATTTGTCCAGCACGGCGCGAACCGGGGCGGATTACGACCATGACCGCGCCGGGTTCAATTACCGCATGACCAATCTGCAAGCCGCCGTGGGGTGCGCGCAAATGGAGCGCTTGGAGGAATTGGTCGCGGCGAAGCGGCGGATCCGGCGCGCCTACGAAGACGCGTTTGCCCAAGTCGGCGCGGCGGAAAACTTTCCCGCACCGGACTGGGCGGAAAGTTCGTGCTGGTTATCCGGCGTGGTGTGGCAGTCCGATCCGGACAGGATGCGGGCGAAGCTGCGCGACGCGGGCATCATTGCAAGACCGTTCTGGAAGCCGGTGCATTTGCAAAAACCGTACGCCGCATCGCCCCGAACCGAACAGGACGTGACCGAGGACATATGGCGGCGGATCGTGATCCTGCCATGCTCATCCAGTTTGACGGATGGGGAACTGGCGCGCGTGATCGACTGTATCGGCCGATGATTCCATGACCGAAATTTCCAAACACATTGTTATTGCGAAGTCGCTAGTATTCGACGCCAATGATTACGAACGGTTCGGCATCGAATACATGCTGGGCCGGGGCATGCGGGTCACGATTGTCGACGTCGCCGACATTGTCATTCCGGAAAGTCCGCGGCATCGCGAAGCCTATGCGGATTGGCCCGAAATTGATTTT
>CAZPMO010000042.1:0-12543 GCA_964587515.1 uncultured Rhodospirillaceae bacterium | reverse complement strand
GTGAAGCGGCGCACCGAGCTGTCGCGGGTATTCGGCGCGCTCACCGACGCCGATTTGGTGGTCAATTTTGTTTCCGACCGCCTCATCAGCCCGCGAAACCTATTCGTTCTGCGCGCGATCGGCCGCATGAACGCCCCGTCGCTGATCCTTTCGACCGAGGCCCATCCCGGTTTCATGGAAAATGAACGAAAGCGCCAGACGATCGCCGAGCGAATTCGAGACCTGCCGGCTAGGATTTCGCAGGCCAGTATCCTCCACAGCCTGCTGGCGCGCATCCCGCGCCGGTTCCTCGGCGTTCCGGCCGTCGATATCATTGTTCATGGTGGCTGGCGCAGCAATATGGACAGCGCCTTGATCGGCCCGCCCACGAAGTCGATTCGCGCCCACAGCATGGATTTCGACCGGATCAGTCGCCTCCAAAAGACCATGATGCTTGAAGGCGAATCCAACACCGCCGTGTTCGTTGATCAAGGCGTGATCGGACATCGGGAATATCTGGACCCGGCGATGCGCGGAAATTTCGATGGATCGGATTACTTTCGATCGCTCCGTGCGCTATTCGATCAGGTCGAGTTCGAGACCGGCCTGCGGGTCATCATCGCAGCCCATCCCCATAGCACGCTGCCATATAACCAGGGCGAATTCGGAGAGCGCGAGGTCGTACGGGGACGATCCCTCGAACTGATAGCGGCGGCGCGGCAGGTAATCGTCCATAATTCAGCGGCGGTCGGCGCGGCCGTCGCGCTGAACAAGCCGATTCTGATGATATCGTGTCGTGAGGACATGTACCGGCGCGGGGCCGAAAGCGCGGCGTATCATTTCGATCTCGCCCGGTCCCTGAACAAGGAAATTCGTTACCTCGACGACCTTGACGGCCTGGATATCGATGCGGCCACGCAGATAGACCCGGATGCTTATCACCGCTATGTCGTCGATTACATAAAGCTGGACGACTCGCCCAACCTTCCCTTTTGGCAAATCGTTCTCGATAGCCTCGAAAATATGCCGGCGCTGACGAATGCCGCCGATATAAGGTAAACGCGTGCGGCGTAGCATTTGCATCGTTACGGGCTCACGCGCCGATTACGGTTATCTGCGCCGACTCGCGCGCGAGATCGACAATGATCGTGACCTCACGCTTCAGTGGCTCGTCACGGGTACGCATTTCGCCGAACATTACGGTGCCACCTATCGTGAGATCGAGGGTAACGGTTTTACCATCGACGAAAGTTTGCCGATTGAGCTGGCCGATGACAGCGCCGGCGCGGTGGCGCGCGCGACCGGCGATATCATGACCCGGATTGCCGATGCGCTGGAACGTTTGGATCCGGATATCATGGTGGTGCTGGGCGATCGCTACGAAACGCTTGCCGCCGCCGCCGCCGCCTTGCTGTTGCAAATACCGATCGCCCATATTCATGGCGGCGAGGTGACCGAAGGCGCGTTTGACGATGCCATCCGGCATGCCGTCACCAAAATGGCCCGCCTCCACTTCGTGGCCGCCGAACCATACCGCCGGCGCGTGATCCAGATGGGCGAGGAACCGGCGCGGGTTTTCATGGTCGGTACGCCGGGCCTCGATAATTTCGCCGATCTCGAATATCTGACGCCGGCCGAGTTGGAGGCGCGGGTGGGACATGAATTGGGCCAGGGATTTTTCCTGATTACCTATCATCCGGAAACGCTGGCCGACGACGACGCGGCGCGGCCCGCGCTGGCGATGCTGTCGGCCCTGGAAACCTGGCCCGAACGGCGCCTGCTTATTACGGGTGTCAATGCGGACCCGGGCCGCGATGCAGTGGCAAAGACGCTCGCGGATTACGCGGCGGCGCATCCCGAGCGCGTCGCGATGAGCGCGTCGCTGGGCGAAAGAGCCTATTTCAGCGCGCTCGCGCTGTGCGGTGCCGTTGTGGGGAATTCGTCAAGCGGCCTGATCGAAGCGCCGGCGGTCGGCGCGGCGACGGTCAATATCGGCGATCGGCAAAAAGGCCGATTGAAAGCGGATTCAGTGATCGATTGCGGCGCCGGCGTGGACGATATCCGCGCCGCAGTCGCGCGCGCACTTGAACCGAAATTCGTCAACCGCCTTGCCGGCCAGGATCCGCCATACGGCAAAGGCGGCGCGGCGGCCCTCATCAAGGATGAATTGAAATCCGCCGATCTTGAGGCGCTACGCATCAAACGGTTTCACGATCTGTGTGACGAAACGGCGCCGGCCCATGGCTGAACAAACCATAAGCCGCGTATTTGTCATCGCCGAGGCGGGCGTCAACCATAACGGCGACACCGAGCGCGCCTTGGCCATGGTCGACGCCGCCGGGGAAGCCGGGGCGGATGCGGTCAAGTTCCAAACTTTCAGGGCCGAGCAATTGGCCACGGCAACCGCGCCAAACGCGCCGTACCAAAGCCGTGGCGATGGCGATAGCCAGCTCGATATGCTTCGGGCGTTGGAGCTCGACACCGATGCGCACCGGCTCCTGGGCGAACGCTGCAAGGAACGGGGAATCGCCTTCATCTCATCGCCCTTCGACCTGGAGAGCCTCGCTTTTCTGGTCGACGTAATGAGAATCGACACGATTAAAATCGGTTCCGGCGAGATCACCAATGGGCCGTTGCTGCTGGCCGCCGCCCGTAGCGGCCGAAAAATCATCCTATCGACCGGCATGAGTACGCTCGACGAGGTGAAGAACGCGCTCGGCATTTTGGCATTCGGGTTTGACGGCAGCGATGGGGCGCCGACTCCCATGGCCATGGACAATCCGGACATTGGCAAGTTGCTGCAGGGAAAAGTCACGCTGCTGCATTGTACGAGCCAGTACCCGGCGCCCCTGGAGAACGCAAACCTGCGGGCCATGGCGACCTTGCGCGACGCGTTTGGATTGCGGGTCGGGCTGTCGGACCACACCCAAGGCGACACGGCCGCGATTGCGGCGGCGGCGCTGGGCGCGGCGGTGATCGAAAAGCACTTTACGCTGGACCGGAACGCACGGGGACCGGATCACGCGGCGTCGATTGAACCGGCGGAACTGGCATCCATGGTAAAGCGCATCCGGGAAGTCGAAACGGCGTTGGGCAACGGTGAAAAAACGCCGGCCCCGGGAGAACGGGAGAATATGGCGGCGGCGCGCAAGAGCCTGGTCGCATTACAGCCGGTTCGCGCCGGGGAAGCTTTCACTGCCGAAAACCTCGGGGTGAAGAGGCCCGGCGGCGGGCAGTCACCGATGAAATACTGGGACTGGTTGGGCCGCGTCGCCAAACGGGATTATGCGGCGGATGAGAAGATCGGGCTATGAACGCGCCCGTCATCATCATCGGCGCCGGCGGTCACGCCAAGGTCGTCATCGAAGCATTGCGCGGCAATGGGGTGGTAATTCTGGGCCTGGTGGACAACGACCCGAAAAAGGCCGGAACCCAATTGCTCGGCGCGCAGGTTATCGGCGGGGACGAGGCGGTTGCGGATTACGCGCCTGGGGAGGTCCAACTTACGATCGGTGTTGGACCGGTCACGCAAAGGCAAGAATTATTCAATGCGTTCAGGGATCGGGCATATGACTTCGTCAACACGGTTCACCCGGCAGCCATTATTTCGGACAGCGCGCAACTCGGCGCGGGCGCGCAGATCATGGCGGGCGCCATCATTCAGGCGGATACGCGGATTGGAGATAACGTGATCGTCAATTCCGGGGCCTCGGTCGATCACGACTGCGTCATCGGCGACCATGTTCATATCGCACCGGGCTCTACCCTGGCCGGCGGCGTACAAATCGGCGCGGGAAGTCTGGTCGGCGCCGGTTCAACCATTTTAGAAAACGTCCGTGTCGGCGCGAACTGCACCATAGCCGGTGGCGCAACGGTTATCGATGATATCGCAAACGACTCGACCGTCGCGGGGACGCCCGCAAGGCCCCTGACAGACAAGGATACAGGCCGGTGAAAGACTGGGACAAGACCCTGATCGGAACACAGGCGACCGTAGCCGACGCCGTCGGGATCATCGATAAGGTCGATGGTCAGATTTGCCTGGTGGTCGACGACGACCGCCGCCTATTGGGGACTATCACCGACGGAGATATCCGACGCGGCATTCTGCGCGCCTTGCCGTTGAGCGCGCCAGTTTCCGAGGTCATGAAACGCGATCCGATCGTCGGATTGCCGGACGATTCATCGAAACGCCTGCTGGAACTCATGCTGCCGCGAGACGTGCGCCAGGTGCCCATTGTAGATTCCCGATCCCGTGTCGTCGGGCTCGCCCTGCGGGACGAGTTGACAGCGCCGGAACCGTTGGAGAACCATGTGATCTTCATGGCGGGCGGTCTCGGTAGCCGGCTGCGGCCCATGACCGATGATACGCCCAAGCCATTATTGACGGTCGGCCAGAAGCCTCTGCTCGAAACCACATTGGAAACCTTTATCGAGCACGGGTTCCAGCATTTTCACATGTCAGTCAATTACAAAGCCGATCAGATAATGCAGCATTTCGGCGATGGCGAGAGCTGGGGAATCGACATCGATTACCTGAAGGAAGACCACCAATTGGGAACAGCCGGCGCCCTCGGGCTGTTGCCCAAATTTCCGGAAAAACCGATCCTGGTCATGAACGCGGACGTGCTCACCAAGGCGAATTTCCGCAGCATTCTGGATTTCCATTTCGAACAACGCGCCGACGCCACCATGTGCGTACGGGAACATGATTTCCAGGTGCCCTATGGCGTGGTCAATATCGAAGATGACCGTATTGTCGGAATCGAGGAAAAGCCGGTACAGACTTTTTTCGTCAATGCCGGGATTTATGTGATTTCGCCGAAACTGCTGCAATTTGTCGGCAAGAACGAAAATCTCGACATGCCGGAATTCTTCCAACGCGCGATCGATGGCGGCCATTGTGCGGCGGTCTTTCCGGTCCGCGAATATTGGCTGGACGTGGGACGGCTGGACGATTTCGAGCGCGCCAACGGCGATTTTTCCAGAGTATTTGAAAGCTAACTTCAATCATGACGCAAGAAAATTCTATCAATTTGCAAGATCTGACCGGCTTTGCTCCCGACAATCCCGACCCGGACGCGCGCTATGGATTGCCGCAAACGATCCAGTTCTGCCGCAAATGCGTGATTTCCAATCAGCGCCCCAATTCGACGCCTGAATTTCTGCATACGTCGGGCAGCAAGAAAAGCGTAATCGCCATTGACGACGACGGGGTCTGCGACGCATGCCGTGTCGCAGAGGAAAAAGAATCGATCGATTGGGAAACGCGCGACGCCGAGCTCCGCGAGCTGTGTGATCGGCATCGACGCAATGACGGTCATTACGACTGCATCGCGCCCGGGTCCGGCGGCAAGGACAGTTTCTACGCTTCGCATATCCTCAAATACGAATACGGCATGCATCCGCTGACGGTGACCTGGGCGCCTCACATTTATACCGAATGGGGTTGGCGCAATTTCCAGAAATGGATCCATGCTGGCTTCGATAATATGCTGATAACGCCCAATGGCCGGGTGCACCGCCTGCTCACCCGGCTTGCCTTCGAAAAGCTTTTCCATCCTTTCCAGCCATTCGTCTTGGGGCAAAAGAATCTCGGCCCGAGAATGTCGGCGCTGCATAACGTGCCGTTGGTGTTTTACGGTGAAAACGAGGCCGAGTACGGCAACCCCAAATCCGACAATGAAAGCGCGCTGCGTGATCAGCAATTTTACGCCGCGATGGACAAGGAAAATTTCCATTTGAGCGGCGTATCGATCGCAGAACTCTCCACCGATTACGGAATCACGGATAACGATTTGGATCTCTATCTGCCGGCCGACCCGGAAAACTTGTGGAAGACAAAAACAGAGGTTCACTATCTCGGCTATTATCTTAAATGGCACCCTCAGGGTTGCTATTACTATTCCGTGGAACATGGCGGGTTCGAGCCGTCGCCCATGAGAACGCCGGGCACCTACAGCAAATACAACAGCATCGACGATCGGATCGACGATTTCCATTATTTCACCAGCTTCATAAAATTCGGTATCGGCCGCGCAACCGCGGACGCGGCTCAGGAAATCCGCGCCGGCGAGTTGACGCGGGATGAGGGCGTGGCCCTTGTCAGGCGTTATGACGGAGAATTTCCGGAACGTTTCGCCGACGAAATCCTGAAATATATCAGCATCGGCGCAGACGAATTCGGCGCCGTATCCGAGGCGTTCGAAGAGCCGGTCATGACGCGCGATCATTTCGACCGCCTGACAGACCGGTTCCGCTCGCCGCATATTTGGCAACATCAGAACGGCGCCTGGGCCCTGCGCGACGCGGTCTGGCACGATACCACCGGGGACAACTGACGCCGCCATGTCGACCCTGCGCCTAATCGCCCGCCTTGACATCAAGGCCCCGAATTTGATCAAGGGAGTCCACCTGGAAGGCCTCCGCAAGCTCGGCGACCCGAGTGGATTCGCCAAGCGATACTACGCCGACGGCATAGATGAAATTGTGTATATCGACGTGGTGGCGAGCCTGTATGAGCGCAACACTATCGTTGATCTTGTGCGGCACACGGCTGAGAATGTTTTTATCCCCATTACCGCGGGCGGCGGCGTACGGTCAGTCGAATCCGCTCAGGCTTTGCTGCGCGCCGGCGCGGACAAAATTACAATCAATACGGCCGCTACCCAAAATCCCGATCTGATTCGGATTTTGGCACGACGCTTCGGATCTCAATGCATCGTCCTGTCCATCGAAGCCAAGCGGCAGGTAGATCATTGGGAAGCCTATTGCGACAACGGTCGCGAACGCACCGGGCTTGATGTCGTCGAATGGAGCCGGCGCGGCGAAGAATTGGGCGCGGGAGAGATTTTGCTGACCTCGGTGGATTGCGAAGGAACTCGGGGCGGATACGATCTCGAACTGACCCGCGCGGTCGCCGATGCCGTGAATATTCCGGTCATCGCCAGCGGCGGCATGGGAAATTTCCAACACCTGAATGACGTCGTCAACGAAGGGCGGGTGGATGCCGTCGCCATGGCCCATGTGCTTCATTTCAACGAAATGACCGTCCCGGATATCAGGCATCAGGCGCTCGCCCATAACCTCAACGTGCGGCCGGTCTAATGGCCGCAAAAGTGACCGTGATCGATTACGACCGCGGCAATTTATACAGCGTGGCGCGCGCATTGGAGCATTGCGGCGGCGAAATCGAGCTCATCAGCGAGCCCGCCAAAATCAACAGCGCGGAACGTCTTGTTCTGCCCGGCGTCGGAGCCTTTGGCGACGCCATGGAGGAATTGCGGAAACGCGGACTGGTCGAACCCATCAAGGCGTTCGCCGGCAGCGGGCGACCGTTTCTCGGCATTTGCGTTGGGATGCAATTGATGTTCGACGGCAGCGAGGAATTCGGCCTGCATGAAGGTTTGGGCATGATTTCTGGACGCGTGCGAACCGTGCCACACAGTGGCGTCGACGGAAAACCCCACAAGGTGCCGCATATCGGCTGGAGCGAGCTTTCGCCAGCATTCGCCGGCCAGGGGTGGGAGGACACCATATTGGAGAAATTGCCTCCGCCGGCTTATTGCTACTTCGTTCATTCCTTCGCCGCGGAACCGGCGGACGAGGCCCACCGGTTGGCCGACTGCCATTATAACGGCAAGCGCCTCGCAGCCGCCGTGCGCCGCGACAATTTATGGGGCTGCCAGTTTCACCCGGAAAAAAGCGGCGAGACCGGGCTCCACATCCTGCGCAATTTCCTGGCGCGGAACCAAGATAGCCATGCTGGGTGACAAGAGCGTCCTGGCCGTGATTGCAGCGCGCGGCGGATCCAAGGGTCTGCCGGGGAAAAATCTGGCCGATGCCGGCGGCAAGCCCGTGATCGCCTGGAGCATCGAGGGCGCCAAACAATCGCGTTATATCGACCGGCTGATTCTGTCGTCGGATGATTCGGACATCATTGACACGGCAAAGAGCTGGGGTTGCGAAGCGCCGTTCGTGCGCCCCAAGGAACTCGCCAGGGATGCCGCCAGGATCGAAGACGCCCTAATCCACGCGCTGGATTCGCTGGATGCGCAATATAATTATCTGGTTCTTCTGCAGGCGACGTCTCCGCTGCGCGCGGCCGAGGATATCGATTTATGCCTTGAGATGTGCCGCGATACCGGAGCGCCGGCCTGCGTTTCGGTCACGCTTCCCAACAAGTCGCCTTATTGGATGTACCGGGTCTCCGGCGATGGGCGCATGCAACGCCTGCTGGACGACAGCTTCGAACAATCCCGACGCCAGGACCTCCCGGCCATATACGGCTTGAACGGCGCGGTTTATGTGGCGGAAGTGCCGTGGTTCAGGAAACATCGGGGATTCGTCGGACCCGAAACACGGGCCCATGTGATGCCGCCGGAACGGTCGGTGGATATCGACGAGCGACGCGACCTCTTGCTGGTCCGCGCCTTGCTTGATGAAAATTGAAAACCTCGAAACTCAGAATGCTGAAAGGGCATGACCGATGACATCCGTTCTAAAGGGAAATTTTGTGCCGAAGAAGAAGGTGGAAGCCGCGAGCGAGGAAAACGAGGACCTCGAAGCGACCTTCGAGGCGAGCGCGCTCAAGCGGCTCGGCGGCAGTGTCGCCTTCGTGTCCAAAAAACGCGTCAACTGGGATCTCGAGGAAGAATAGTTTGACGGAAGACCAAGCCCAGGGCGCGCTCGGCCGCCGGCTGGTCGCCAATATGGAACGCATGACGCGCGACCGGACGGCTGCATTATGCCTGGAAAATGCCCGGCGCAATGTGGCGTTCCGTGACCGGGGAAACTCCCTCGCCGAGCTCCGCAATGCATCGCTGGGCGCGGGCGACAGCGCCATTATCATTGCCGCCGGCCCAAGCATCCGGCGCAACGATCCGATCGCCGCGATCAAATCATCCGGCTACCAGGGCGCGCTTGTCGTGACCGAAAGCGCCATCAACTATTGCCTCGGCAATGACGTCGTTCCAGATCTTATCGTAACCGTGGATCCCAACCCGGACCGCATCGTGCGCTGGTTCGGCGACCCGAACCTTACCCATGACGCGCTGGAGCGAGATGACTATTACCGCCGCCAGGACATGGATGAAAGCTTCGCCAACGAGATTCGGAACAATGAACGCATCCTGGAAATGGTGAACCGCTTCGGGCCCAGGATGCGGATTGCGCTATCGACCTCGGCGTCCGAATCGGTGGTGCGCCGTGTGATCGAGGCCGGGATGGAGATTTACTGGTGGAACCCGATGCTGGACGACCCCGACGAGCCCGACAGCATGAGCCGTGAGCTTCATGGCCTCAACCCGCTGCCCTGCGTCAATGCCGGCGGCAATGTCGGATCCGCCTGCTGGATGATGGCGGACGCCGTTCTCGGCAAGAAACACGTCGCGCTGACCGGCATCGATTTGGGCTATTACGAAGACACCCCCTATGCCGCCAGCCAGTACTACCCCGAGGCGATCGCCCTGGTCGGCGAAGATAACCTGGACGATGTGTTCATTCGTATCTTCAACCCGCACATCCAAAGCTGGTTCTATACCGACCCGGCTTACATGTGGTACCGCGAAGCGCTGCTCGAGATGACGGCGGACGGCGAATGCCAAACCTATAACTGCACCGGCGGCGGCATTTTTTTCGGCGAACACATCGAATTTATCGCGCTTGAGGAATTTCTTGAAAAACATGCCTGAGAGACCGGTCGCCGATGGCTAAAATTCTTTTTATCAACCCCGTGGTCCGCGAGGAGGACGTTCCCCGGCACGTGCCATACGGCATCGCGCTGTTGGCGGCGATCACGCGCGACGCCGGGCATCTGGTGCAGGTATATGACGCCAATGCATGGCGCATGGGCGAGGATGTGCTGCGCCAGGTCCTGGATGCGGATGGTTGGGATGTGATCGCCCTGGGCGGCATCACCACCGCCTACGGATCGGCGAAGTCCATTATCGGATCGGCGCGCGAAACCTGTCCGGATGCGGTGATCGTCCTGGGCGGCGGGCTGCTCACGTCGATGCCGAGGGACATGATGGCCTGGCTGCCCGACGTCGATGTCGGCGTCATCGGCGAGGCCTTTATCACCTGGCCGGAAATTCTCGAGATGGTCGATGCCGGCGAAAGCGACTGGGCCGAAATCCCGGGCACCATATCGCGCGATTCCGATGGCGCGTTGGTCATGGCGGGACAAAGAGCCCTGCTGGAAGATTTGGATTCGCTGCCTTTTCCGGCCTGGGAATTCTTTCCGCTGGAAGAAATCTACTTCAAGAACAGCGAAGTCCTGTTCTCCGAGGAAGGCATGCTGGCGAAACGCCGTCTCGACATCAACGCCAGCTATGGCTGTTCGCTGGTCTGCCGTTTCTGTTTCCATCTCGGCATCGCCGGCGATATGCGATACGAGGAAGACGAAGACGGCGTGGTCAATCCGAGTTTCGATATTCCGGGCAATCATACGCGGACGATCCGCTATCACAGCCCGGAATATGTCGTAAAAATGGCCAAATACGCCAAGGACAATTTCGATGTCGATTATATCGGGTTTCTCGATGAAAACCTGATGACCATGGACCAGTATTCCGGACGGACATGGCTCAACGAAATTTGCCGTCTCTGGCATGAAAACGGTCTTGCGCCGAAACCCGAACATGATTCCGACGGCCGCATGACGGGCTGGACCGGCATGTACTGGGCGGGCACCAGTCACGCCACGCTGTGCACCAAAGAGGTTTTGAAAATCATGCGCGAGGCCGGATGTTCGCATCTGGTTTACGGCTATGAATCCTTTGCGCCCCATGTCCTGAAGACAATCGGCAAGGGCGCGTCGCGCAAAACCAACATCCGCAGTTTTTTCTGGACGCTGGAGGCGGGCATAAGACCCGTACCCAACCAAATCATGGGATTCCCCAACGATGATTTCGATTCGTTCCGCATGAGCATGGAAGCCTGGGAGGAGCTTGGCATTGTCGTCAAGCCCCACTTCGCAACGCCCTATCCGGGGTCCGAATGGTTTGCGGTTTTTCGCAAATCCATCGAGGAGCAATATGACGGTGATCTCGAAAAATTCATTCTCGAGCTCGGTGACGCAACCTCCATATCCGCCGTCATCAGCCGCAACTTCAACGCCGTCGAACTGATCGGGCTCAGAGACATGATGGTCAATGGCGACCACAGGCTGATCGACGAATATGAACGGGTCTGGCGCCGCAATCACCGCATCGCCGACGGCGAACCGTCAACGCTGGTCACGGAATCCGGGAAATGAAAATTGTCGCCGTGATCCCGGCCCGCATGGGATCGACTCGATTTCCGGGGAAACCTTTGGCGCCACTGCTCGGCCGGTCCATGCTGGAACATGTCTATAGGCGGACGGCGCTGGCGCCGTCATTGTCCGATGTTTACGTCGCCACCTGCGACGCGGATATCCGCGAGGCGGTCGAGGCGTTCGGCGGCCGCGCGATCATGACTTCGGACCGCCACGAACGGGCCAGCGACCGGGTCGCCGAAGCGGCCGCCGGGATCGAGGCGGAAATTATCGTTATGGTGCAGGGCGACGAGCCCATGGTGCATCCGGAGATGATCGAGGCGGCCGTCGCGCCGATTCGGCGAAACGCGAATATCAGCTGCGTCAATCTAAAGCTCAGGATCCACGACGAAGCCGATTTTAAGGACCGCAACACCATCAAGGTGGTGACGAATTCTCAAGGCGACGCGCTTTATATGTCGCGCCAACCGATTCCCGATGCGCTGGGACAAACGTTCGGACGCATCGATGCGTTCAAGCAGGTCTGCATCATGCCGTTCCGCCGGGACGCGCTGCTCGGCTTCGCGGACCTGGCGCCGACGACGCTGGAAATCGCCGAGTCGATCGACATGCTGCGTTTTCTCGAGCACGGCTACCCCGTGCACATGGTGGAAACGAAGCTTCCGACCCAAGCCGTCGATACGCCGGACGATTTGGCGCGCGTGGAAAAGCTCATGCGTGATGATCCGCTGTTATCAGCCTACTGAATGAAAAAGAACGAAATGCCATGCCCTGGAAAGTCCTGATCAGCGCCCCCTATCTGTTACCCGTCATCGATGAGTTTCGCGATTTCTTCGTCGACAACGAAATCGAATTCGTCATTGCCGAAGTCGAGGAGCGGATGGAAGAAGCGCAGCTTTTGCCGATCATCGCCGAATTCGACGGCATAATCTGCGGCGATGACCGGATCACCGAACAGGTCATCGCGGCCGCGCCCAGGCTCAAGGTGATCGCCAAGTGGGGCACCGGCATTGATTCCATCGACGCCGAAGCCGCGCGCCTTCGCAATATACGCGTTTGCCGAACGCCCGACGCGTTTACCGAACCCGTCGCGGATAGCGTTTTGGGATATGTATTGTCATTCGCCCGCCGGCTGCCGTGGATGGACGACGCCATGAAGGCCGGCGTTTGGGATAAAATTCCGGGACATGCGATTTTCGAATCCACCATCGGCGTTGTTGGCGTCGGCGCGGTCGGAAGCGCGGTGCTGAAACGCGCCGGCGCGTTCGGCGCACGTCTGCTCGGAACCGATATCCGCGAGATCGACG
>CAZPMO010000041.1:0-30151 GCA_964587515.1 uncultured Rhodospirillaceae bacterium | reverse complement strand
GGAGAACGTTGATCACGGCCCCCTCCCACCGGACGTCGCGCAGGGTATTTTCGGCGACATGTCACCTTCCCGATCGGGTTGTTATACCAAGGATCGCAGACAATGATCCATCGTATAAGCCCGGATCGCCACCTAACGGCTGGCGCGGACTCTATCGCGCGCGCCTCCATGACCGGCCAAATCTGCCGGAATTGGCGGGCAAGACATGCCCAACGGCAAATATTTCCCCATCTTTATATTATTTAAGTCATTGAAATAATTGAATAATATATTTGGCACATCTCTTGCATATGCTTAATCGGGAAGGCCTGCCCGGGCAGGCTGGAAAAGCTGGTGGATGAGTTTGTGATATGCACGAAATTCTGAATATCGACCTCGTGAAGAACTCCGCGCTGATGGACCGGGTCAATGGTATCGCCGATCAACTGCTGAAGGACCTGCCGATCGGCGTCGACGGGGATGCCGCCTATCAGCAGGAATTGCTGGAGCGCGTCCTCCAATACGCGGCCCAGGCCGAGCAGGAGTTGATGGAGCGGGACCAGCGTATTGCCTATCTCCAGGATCTCTCGCTCACGGATGAGTTGACGGAGCTTTTGAACCGTCGCGGTTTCGACGAAAGCCTCACCCGGGCGCTGGCGATGGCCCGACGATACGGCCACAAGGGTATGTTGCTGTACTGCGACCTCGACAGCTTCAAGTCGGTAAACGACACATATGGCCACGCCGCGGGCGATCAGCTGCTCCGGCATACGGCCACTATCCTCGCCGAATCAGTCCGTGAATGCGACATCGTCGGCCGGCTAGGCGGTGACGAATTCGCCGTCGCGCTGGTTCAGACGAGTTGGGCCAATGGCGCCAAGCGCGCCCGCACCCTTCAGTGGCAACTCGATAATTCGCGTCTGGAGTTCGAGGGGAACATGATTCCCGTCAAAATCAGCATCGGTTGCGAGCCGTTCGGCCCGGACGACAATATCGACGATCTGATCTGCCGCGCGGATATGGCCATGTATTGCACGAAACGAGGCAAAGTCGGGATGATCAGCCAGAGCGCGGCGGAATAAATCCGGACCGCCGCCAATCCCGCGCCGTTACTTCCGGGCGCCTGAATCGAGCTTGACGCAACCCTTGTATCCGGCCGCCCGCCCGGCGCCACAGACCGGTGCGCCCCAGGCATCGCCGATCCCATCGGACTTCAGCCGTTTGACCGCGGTGGCGAAATTCCGGGCCGCGAAGGGTCCCGTCACCACCCGATAAACCACTTTTCGTCCGACGACCGACGAGACGACCGTCGGGCTGTGTTTCGACCAGCGCCGCGCCGCGATGACGGCATTGGACCGCTTCAGGAAGCTTCTGATCACGACGACGTTTCGCGGCCCGATACTGTCGGGCTTGGCGGCGGCGGCTTCCTTTTCAGGCGCGCGCGGAATCGCCGCGACCCGGGGTTTCTCCGCTTTTTTCTCGACCGCCGGCTTGCTGACGACCGATTTCCGGGTCACCATTTCGGGAGCCGGTGCGCCGGTGTCGGCCTTTTTGGCGGTGACCGGACCGGATCCAGGCTTCGCGGCGTCCGCCTTCGGCGGCGTCGCGGTTGTTTCGGGCGAAGGCGGTTGCTTCGCGGCGGGAGCCTTGCGCAGGGGCGCGTCCGCCGCCATGCCGACCGGTACGCTGATCCTCAACGCGAAGGCCACCGGCCTTATTTCCAGGGGTTTTTCGGCCTCGATAATACCGTCGAGGTCCATGATCATGCCCTTCATGAAGGCGGGAACGATGACCGGATCGACGGCGGTACGCTGAATTGTGGGCGTGGGCGCCTGATCGCTTTCCGCGAGCCCGATGATTTCGGGACCGCGTTCCCACTCCTCGGCGGCGGCGACCAGGGTGCTTTTGTCGCCCTGCTTGAAATCCCGGCAAACCTCGCCATCCTTGACCACGCGCCAGATCGCGCAATCACGCTTCGCGGCGACCGAAAGAGCGTGATCACCGACTGTTTTGCCGGTCGAAAACAGGGAAAATCCATCAATGGCGTATGAAATTACCGTAATCGCCGGCGGCAAACCGCAGCCAGCGAGTGCAAGCGGCAAACATGCCGCGATCACGCGTTTCATTTGGCCCCCTTCACATCGGTATTCCAACCCCGAAGGTTACAGTATTAACCAGTTAACCAACGAAATATAGGTTACCAAAGTGTTAACGGACGAATTTCCTGCGGAAAACCAGCCGAAAGAGTGGATAACCCGACCCGATCGCGGGAATTTGGTCGGATAGCGCTCTAGCTTCAGGATTTGGAAGCGGGCTTCGGTTCCGCCTTGGCGGGCAGCGGCGCGACGCGGAGCGAGAGTTCCTTGAGCCGATCGGGCGCCACCGGTGCCGGCGCCTGCATCATCAAATCCTGCGCCTGCTGGTTCATCGGGAAAAGGGTGACCTCGCGAATGTTGGGCTCGTCGGCCAGCAGCATCACAATGCGATCGATACCGGGCGCCGAGCCGCCATGGGGCGGGGCGCCGAATTTCAGGGCATTCAGCATGCCGCCGAAACGCGTCTCGACCTCCTCGGCGCCATAGCCGGCGATCTCGAACGCCTTGTACATGATCTCGGGGCGATGGTTGCGGATCGCGCCGCTCGACAGCTCGACCCCGTTGCACACGATATCGTACTGATAGGCCTTGATGGTCAGCGGGTCCTGGGTCTCCAGCGCTTCAAGCCCGCCCTGCGGCATCGAGAACGGGTTATGGCTGAACTCGATGGTTCCGGTCTGCTCGTCGGCCTCGAACATCGGATAATCGTTGATCCAGCAGAAACGGAACTGCGACTGATCGATCAGGTCGAGTTCCTCGCCGATACGAGTGCGGGCAAGCCCGGCCAGCCGCGCCGCCGCCGCCGCCTTGTCGCAGGCGAAGAAAACCGCGTCGCCGTCGCCGACCCCCGCCGCTTCCCGCAATGCCTGCTGGCGATCGGCGTCGAGGAACTTCGCGATCGGCCCCTTGCCTTCGCCATCGCCGAAAATGATATAGCCGAGACCGCCGGCGCCTTCGCCACGCGCCCAGTCATTGAGTTTGTCGAAGAAACTGCGAGGCTGGGACGCGGCCCCCGGCGCCGGGATTGCACGCACCACCGCGCCCTTGTCGATGGCGCCCGCGAAAATTTTGAACTCGGTGCCGCGCCAGGTCTCGGTCACGTCGGCGATCTCGATCGGGTTGCGCAGATCGGGCTTGTCCGAGCCGTATTTCAGCATTGCGTCGTCGAAGGCGATCCTCGGGAACGGCATCGGCGAAACCGTTCGCCCGTCGGAAAATTCCTCGAAGATGCCGTGCAGTACGGGCTCGATGGCGTCGAATACGTCTTCCTGGGTGACGAAGGACATCTCGATATCGAGCTGATAGAACTCGCCCGGCGAACGGTCCGCGCGCGCGTCCTCGTCGCGGAAGCACGGCGCGATCTGAAAATACTTGTCGAATCCGGCGACCATGACGAGTTGCTTGAACTGCTGCGGCGCCTGGGGAAGGGCATAGAACTCGCCCGGACGCAGACGGCTGGGGACCAGAAAATCACGCGCGCCCTCGGGCGATGACGAGGTCAGGATCGGGGTTTGGAATTCCATGAAACCCGAATCCGTCATGCGCCTGCGGATGCTGCTGATGACCGCGCTGCGCAGGATGATGTTCTGGTGGACCTTGTCGCGTCTGAGATCGAGGAACCGGTATTTGAGGCGGATTTCCTCGCCGTAATCACGATCGGAGTTGACCTCCAGCGGCAACGGCTCGGCGGTTCCCAGCACCGTAAGCTCTTCTATGGAAACCTCGACGTCGCCGGTCGGCAGGCCGGAATTGATGGTGTCGTCCGATCGTTTGACCACCTGGCCGGTGACGCAAATCACGGTTTCGAGCTTCAGCGCCTCGGCGTCGGGAAATATCGGGCTGGAGGATTCGAGGACGCATTGGGTGAGACCGAAATGGTCGCGCACATCGATGAAAAGCAGATTTCCATGGTCGCGCTTGCGGTGGACCCAGCCGGAAACCCGGGCCTGATTTCCGGCATCCGCCGATCTGAGGTCGCCGCAGGTATGGGTGCGATATGCGTGCATGGGAAAGACTTCGGTTTTGGGTTTATCGGGCGGGCGCCCCGGGGGCGCTGGTCCCCGTGGCGTCGCGGCGCAAAAACGCAGGAAATAATCGGTCTGTCAAGGATTTCGGCCGACGCGTCCACTGCTTTCCAGTCTTCCGGAATCCGTGTATAGGACGGGCCATGGATCCGATTACCAGCACACGGGCGCTGGCGGCGTTCTGCCGCCGCGCGGAAAAATTCGATTACGTCACCGTCGACACCGAATTCATCCGGGACAAGACCTATTGGCCGCGGCTGTGCCTGGTCCAGGTGGCGACCGATGACGAAGCGGTCGCGATCGACGCGCTGGCGCCGAAGATCAATCTTACCCCTCTGCTTGAACTTATGGCGGAGACCAAGGTTCTCAAGGTATTTCACGCGGCGCGTCAGGATGTGGAGATTTTCTTCCAGCTCAACGGCATGATTCCGGCGCCGATCTTCGATACCCAGGTCGCGGCGATGGTGTGCGGCTTCGGCGATTCGGTGGGCTATGACAAGCTGGTCGCGTCTTTCGCGCGCGAGCATATCGACAAATCGCTGCGCTTTACCGACTGGTCGCGGCGACCGCTTTCGAAGAAACAGCTCGATTATGCGCTGTCGGACGTAACCCATCTGCGGGTCGTCTATGAAAAGCTCGCCCGCCGACTGGAGCGCAGCAAGCGAAGCGACTGGCTGGCCCAGGAAATGGGCGTCCTGACCAACCCCGGCACCTATCGGCAGGAACCGCACGAGGCGTGGCGGCGCGTCAAGACGCGGCTGCGTAAGGCGCGGCATCTCGCGATCCTGCGCGACCTGGCGGCGTGGCGCGAATCCGAGGCCCAGTCCCGCAACGTGCCGCGCAACCGCGTGCTGCGCGACGATGCGCTGACCGATATCGCGGCCCACGAACCGGAAACCATGGACGAGCTCTATGCGTTGCGCAGCATGGGCCGCGAACAGTGCGGCAAGACGGCGGCGAAGCAGATCATCGACCTGATCGCCGAGGTTCAGACCCGGCCCGAGTCCGAGTACCCGGTGGTCGAACAGCGGCCGCAGCACCAGGGCGGAACAGGTCCCACGACCGAATTGCTTAAAGTTCTGCTCAAGTTGCGTTGTGAAGAAAATAACGTGGCGCAAAAACTGGTCGCCACCTCGGACGCGATCGAGGCCATCGCGCGCGACGATAATGCCGACGTACCGGCGCTGAGCGGTTGGCGGCGCGAACTTTTTGGCGCCGATGCGATCGCGCTGAAAAACGGCGAAATCGCATTGGCCGCCGACAACGGTACGCTGAAAGTGATCCCGCTGGATAAGCCGGCGCGCGACTCGGGCTAGATCATTAAACCTGTCGGTCTCGGTCGCGCCAGAACGGCTCGCGCAGCGCCACCTTATCGATCTTGCCGGTCGACGCGCGCGGCAGGCCGTCGCGAAACTCGACCCGCCTGGGTTTCTTGTAGCTGGCGATGCGCGCCTGGCAGAATTCGATAAGTTCGTCCCCGGTAAGCGCCGCGCCGTCGCGCGCCACCACGAAGGCCAGCACTGATTCGCCCCAATGGGCGTCGGGCACGCCGATCACCGCGACGTCGACGATGTCGCCATGGTGCATGATCGCCTCCTCGACCTCGCGCGGATAAATGTTCTCGCCGCCCGAGACGATCATCTCGGTCTTGCGGTCGATGATGAACAGGAAACCGTCATCGTCGACATAACCGATATCGCCCATGTCGTACCAGCCGTCGCGCAGCACCGCCGCGGTCGCCTCCGCGTTGCGCCAATAGCCCTGCATCACCAGGTCCGGGTTGCGGACGTGAATCTCGCCGGCCTCGCCGATATCGCATGCGTCGCCGTCGGCGCGGCGCACCGCGATTTCGGCCATCGGTCCCGGCTTGCCGGCCGACGCCAGTCGCGCGGCTTCTTCCGGCGCGCCGTCGGGCAAATGGTCGTGCTTGTCGAGATAGGACACCACCGCCGCCTCGGTCGAGCCGTATCGCTGCACCAGAATCGGCCCGAAGCGGTTGAGCGCCCGGCGCAGCAGCGCCACCGGCATCGCCGAGGCACCATAGCTCATCAGCTTAAGCGAGGACAGGTCACGCTCGGCGATATCGGGCAGATCCAGGATCGACTGGATCATGGTTGGCGCGAGATGGATCGTGGTGATGCGCTCGCGCTCGATGGTCGCCATCGCCTCGGCCGCGTCGAAGCGGCGTGTCACATGCACGGTCGCGCCGGCCAGATGATGGCCGATCTGGGTGAACCGGCCGCCGATATGGAACATCGGCATGACCAGCAGCCCCGCGTCGCGCGGCGTAACGCCGGTCTCATAGCCGACGGCGAGCGCCGTATGCCACTGGGCGCGCTGGCCCAGCATCACGCCCTTGGGCCGCCCGGTGGAGCCCGAGGAATAGAAAAGATAGGCGGTGTCGTCGGCGCCGGGACGCATCGCGGGCCGGTCGGGCGCGCCCGAGGCGAGAAAGCTTTCGTAATCGACCGCCCAGTCCGGCAGGCGGGCCGGATCGCCGCCGATCCGGACGAAGCAACGGATACCGGGGCGGTCCGCGTGATTGGCCGCGATCGCGTCTTCAAACTCGGCCTCGAAGAACACCGCCGACGGCTCGGCGTCGTCCAGCAGATAGGCGCTCTCCGGCGCGGTCAGACGGAAATTAATCGGATGGACCACCAGCCCGGAAGTCTCGCCGGCGCCGCAAACTTCCAGAACTTCGACACAGTTGCGGGCCAGGATCGAAATCCGGTCCTGGCGGTCGACGCCGATCCCGATCAGCGCATTGGCCAGCCGGTAGGCGCGCTCCGCATATTGGCCGAAGCTCAGCGCGCCGCCGTCGAACACGATGGCCGTTTTGTCGCGCCGGAGCGCCGCGTTGCGCGGGATTATATCGCCGACAATCATCCGTCGATGGTGTCCCGACCGCCCGTCCCTGGCAATATCGTTCTCGCGCGCCCGAGGCCGCGCCCTGGTGAATAAAGGTATGATCCGACCCTTCAACCTTCATGGACTCACATTCCGTGAGCGCATAATATTTCAGGCTCAAGGACGTGTCCGGGAAGAACCCAAACGGGGAATTTCGGATGATATTCGAATTATCAATTCGCGTTTGAACGACGGCGCTCCGGCAAGCTTCCGGAGCGTCGACGCGAAACGCGATCGAACCGGTCGGTTAATGCTCTAGCTGCCGACCGCGAACAGGCTGGGGATGCGATCTATGTCCGACGATCAAGACCACAAGGTCGTATATGTTTCTCACCCTGGAAGCGGCCTTGCGAGGTCGAATTTTCCGCTGGAAACTCACGTCGACGACTCCGGGATCGTCAGGTCGGTTCCCTTCTATATTCCCGACGATGTCAGGCTCTATGAGATCAAGACGTCGCGGGGCGTCTTCACGCGACGAAAAAAAGAAGTGCAGATGGCCTTGGCGTTCGCCGCGAAGCGTAGAGTTCACGCCGCGACGCGGGTGAAATATCCGCTGTTGCGGGATGACTGGAGCCCCGACAACCCGAATGCGGAGCGACGGGGCAACAGCGGCTATTCCCGGATCAGCTGGGACAAGGCGCTCGACATCATCGTCGGCGAGCTCAATCGGATTCATGAGAAATACGGATCGATGGAACCCGTTTTCGTCCAGGCCGACGGGCACGGCCAAAGCGGATACCTGCAATCCCTGCATTTCTGGGGACACTATCTGTTCGACATGATCCGCGAACATTTGGGGTGGGGATGGTGGACCCAGCAGGTGCGAAACCCGGACAGCTGGGAAGGTTATTACTGGGGCGCCAAACACGTGTGGGGGTTCGATTCCACCCTGGGAGAGCCCTACCAGGACGCCGTCTGGGACGACGCGCTCGAACATGCGGAAATGGTGATTTTTTCGGGCAACGACCCGGAGGCGACGGGCCTGGGCATGTCCGGATCGACCGCGCTGGAAATGCCCAAATGGCTGAAGCGCGCCGGCGTCAAGATCGTCGCCATTTCACCGGACCTCAACTATGCCGCGGCGGTGCACGCGGACACGTGGATTCCACTGAAACCGAATACCGACGCGGCGCTCTATTTCGCGGTTGCCCATACGAGGATCGTCGAGGGCCGCTACGACAGCGAATACATAAAATCGCACACCATCGGCTTCGAGGAATTCAGACGTCACGTAATGGGCGAAGACGGCAGCGAGGAGAAGACGCCGGCGTGGGCGGAAAAGATAACCGGCGTTCCATCCTATTCCATCAAAGCGCTGGCCCGGGAATGGGCGGCCAAGAAGACCTCTCTGTCGGTCTATTTCGGGGGCCCGAAGGTCCGGGGGACCGCATCGCATCTGGCAACGAGGCTTGAGGCGTACGTGCTGGCGATGCAGGGCATCGGCCGGCCGGGACGGCAGTTCCTGAGGACCGGGGCGCCGTCTTTCTACAAGAAATCGATTGCCCAGGTGCCGCGTTATCCCGATGTCGATCATAAGGGGGTCGCCATGAACCCGATGATCGAATACGCGATCGGCAAAGGGCCGAAATCGCCGGTGTTCGTCCCGAGAACCCTGGCGGCCGAAGCGATTCAGTGCCCGTCCGTCGAATGGAAGAGCACCACCTCGGCGTTGGCCAAGACGGAGGACCAGTTCAACAGCTATCGCTTCCCGCCCCGCGACGATCACCCCGGCATTCGCATGGTGTGGAACGAGAACGGCAGTCAGCCGGGAAGCTGGGGCCACGGCTGGAACTGGCTTGAGGCGCTGCGAAATCCGCGCATTGAACTCGTCGTCGGCATACACCCCTGGCTCGAAAACGACCTGCCGTTCTCCGATCTGATCCTGCCCGCGCAAACCAGCTACGAACATGAGGATCTGCTCACGGTGCAACGGAGCGATATCATGGCCATGTTCTACCAGGACCAGGCGATCGAGCCGGTCGGCGATTCCAAAAGCGACTTCGAAATCCACAGGATGATCGGCCAGCGGCTGGGACTGGACCACGTGTTCCCGCCCGCCGACGATTGGTTGAAAGCGGCCTATGAAGGGACGCTGGCGTCGACCAAGCATGGCGTGACCTGGGAAGAGTTCAAGGAGAAGAAATACTTCATCTATGACTGCCCGACATGGGACGAATGGGTGGATATCAAGAAGGAGCATGGTTACGGACCGAACGAAGGCGGTCTCCACCCGTTCTGGTCATCCGGCGACGGGCTGGACACGCCGTCGGGGAAGATCGAATTCGTGTCGTCCAGGATCGCCGAGCTTGATTCCGACAATGAGGAACGGCCGCCGCTGGCGAAATGGATACAGCATCCCGAACTGAACAACTCGCCCAAGGCGGACGAATATCCCCTGACGGTGATGTCCAATCATGCGCGTTTCAGATTCCATGTTCAGGGCGACGATATCGACTGGATCAGGGAGCTTGCGAAGGTCCAGGGGCCGGACGATTACATGTACGAACCGTGCTGGATTCATCCGGACGACGCCGAGGCCAGGGACATTTCGGACGGCGATATCATCATGGTGCACAATGATCGCGGCGCGGTGCTGGTCGGCGCCGTGGTGACCGAAAGGATCATTCCCGGCGCGGTGTCCATCGACCATGGCGCCAAGATGGACCTTGCGTCGCTGAACAACACGCTCATCGACCGGGGCGGCTGCATCAACCTGATATCGCCGACGCCTCAGGAAAAATATGGAGCCGAGGCTGAGATCACGGTGCCGGAGATGAACGTCAGCGGCTTCCTGGTGGAAGCGGCCAGGATAGACGTGTCTGACATCGTCGAAAGTACGGGAATAGGTCATGGCGCGACGGTGCCGGAATAAGGATTGAGCGCGCAATGGGCAAAAACAATTTCCACGTAGATGTCGACAAATGCACCGGCTGCAAGCTGTGCATGATCGTCTGCAAGGACGAGCATGTCGGAAGAAGCTATTCGCCCTGGACGAAACCGCAGCCCGACACGGGCCAGTTCTGGATCGATGTCCATTCGCTGGAAAGAGGGCGGATCCCCAGAGTCAGGCTTTCGTATCTGCCGGTTTTTTGCCAGCATTGCGAAAACGCCCCCTGCGTCAAGGCGTGCCCGGAAGGCGCCATCAAGACGCGGGACGATGGTCTGGTGTGGATAGACCCCGGCGCGTGCTCGAATTGCGGCCTCTGCCAGGAAGCGTGTCCCTACGACGTGATCTTTATGAACGACGACCTGGGGATTGCGCAAAAATGCACGGGCTGCGCCCACCGGGTCGACGAAGGGGCCCTGCCGAGATGCGCCGACGTCTGTCCGCACGACGCCATCGTCTTCGGTGAGGCGGAAGTCGGCGAGACGCGGGAAGTCCTTCACCCCGAATACATGACCGAGCCGCGCGTGGCCTGGACGGGACTGCCGAAGCCGTGGATCGCGGGTACGGTGATCGACGTGGATGACGATGAGGTGATTTCGGGCGTATCGATCACGTCGGTCGATCTCTTCGAGGCCGGGTCGGTCACCGTCCTTTCGGACGCCTTCGGCGACTTCTGGATAAGAGGCATGGAGAACGACCGGAAGTACCGGGTCGAGATCAAAAAAGAAGGCTACCAAGACTTCCTCGCGGTCGTCACCACGGACGACGATCAGGATCTGGGCGTCGTCCGTCTGGAAAGAACGCCGTAAGGTTCAGTTGAGGCACGGAAAAAAAGGGAACAGGCCATGAGCTATGAGACCATTCTGGTGGATGTGGAGGACGGGGTCGCGACGCTGACGCTGAACCGTCCGGAAAAGAAGAACGCCATGAATCCGCGCCTGCACGAGGAGGTGACGGAGGCGCTGGAGCAGATCCGCTATGACGACGAGGCGCGGGTGCTGGTCGTTACCGGGGCGGGCGACGCGTTCTGCGCCGGGATGGATCTGAAAGAGTTCTTCATGGAGCTGAAGGACAACCCGGCGAAAAATGATCGGATCACCCGGCTCGCGGTCGAATGGCGCGGGCGCACGCTGCGCTATTTCCCCAAACCCACCATCGCCATGGTCAACGGCTTCTGCTTCGGCGGCGCGTTCACCATCGTCGAGGCCTGCGATCTCGCGACCGCCGCCGAAGATGCGAAGATGGGGCTGTCGGAGATTAATTTTAAGATGTTCCCGGGCGGCAGCGTTTCCAAATCCATGGGCAATCTGTTCCGGCCGCGCGACTATCTCTGGTACGCCATGACCGGACGGCCGTTCGACGGCAAAGACGCCGCCGAGATGGGTTTCATCAATTTCGCCTATCCAGCCGATCGATTGCGCGAGGAAACCATGGCGGCGGCGCGCGAAATCGCGGCCAAGGACGGCTCCGCCCTGCAAGCGACCAAGGACGCCTACCGTTTCTCCCTCGACATGGATTGGGATACGGCCATGAGCTATTCCTCGGCGGTTCAGGCGCAGCATGTGGCGCGCCAGGACGACGCCTTCCGAAAGGAGGGCATCGGCGATTTCCTCGACAAGAAATACCGGCCGGGGCTGGGCGGGCACGAGTCCGCCAAGGATTAAGACCGTCCCGCCATGCTGGAACGGCTGAAATTCAACGGCGAACCGGTGCTGGTCACCGGCGGCGGTTCGGGCATCGGTCAGGCGTGCTGCGAGGCGCTGGCCGAGCTCGGCGCGACGGTGATCATTGTCGGGCGCACCGAGGCGACGCTGCGCGAGACCGAGCAAAAGCTCGTGCGGTTCGATGTCGAGACGCTGTGCCATCCGACCGACGTGCGCCGCGAGGAAGACGTGGCCGCGCTGCGCGATGCGGTTTCCGAACGCTGGGGCCGGTTGAAGGCGCTGATCAACAACGCCGGCGACAATCAGCGCGCCACCATCGAAGAGCTGGAGACCGAGGACTGGGCCCGCATTCTCGCGGTCAATCTCGATGCGGTCTATTACGCGGCCAAGCTGTTCATGCCGCTGCTGAAGGCCGCGCCGGGCGGCGGTGCCATCGTGAACACCGCCTCGACCTTCGGCGTCGTCGGCAACCCGATGATGCCGGCCTATTGCGCCGCCAAGGGCGGCGTGCTGTCGCTGACCCGCCAGCTTGCCGTCGATTACGGCAAGGACGGCGTGCGCGCCAACGCCATCTGCCCGGGACCCACGCTGACGCCCCGCATAAGGGGATATGCCGAGCGCGGCCTGACCGACACCGACCGGCTGGGCGGTCTCACCTGTTTGGGGCGCATGGCGGAACCCGCCGAAATCGCCGACGTGATGGCCTTCCTGGCTTCCGACGCCTCGTCCTACATGAACGGCGCGTCCGTGGTGGTCGACGGCGGCTATACCGTGAAATAGCTAAGCGCGGGGGCGTTCGCCCAGGGTCATGCCGCGCAGCAGGAGGCGGCGTTCGCTGGCCGCGAAGTCGGTGCGCGCGTGGGTCGAGCAGAAATTGTCCCAGGCGATGAAATCGCCGGATCGCCAGACATGCTCGTAAATAATTGAGGGGTCTTCGGCGCAGGCGAACAACGCCGCCAGTATCTCGTCGCTTTCGTCGCGCGCCATGCCGTCGATGCGCGCCGTCATCAGACGGTTGACGTAAAGCGCCCGGCGGCCGGTCACCGGATGGGTGATGAACACCGGGTGCGAGAAATGCTTGATTTGATCGAGGCGGGTTTCGATATCGGGCGTCTCGGTGGTGGTATAATCATAGACTTGTAACGCCTTCCGTCCCGCGAGGCGTTTTTTCAGCCCGTCGGGCACCAGATCAAACGCCTTGTACATGTTGGCGTAGAGCGTGTTACCCCCCGAGGACGGGATTTCGACGGCGTAGAGGAACGACGTCTCGTGCGGCTTCTCGACAAACGCCATGTCGTGGTGAAAATACATCTCGCCGTCGGGGAGCGACCCGATCAGACGGCCATTTTCGCGAATGTTCGAGACCTTCATGATATAGGGGTTGTCTTCCTGGCGACGTTCGGCCGGTCGCGAGCGCTCTCCCAACACGCCCAGCCAGTCGGCCCCCGCGACCAGTTGCGTCTCTGTAAGGGTCTGGCCGCGCAGCAGCACGATGCAATATTCGTGAAACGCATCCAGTAGCGCCGTCCGCGTCTCCGTATCCAGTGGGCCGGCAAGATCGACGCCGCTAATCTCGGCCCCGATGGCCGGCGAAAGGGGGCGGACCTCGAATGCCATTACGCGGGTCCCAGCGTGTCCCACACCCAGCGCGCCGCCGACAGCATCCGGTCGTCCTCGCGATATTGTCCGATGAGCTGGGTGCCGACCGGCAGGCCGTTGGGGCCGCGATGGGTCGGCATGCTGAGCGTCGGCGCATGCATCATGGTCCACAGCCCCTGGAAGCGCGGATTGCCGGTATAATCGAGCCCCACCGGCGCTTCGCCGTCGGCGGCCGGGGCGAGCAGGACATCGAGTCCCTCGAAAACCGTTCCCATGCGGCCCCGGCAATCCTCCATCAACCGCATGGCGGCGAGATACTCCGCGTAGGGCATGTCGAGGCCGCGCCGGATGATGCGCTCGAGCTTGTCGCTGAGCTGGTCGTGGTGATGCGCCCATTCGTAGGCCATCAGACGCGCCCGCTCATAGGCGTTGATGACGTCGCGCGCCTCGGTCAGCCCGGAGAACGGCTCGGGCAGCGTCACGTCGCGCAAGCTCGCGCCGGCGTCGGCAAGACGCGCGGCCGCGTCCTCCACCGCCGCCTTGGTCTCGGGTTCCGCTTCGTCCCACAGATTGGTGCGGCACAGCCCGATCGCGGGCGGCGCGCCCGGCGCCTCGCGCGGCGAGAAGGGCCGGCCGGTGAGGGCGTCGGTCAGCAGGCCGATATCGTCGAGGTCGCGCACGTGCAGCCCCAGCGTATCGAGACTTTCGGCGGCGTGGTTGACGCCGCCGAAATTGAAGGTGCCGTAGCTCGGCTTGTAGCCGAAGATGCCGCAATAGGTGGACGGACGCAGCACCGAGCCGCCGGTCTGGGTGCCGAACGCCGCCGCCGCCATGAAATCGGCGACCGCCGCGCCCGAGCCGCTCGACGAGCCGCCCGGCGTGCGCATGGGATCGAGCGGGTTGGTGGTCGCGCCCGAGGCCGAGCCCGCGAATTCGCAGGTCACCGTCTTGCCCAGGATCACCGCGCCCGCCGCGCGCATCAGCCCGACGCAGGACGCATCGCCCGCCGGGCGGTGGCCGTCATAGATGGGTGAGCCCATGCCGGTCGGCATATCGGCCGTATCGATGATGTCCTTGACGCCGACGGGAACGCCATGCAGCGGTCCCCGCGACGCGGCGTTGTCCAGCGCCCGCGCCTGGGATAGCGCGAGATCGGGATCGAGGAAGGCCCAGGCGTGGACGACGCCGTCGCGTTCCTCGATGCGCGCGAGACAGTCGCGGGTGACCGCTTCCGCCGTGGTCTCGCCGGCCGCGACGCGCCGCGCGATCTCGGTCGCCGAAAGTTCGTTGAGCTGATCCGCCATGGTGAAGTTTCCACATCCTCTTGACCGCATGGGCAGGCGAAACGATAACGGAAGGAACCTGATGGGGAAACACATGACCGATCACCCGATGATCGAGCTTCAGGGCGTCGGCAAATGGTATGGCGACTTCCAGGCGCTGGCCGGCATCGACCTGGAAGTGCGCGAGGGCCAGAAGGTCGTGGTGTGCGGCCCGTCGGGCTCCGGCAAATCGACCATGATCCGCTGCATCAACCGGCTGGAGGCGCATGAGGAAGGGCGCATCCTGGTCGACGGGATCGAGCTCAACGACGACACCAAGAACATTTCCGCGATCCGGCGCGAGGTCGGCATGGTGTTCCAGCAGTTCACCCTCGCTCCCATGCGGGCGCGCGGCATGTCGCGCGCCGAGGCCGAGGAAATCGCGCGGCATTATCTCGAACGCGTCGAGATACCGGATCAGGCCGCGAAATATCCGAGCCAGCTTTCCGGCGGCCAGCAGCAGCGCGTCGCCATCGCCCGCGCGCTGTGCATGCGGCCGAGGATCATGCTGTTCGACGAGCCGACCTCGGCGCTCGACCCCGAAATGATCTCCGAGGTCCTCGACGTGATGGTCGAGCTGGCCGAAGAAGGCATGACCATGATCGTGGTGACCCACGAGATGGGGTTCGCGCGCCAGGTCGCCGACCTGATGGTGTTCATGGACACCGCGCGCATCGTCGAGGCCGCGCCGCCCGACAAATTCTTCTCCGCCCCCGAAAACGAACGCACCCAGCAGTTTCTGAGTCAGATACTGACCCATTAATGGGAGATGGGCGCGGGTGCCCGCTACCCGTCGATATAATCCTCCAGCCGGATGCGGTCCCAGACATCCTTGGGTGGGCGGATGCGGGTGGCGAAGGGCAGCGTCGCGGGGCGTGTCGCGTCGATCACCATCTTGGTGTTCATCGGCCCCTTGTCGGTGCGCACCTCGCCATAGGCCGACGGGTTGAGATGTGAGCCGACAGCGTTGGGAATCAACGCGAGCCCGGTATCGGCCTCGAAATGGGTCGCGACCGCCCACCACACCTCTTCCTCGTTGTAGATATCGATATCCTCGTTGACCACGACCGCGATCTTGATCTCGGAGGTCGCGGCGATGGCGGCGAGCCCCGCCGACATGCCCTCGCCCGGGAAGCCCTTCTTGATCTGGATGAAGGCGGTGAAGGAATAGACGCCCGACGCCGGCAGATGGACCGCGGTGACCGAGGGCACAAGCTGTTTCACGCTGTCGAACACGACGCTTTCGAAGGTCAGCACGCCGGCGAGATTATGTTCCGGATGAGCCGGGTCGAGATCGTGATAGATCGCGTCCGAGCGCATGGTGATCGCGGTGATCTGCATCAGCCCGATGGGATCCTTCGCCGGGCCATAGAAGCCGGTATATTCGGCGAATGGCCCGTCGTCCGTCTCCACGTTGGGATCGAGGTAGCCCTCGATCACAATTTCGGAATAGGCCGGCACCGGCAGGTCGATGGTCTCGCCCGCGATCACTTCCAGCGGCTCGTCGAGCAGCCCGCCCATGAATTCATATTCGTCGGCATCGATGGTGCCGCGCAGCTGCGACCCCAGCACCGCCGCCGGGTGGTGGCCGATGAACAGCAGCGCCTCCATGGGTTTGTTGAGCTCCCGGTGGCGGCGATAGATATAGCCCGCGTGATGCGCCGGGTTGAACATGCAGCCGATCTTGTCCTTGCCCTTGACCTCGTGGCGATAGATGCCGGCGTTCAGGACGCCGGTGTCCGGGTCGCGCACCACCAGTGTGCCCACGGTGATGTACTTGCCCGAATCCTCCTCCGCGTGGTGGGTAATCGGCAGCTTGCCAAGATCGATGTCGTCGCCGGTCATGACGATCTGTTTCACCGGCGCGTTCTCGCGCGCCACCGTCTTGGTGGGAAGCGGGTTCGCGCCGCGCTCGCGGAAGCGTTTCAGGATGTTGCTCTTGGACTCGTTGGGATCGACGTCGAGCGCCAGTCCCAGCAGCTCGTAACTGCCCATCAGGTTGGTGGCGAGCGGTATTTCCGAGCCGTTGATTTTGTCGAAGCGGATCACCGGGAACTTTCCCTCGGCGGCGAATTTCTGCTGAATCACGCAGGGCTCGAAAACCGGATCGACCGGCCTCGACACCGAGGCGAAAAACCTCGACCCCAGCTGGCGCGCCTCGCCGATAAACGTTCTGATGTCCTTACTCATATTGCTCTCCCTTCGTCCCGGCACGCCCAGACCTTGTTCCCGCGCTCAATGGCGCAGTGTAGCTTATCGCGGGTGGCGATGGACAGGTCCAATCGTATGTCGACGATCCCGAAACGGCAGGGACGCCGTCTCATGAAAATTTTTATCGCATTCCAGTCGGGAGATTAATTTCTCTCGGCCACCGCCGCGTCGCGGATGACGCGCCAGACTTTTTCGGGCGTGGCCGGCATTTCCACATAGGCCGCGCCAACCGGCGCCAGCGCATTGTTGATCGCGCTCATCATGGTGGCCAGCGCGCCCACCGTGCCGGCTTCGCCGCCGCCTTTCACGCCCAGCGGGTTGGTCGTGCACGGCACCGGATTGCTGCCGATTTCGATATGGCAAAAATCATCGGCCCTCGGCATCGCGTAATCCATGAACGATCCGGTCACGAGCTGACCGGAGTCGGGATCGTAGGTGAGATCCTCCATCAGCGCCTGACCAGCGCCCTGGGCGATGCCGCCAAGGATCTGGCCCTTCAGCAGCAGCGGATTGAGCACCGTGCCGCAGTCATCGACCAGCGAATAGCGCACCAGCTCCGTGGCGCCGGTATCGGGATCGATCTCAACCTCGCAGATATGGCAGCCGTTGGGGTAATTTCCGGCCTTGGCGCGATAGGTCGCGGTCTCATACAGACCGGGCTCCATGTCGTCGGGCACCTTGCCCGGATTGAAAGCCGCCTTGGCGACCTCGAAGAAAGGCATCGAGCGGTCGGTGCCGGCGACCGTGAAGGCGCCGTTTTCGAACGCGATGTCCGAATCGGCCGCTTCCAGCAGATGGGCGGCAAGCTGCTTGCCCTTCTCGATGACCTTGTCGCAGACCATCAGAAGCGCCGAACCCGACAGCGTCGCCGAGCGCGAGCCGCCGGTGCCGGCCGCGAAGGCGACCTTGTCGGTGTCGCCCTGGATCATGCTGATCTGATCGGAATCGATGCCCAGGCGTTCGCACACGATCTGCGTCCAGGTGGTCTGGTGTCCTTGACCATGGGCCACCGAGCCGGCGACGATGGTGACCGCGCCCGACGGGTCGAAGCGCAGCTCGGCGGTCTCGATGCTGGCGCCGGCGGACTGTTCGATGGTGTTGGTCAGCCCGATGCCGCGCAGCCTGCCGCGCGCCGCCGCCTCGGCGCGGCGCGCCTCGAACCCGGCGTAATCGGCGATCTCCATGGACATATCCATGGTCTTCTCGAACTCGCCGGAATCGTACGTGAAGGCCAGCGCCGTCTTGTAGGGCATGGCGTCGGCCGGGATGGTGTTGCGGCGGCGCAACTCGACCGGGTCGATCCTGAGTTTGCGCGCCGCCATGTCGACCAGGGACTCGATCACATAGGACGCCTCGGGCCGGCCGGCGCCGCGATAGGGTGACGTCGGATGGGTGTTGGTCAGCACCGCCGAAACCTCGACGTCGAAGGCGGGAATGGTGTAGACGCCGGCCAGCGAGCCCAGATTGTTGGCGATCGGCCCGGCGCCCCGGAACGACACGAACGCGCCCAGATTGCCGTCGGTCCGGGTCCGGAGCGCGAGGAAGTTGCCGTCCGCATCCAGCGCCAACGACGCCTCGGTGACGTTGTCGCGGGCGTGATCGTCGCTGATGAAGCCTTCGGCGCGCTCGCACAGCCATTTCACCGGCCGACCCATGCGCTTGGCGGCCCACAGCACCAGCACCAACTCGGGGTAGATGGAGCCGCGTATGCCGAAGCTGCCGCCGATGTCGGGCGCGACCAGGCGCAGCTGCGGCTCCTGGATGTGCAGCGCGCCGCCGGTGATGGTCTGGCGGAAGATATAGGGGCGCTGCATTCCGGCATGCAGCGTATAGCGGTCGGCGCCCGGGTCGTAGTCGCCGATGGCGCCGCGCGGCTCGGTGGGAAAGCCGGAAATCCGGTTGATGACGAAGGTGTGGCTGATCACATGGGCGGCGCCGGCAAAAGCGCGCTCGGCCGCTTCCTTGTCGCCCATCGCCCGGAAAAAGGCCTCGTTGTCGGAGCATTCCTCATAGATCGCCGGCGTTCCGTCGCGGCGCGCCGCCCCGGTCGAAACGTTGACCGGCAGTTCCTCGTAATCCACCTCGATCAACTCGGCCGCGTCCTTCGCCTGATCGACCGTCTCGGCGATGACCACCGCCACCGGATATCCCACATGGACGACCCGGTCCAGCGCGATCGCGGGGCGCGGCGGCTGGAACATGGCCGAGCCGTCGCGCCGTGTGTGCCCCATCCCGGCGCGCAGCGTGCCCAGCCCGTCGGCCTGATAGTCCTCGCCGGTCAAAACCCCCACCACGCCGGGCGCGGCCAATGCCGCCGCGGTGTCGATCGCCTTGATTCGCGCATGCGCATGCGGCGAGCGCAGGATGAAGGCGCGGGCCTGGCCGGTGAAGTTGAGATCGTCGAGATAACGTCCCTGGCCGCGCAACAGGCGCGGATCCTCGAGACGCGAGACCGACTGGCCGATGGAATACTGCCCCATGGTGGATACCCTTTTGGAAGATGATGCGCGATCATAGCGCATCAGGTCCGACGGCGGCAAAAGGCCGAAATATTTGACTCTTTTGGCCTTGCCCGCTATGTTCGCCGCCGCCCAGAATGGGAAACGGGAAAAAAGTCATGAAAGTCCTGAATTCACTGAAGTCCGCGAAGAAGCGCGACCGCAATTGCCGGATCGTGCGCCGCCGCGGCCGCGTCTATGTGATCAACAAGAGAAACCCCCGCTTCAAGGCGCGCCAGGGCTGAGGCCCCGACGCCGCCGCGTTTTCAGGACCGCGCCCCCAGGGCCCGGTTTTTGGTTTGTGGAGAATTTCGCGCGTCTCCTCTAATCTGGCGGCCTCGTCAGGTGAGGGAAACGCCACATGCAGATGCCGGAGCCCGATGCGGCCATCCTGTCCCGCCGGGACGCAATTATCAAAGACCTGCGCGGCATTGTGCCGGGCGACGGGGTGATCGCCGACGCCGACGGGCTGCGCACCTATGAAAGCGACGGGCTGACCGCCTATCGCACGCCGCCCATGGTGGCGGTGCTGCCGGAGACCACGGACCAGGTCGGGCGCGTGCTCCGCTATTGCGGCGAGGCGGGCATCAAGGTGGTGCCGCGCGGCGCCGGCACGTCGCTGTCGGGCGGCGCCCTGCCGCTGGCCGACGGGGTGATCCTCGGCATGGCGCGCTTCAACCGCGTGCTCGACATCGATTACGCCAATCGCTGCGCCGTGGTCCAGCCCGGCGTCACCAACCTCGCCATCACGAACGCGGTCGAGGGGGAGGGGTTCTATTACGCCCCCGACCCGTCGAGCCAGATCGCCTGCACCATCGGCGGCAACGTGGCGGAAAATTCGGGCGGCGTGCACTGCCTGAAATACGGGCTGACCACCAACAACGTCCTCGGCGTCGAGATGGTGCTGATGTCGGGCGAGGTGATCCGCCTCGGCGGCCGCCACATGGACGCCGACGGCTACGATCTCCTCGGCGTGATCACCGGCTCGGAGGGGCTGCTGGGCGTCATCACCGAGGTCACGGTCCGCCTGCTGCCCAAACCGCCGGCGGCGCGCGCCCTGCTGATCGGTTTCCCGTCGAGCGAACAGGCCGGCGCCTGCGTCGGCCAGGTGATCGGCGCCGGCATCATCCCCGGCGGCATGGAGATGATGGATTCCACCGCGATCCACGCGGCCGAGGATTTCGCGCAGGCCGGCTATCCGCGCGACGTGGAAGCGCTGCTGATCGTCGAGCTCGACGGGCCCGACGCCGAGGTCGCCCATCTGGTCGGCCGCGTCGAGGACATCGCGCGCGAGAACGGCGCCACCAGCGTGCGCGCCAGCGCCGACGAGGACGAACGCCTGCGCTTCTGGGTCGGGCGTAAGGCGGCGTTCCCGGCGGTCGGGCGCATCTCGCCCGATTATTACTGCATGGACGGCACCATCCCGCGCCGCCGCCTGCCCGAGGTGCTGCGCCGCATCGCCCAGATGTCGGCGCGCTACGAGCTTCGCGTCGCCAATGTCTTCCACGCCGGCGACGGCAATCTGCACCCGCTGATCCTCTATGACGCCAACATCCCGGGCGAGCTTGAGAAAGCCGAGGAATTCGGCTCCGAAATCCTGACCCTGTGCGTCGAGGTGGGCGGCGTGCTGACCGGCGAGCACGGCGTCGGCGTCGAAAAGCGCGACCTGATGGGCGCCATGTTCACCGAGGACGATCTCAACCAGCAGCAGCGGGTGAAATGCGCCTTCGACCCCGACCAGCTGCTGAACCCCGGCAAGGTGTTCCCGACGCTGCACCGCTGCGCCGAGCTGGGCCGCGTCCACGTCCACGGCGGCCAGACCCGCTTCCCCGAGCTCGAACGCTTCTGATAATGCGTGCCGTCAACCGCGATCGATCTTCCTTGCCGCCGCCACTTTCTGTCATCCCGGACTTGATCCGGGATCCAGCGGTGCCGCTGGGGAGATGGATCCCGGATCAAGTCCGGGATGACAGTTGGGGCAAGAGGCGCGGGAGTCGGTAATGCCCGAGACCCTGAAACCCGCGACCGAGGACGAGCTGCGCGAGATGGTGGCGGCCGCGCTGGCCGGCGGCGCGACGCTGGAGATCGCCGGCGGCGGCTCGAAACGCGCCCTGGGACGGCCCATGGACACCGCCGCGCGCATCGATGTCGCCGCGCTTCAAGGCGTTTCGCTGTACGAGCCCGACGAGCTGGTGCTGACGGCCGGGGCCGGCACGCCCTTGGCCGAGATCGAGGCGCTGGTGGCCGAAAACAACCAGCAACTCGCCTTCGAGCCGCCCGACTGGGGCGCGCTGCTGGGCGCGGCGGAAGACGCGACCCCGACGCTGGGCGGCATGATCGCCTGCAACCTCGCCGGGCCGAGGCGTCTTCGGGCCGGCGCGGCGCGCGATCATTTCCTTGGCGTGCGCGCGGTCTCGGGGCGCGGCGAGCTGTTCAAGTCGGGCGGGCGCGTCGTGAAAAACGTCACCGGCTATGACATGTGCAAGCTGCTGGCGGGGTCATACGGCACGCTGGGCGTCATGAGCGAGATCACCATCAAGGTGCTGCCCGCGCCCGAGAAAATCCGCACGCTGCTGGCCTTCGGGCTCATTGATGCGGCCGCCATCGACGCCATGGCCGGGGCGCTCGGCAGCCCCCACGAAATTTCCGGCGCGGCGCATCTGCCGGCCGGCATCGCCGCTAGGTCCGGCGTGGGCTACGTGCAAGGGGCCGGCGCGGCGGTCACCGCGCTGCGCATCGAGGGCCACGCCCCGTCGGTCGACGCGAGATGCGACGCGCTGCGGACCATGCTGGCGGGAAGGGGCGAGATCGAGGAACTGCACCGCCACAACTCCAATTCTCTCTGGCGCGAAATCGCCAACGTCGCGCCGCTGATGGACGCGCCCGACCACGCCATATGGCGCATCTCCGCGCCGCCCACCGCCGGGGCCGCGCTGGCGGCGGCGCTGGCCGAGACCACCGGCGGGCAGGCCTATTACGACTGGGGCGGCGGCCTGATCTGGCTTTCGGCAACTTCCGACAGAGGCGCATCCCACGAGGCCGTGCGCGAAGCGTTAGCGCACCAGGGCGGCGGCCACGCAACGCTCATACGGGCGGAAGCGGCCATCCGCGCAAGCACCCCCGTTTTCCACCCCCAACCCGCCCCCCTCGCCGCCCTGAGCCAACGCATAAAGAACGGCTTCGACCCCAACGGTATTCTCAATCCGGGGCGGATGTATGAGGGGATGTAGGGGGAATTTATTTACCACTAAGGCACGAAGGCACGAAGAAATCCTGCATGGCACCAAGGAACTATCGAGAATCCCAAATCCGTTTAAGTTCCAACCACCTTTCATCCATCCTCAAACTGTTATCTGATTCGCTAATTTGTTCGAGCGTCTCGCCGACACCGTATGGCCAAGATTCAGCTTTCCGCGGAAGGACTGCGTGCAAGAGCGCCAATGTCTGACGAGGATACTGTTCAACGATATCGTCTTCGGATTTCCGAAAATTTCGAAACATGTGATGGCTGCGGTCTATTGTCGTTAATAGTGGCAAAATAATTTTGGCCATTTCTTCAAAACGTTCGACGTTCGAAAAAGCGAGATCGCACAATCGAGCAGAAATTCTCGGAGATTTTGCTGACCTCTGACGCGGCCAGGCGTTCCGAATAAATCGGGGTAACATTTCAGACCAATGCGCGGCAATGTCTTCCCTATCATCTTCCGACCATCTACCCGCTTGCCAAAGAATTTGGGACCGAAATTCATCGTCTGTATGCAATATCACGTCGCGCAACTCGTCATCCGAAACACAACGCTCTCCTGTTTCATCATTAAGGCTATGCAGACTGTCCTCTGACTCATCGTCGGCGATAATGGGGCTGATGCCGCTCAACCCATAACCCCCTAATTCACCTTCTAAGATCAGTGCGTGTTCAAGATTTTTGCGGAATTCTTGCACCGTAAATTCGACCCATTTATCGGGAATGTTCGCTTCGTCCGAAGGGTCGGGGTACTCGACGCTTAAACGAAACAAATCATTGACTTGGATAGGTCTGCATCCAGACGTGGTTGCAGTGCCTCGGCAACTACAGATTCAATGTCGCGAGCAAGGAAATCACGTTGCAACTGTCCGAATATACGGTCAGCCGAGATCAAGCCAACGACTCCGCGCCGTACCTCCATCTCCCGCGCTTCGTTGAGGATGATAACGGCTGGGTTAGCAGCGGGAACGCCAAGTCTTTGAATAACATTATCAGCGAGGCCGAAAAAATCGGGAAGTTCTGCGCGCGCTCTCGAAACACCGGCACCACAAAAAAAGACCACGCGGCCTTCGTCGCGGGCAGTCAATAGATCATCTGGGATCGACGGGCCATTCGCAAAGAAGCGCATTGGAGACCAAAGAAAGGCTATTTCTTAACGCGTTGAAGTCTCGCACATGTAGCGGATTAGTTGAATCCTGATTCTCCCCCCGGATCACCGCTTCCCGGTCACGATGAATTGCGGCGCCAGGACCAGGTAGGTCCCTTCGGCGAGGGCCTGGTCGAGGGTGGCGAGGATGGCGTAGGTTTCCGCTGTGTCCATACCGCCGGCGTCGCGGGCGAACTGGGCCATGGTGGTGAGCATGGGCATCAGCCGGCCTTCGGTGTCGGGACGGGTGAGGAGCTGGATTTCCACGTCGCGGAAACCCGATTTCGCCATTAGCCCGGTCAGCTTCCTGCCAATCTCCGGTGTGCGGCAGGCTTGGCCGGCGGCCGCGACGAAGGCCTGCCAGGCCTCGGTCGGGACCGGCTCGGCGATCATCATGGGCCAGTCGCCTTCGATGGCGTGCGCCTTGCCGCCGGGGCGGAGAACCCGTTTGAATTCCCCCAGCGTGACCAACGGATCATCCACGTAGATGAGCGTGTTGCGCGTGGTCACCCGATCGAGGGAGCCCCCGGGCAAAGGAAGCGCGGTCCCGTCGCACAGTTGCGCGGTGATCCTGTCGCCGATGCCGGCGCGGTCCGCGTTCTCCCGCGTGCTCGCAATGAAATCGGCGTTGATGTCCAGCGCGTGGACGTGGCCTTCAGGCCCCACCCAGTCGGCGATCTCCACCGCCGTATGGCCCGGCCCGCAGCCGAACTCGGCGACCGTGTGACCGGGGCCGATATGGGCCGCCTCGTAGAAGACCGCCGACGCCGGGTTCCATTCGAACAGGCGCCGGTAGTGACCGAGGCGTTCTTCCTCGATCGTGGCCCAATGGTCCTTGTAGAACGGCGTTTCGGACATGCGCCTTGGTCTACCCGACCTACTCCCCGCTCGCCGCCCGCGCTTGCGGGCTCCCCGCCGCCGCGGCCTCGCGATGGATAAATTCAACGATCGTGGCGATGGCGGAATGGGCGTGGGGCGAGTCCGGGTCGGAGCGGATGGCGTCGTATTTCTCGCCCTCGAAGAAGACGAGCTCCACATCGCCGCCGGCCTTGCGGTAACCGGCGACGAAGGTTTCCAGGTTGGCGCGCGGGTGCAGCGGATCGTCGCTGTGCTGCATGTACAGCATGTTGGGCGTCTCGATGGCGTCGCCGCGCTGCACCGCGAAATTGGTGCTGCCTTCGTCCATCGCGTCCTCGGTGATCCAGTAGCGTTCCTGATTGCCGACCAGACGGGTCCAGGTTTCGTTTTCGGCGCCGGTCGCGAGACTCTCCTTGAGCATACGGTAGCGCGATAGCGGGCAGATCACCGGCCACAGCGCCACCACATAGGGCACGTGGGCGTCGAACGCCGCGCCGGCGGGCGACGCGATCGCCGCGTAGCGCGGATCGTCGGGTTTCAGCGCCGCCAGCACGATCAGGTGCCCGCCGCTGGAGGTGCCCATGACGCCGACCATTTCGGGCGTGGAATTGAAGCGCGTGGCCTCGGATTTCAGCCAACGGATTCCGTAGTTGATGTCGGCCACGGAGCCGGGATAGCTCGCTTCCGGCGGATTGCGGAAATCGAGCGCCGCGACCACAACGCCGCCGCGCGCCACGGCGCTGTTGATAGTGTCATTATTGGCGCGGCCGCCGTCGCACCACCCGCCGCCATGGGCGTCGATCACGGCCGGGAACGGCCCCGGCCCACGCGGTTTGAACACGCGGGCGAGATAGGGCGTCTCGCCGTGGCGCAGAAATTCCACCTCCTCGATGTCGATTTCATAGGTTCCCTGCGTTCCGTTCGCCATGACGCCGCTCCTCCCCGGTTGTCTCCTGGTCCCCACAGGCTGAACAGAGCGCGCCCCGCCGTCAACTGTCTTTCGGCGCGAGGCCGATTGCCTTGCGGAGTGATCTGGGGCAGCATCGGTGTGACGTACGGAAACGGTGGAGCGGCATGACGGGAGCGGCGGGAATAGAGGGCGTGACGCGGCGCGCGGCGGGAGATGTGCCGCGTGAGCTGCCGGCCGATCTGCTGGCCGCGATACAACACACGCGCAGCGACGAGCTGCTGCGGCACGCGCTGCATTATCAGGCCATGGTCGCGGCGGACCCCGGCAACGGCGAGGCGCTGCACGCGCTGGGTTTCGTCGCCCATCGCGCGGGCGCGCTGGAATGGGCCGCGCGGCTGATGGAATGGGCCGTGACCGCGGTGCCGGACCGCATCGAGTTCAGCGGCAATCTGGGCAACGTCTATCACGACATGGGCCGCTTCGATCAGGCGATCGCGTGTTTCCGCAAGGTGGTCGCCGCCGCGCCGCATTCCGAGATGGCGCACAACAATCTCGGCAATACGCTGCAGGAGCGCGGCGATCTGGAAGAAGCGGCGGCGAGTTATGAGCGCGCGGTGGCGGCGAAGCCCGATTTCGTCGCCGGGTGGAGCAATCTCGGCGTCACGCTGCGCAAGCTGGACCGCCCGGAACGCGCCATAGCGGCCTTCGAACAGGCGCTGAGCCGCCAGCCCGACTTCGTCGAGGCGCTGCTGAACCTCGGCACGCTGCATCATGAACAGGGCGACAATGCGCGCGCCGTCGAGTGTCTCGAACGCGCCCTCGCCCTCCGACCGGACGCGATCGCCGCCTATACCAGATTGCAGCAGATCCGGCTCGAAGAAGGTAGTTACGAAGACGCGCTCGAGCTTGCCCGGCGGGTGCGGCGGCACCAGCCAGCCAGCCAGATGGCGATCGCCACCGAGGCGATCGTCTGTCTCGCGCGCGACGATCTCGAGGCCTACGATCATCTTTACGGGCGCGACGATCTGCGCTCGGCCGAGATGGTCGACCCCCCGGCGGGTTATGCCGACAGCGCCGCCTTCAACGATGCGCTGGTCGAGGAAATCCTCGGCCATCCGTCGCTGAAATGGATCCATGATTCATACGACACCTCGAAGCGTGGTTTCGTGTTCGGCGTGCTCGATCATCCGACACCGGCGCTGGCCGCGGTGGGCGAGCTGATCACCAGAGGCGTCGATGATTTTGTCGCGGGGCTCGAGCCGGACCCGGAGCATCCCCTGCTGGGCAATATTCCGGCGCGGCGGCGGCTCGAGCTATGGGCCACGATCCTCACCGGCGGCGGCCATCACCCGTCGCACATCCACGAATCAAAATGGCTAAGCGGCACCTATTACGTGCGCATGCCGGCATCGTGCCGCGCCGACGACCCGACGCGGGCCGGCTGGATCGAGTTCGACGGGTTCAGTCATCTGCCGGGCCTCGACCGGCACGCGGCGCTGATCAACCGCGTGACGCCGCGGGACGGGCTGCTGGCGCTGTTCCCCGCCTACATGATGCACCAGACCGCCGCCTTCACCAGCGACGATATGCGGATCGGCCTGTCCTTCGACATCGTCCCGGCCTGAGGAGAGTTCTCATGAGCGACGCCGGAAAGCTGGTCGCCGACGAGGCGCATCTGCGCCCCCTGGTCGAAGGCGTTCACGCCTTCATCGGCACGCGCGGTGATTCCAACGCCGGCGCGATCGAGACGCCGGATCGGTGCTGTAGAAGCGCACCGCGGGTGCGAAGCGCCAAGAGTCCCTTTGTGTCTTTGTGCCTTGATGGTGAAAAATCATCCGTATGAGGCCGCGCTCACGGCGTTATAGCAATAAGCGCTGAGAGCAACACATGACCATGTCCTTCGAGGCGGTTTGTCGGGCATCCATTCGTCGCGCCGTCTCGAAGCATGCTGTCCCGCCACTTCGTCAGGACGCGCTTTGCAGCGCCCGCCAGACCTTTTCCTGGGTGGCCGGCATCTCCACCGTCGGCGCGCCGGCGCGGTGCAGCGCGTCGTTGATGGCGTTCATCACCGCCGGCAGCGCGCCGACCGTGCCGGCCTCGCCGACGCCCTTCACCCCCAGCGGGTTGCGTTCTGTGGGCACCACGTTGGCGGCGATTTCGAACTGGCAGAAATCGTCGGCGCGCGGCATGGAATAATCCATGAACGAGCCGGTCAGGAGCTGGCCGCTCTCGCGGTCGTAATGGATGTCCTCCATCAGCGCCTGGCCGACGCCCTGGGCGATGCCGCCATGAACCTGGCCGTCGAACAGCAGCGGGTTGAGGATGTTGCCGGCGTCGTCGACGGCGGCGTAGCGCACCAGCTCGACCTTGCCGGTCTCGATGTCGATCTCGATTTCGACCAGATGGCTGCCGTTGGGATAGGTCGGCCGGTCGCCGGCGCCCATGCCGAACTCGCCATGTTCGTACAGGCCGGGCTCGATATCGGCGGGCAGGCGCGGCTTCTGGAAGGCCGCCCGGGCGACCTCGGTCAATTCGAGCGAGCGGTCGGTGCCGGCGACGGTAAACTCGCCGTCGGCGAATTCGATATCGTCGACCGCGGCCTCCATCAGATGGGCGGCGATGCGCTTGCCCTTTTCGATGATCTTTTCGGCGGCGATGGAAACCGCCGAGCCCGCGAACACCGCGCAGCGCGCGTTGAACGTGCCGACCCCGGTGGCCACCTGGTCGGTATCGCCGTAGCGATAGCGGATGCGGTCGCCGTCGATCCCCAGCCGGTCGGCCAGCACTTGTTTGAAGGTGGTGCCGTGGCCCTGGCCGTGATCCATGGCGCCGCACAGCAGGGTGATCCCGCCGGCGGTGTCGAAGCGCACCTCGGCATGTTCGAAATTGGTGCTCGCGACCGCGGTGACGGTGTTCGACGTGCCGGTGCCGAGCAGCTTGCCGCGCTCGCGCGCCTCGCCGCGGCGTTGCTCCGCGTTCTCATAGGCGCCCGCGCTCAGGCACTGCTCGAAATTGCGCGGGAAATCGCCGCAATCGTATATATCGCCGAGGCTGGTGCGATAGGGCATTGCCTCGGCCGACAGCGTGTTGCGACGGCGCAGCTCGATCGGATCGACGCCGAGTTGGCGGCCGGCCTGGTCGACCATGACCTCCAGCACGTGGACCGGTTCGGGCTTCGCGCCGCCGCGATACTGGGCGTTGGTCATGATGTTGGTCAGCGCGCCGGTAACCCGCGCATGGATGGCGGGCAAGCCATAGACGCCGGCCAGACCGCCGAGCCCGCCGGTGGTCGAGCGGATGTTGCGGTCGTTGGTGAAGTATGCCCCGATCGGCACCTTGGTGTGGGTGCGGATGGCAAGGAATTTGTAATCGGCGTCCAGCGCCAGCTCGGCGTCGACCAGCCCGCCGCGCCCGTGCTCGTCGGTCTGCAGGCTTTCGGCGCGCTCGGCCATCCATTTCACCGGACGCTCGACGATCTCCGACGCCCACAGCGCGAGGCTGTATTCCGGATAGCAGCCGCCCTTGATGCCGAACCCGCCGCCCATGTGATCGCAGATTACGCGCAGCCGGGTCTGCGGCATGGCGAAGATCTGGCCCGCGATCTGGGCCCGGATGCCGTGCACCGACTGCACCGTGGCGCGCAGCGTATAGCGGTCCTCGTCAAGCTCGTACTCGGCGATGCAGCCGCGCGTTTCCATGCAGTTGGCGGTGACCCGGTTGACGCAGACCCGATGGCGCACGATGTGGGCGGCGCCCGAAATCGCCGCGTCCACGGCGGGCGCGTCGCCGGTCTCGAACGTGAAAGCCTCGTTGCCGGGATTGTCGTCCCACAGCACCGGCGCGCCCTCGGCCAGCGCGTCGTCGACGTCGACCACCGACGGCAGCGGGTCGTATTCGACGACGATCAGCTCGGCCGCGTCCTTGGCCTGCTCCACGGACTCGGCGACGATGAAGGCCACCGGCTCGCCGACGAAGCGCACCCGGTCACCCGCCAGCAGCGGTTGCGAACACACGAAGCCGGGTTGGCCGTCGGCGCGCTTGCCCGCGAAGGCCGGTTTCAGCATGCCGAGCCCGCGCTCGGCCAGTTCCGTGGCGGTCAGCACCGCGAGCACGCCCGGCGCGCCGCGCGCCGCGGCCGCGTCGAGCGAGCGGATTTCGGCATGGGCGTGGGGAGAGCGCAGCACATGGGCGCGCGCCTGGTGCAGCGCGTCGACGTCGTCCACATAGCGTCCGCGTCCGCGCAGCAGCCGCAAATCCTCTTCCCGCCTGACGGGCTCGCCGATACGGATCATGTTCATGGAATTTCTCCCTCCCCTGGCGCCGAAGCGCGGCGAAATTCTATGGGCCGTGAGGCCCCGAGTCCATCTAAGGTGCCGGTGGGAAAACCGTTCATCGTAAAGGAGAGGCGAAAATGGCGGCCTATGTGATTTATCACCAGACGGAGCTGTCGGACGCGGGAACCTACCGGCGCGACTACACCGGCCCGGCCCGCGCCAGCATCGAGAAATTCGGCGGCCGCCAGCTTGTCGGCGGCGACTTCGAAGTGCTGGAAGGGGAATGGCCCGGCCCGCGCATGGTGGTCCACGAATTCCCCGACATGGAAACCCTGAAACGCTGGTACGAGTCCGACGACTTCCAGCCCCTGATCAAAATCCGCCAGAGCGTCGCCAAGGGGAATCTGATTGTCGCGGAAGGGTTTTGAGCGCTCTCTCTTTCACCCCGACACACCGATGTCATGACCGGGCTTGACCCACTGGTGTCCGGTTTAAATCCCCGCTACCCACCCGTCTTGCCCGGGCTTGACC
>CAZPMO010000040.1:0-30514 GCA_964587515.1 uncultured Rhodospirillaceae bacterium | reverse complement strand
TCGCGCTACGCGCCGCGCCTGCCCGAGAAGTCGATTTGCCTCCATCAAATGATCCTATTTGGTTGGATCATGCTCTAGACGCCGGCATCGGCGGTTTCCTCCTCGCCGCCGGCGCGCGGCGCGCCGCGGATCGCCCGCACCCAGCTTTCGAACAGCACGTAAACCTGAACCGGAACGCAGAGAACGATTATCGCGGTCACCACCCACCACCATGGCGCCTGGGGGATTTCAAGCACCGGCGTGGCCAGCCCCGTCAGGGTCACGTCCCAGACGGTGAAGCGGACGAACTGCCAAGCCAGCAGCAGAAACACCAGCAGCGTCATCAGAGAACCGAACGCCTCGAGCCATAACGCCCGCATGGTTCCGAGCGCCTTGCCGACGAAGCGGATGGTCACGAAATGCCCACCCACCAGACACAGCGGGAAGAAGCTGGAGACGATCACCGCGAGATTGTATTTGCCGAGATCGTCGACTCCCAGGATCGGCGCATTGAACAACCAGCGCATCAACACGTCGCCGACGATGGCCCCCGCCATCAGCATGATGGCGAAGGCCCCAATCAGGGCGACCCAGTTCGCGGCCGGCCCGACCAGCCGTCTCGCGTCCGGCAGATCCTCCACGTCAGGAAGCGCGCGGCCGGATCAGCTGCCCTTGCGCAAATCGGCGAGGATCGCCTGCATGGCGTCGTACTTCTTCTTGCCGTCCTTGACCTTCGCGGCCCAGTCCTGGTGGAACTGCCGGAATTTGGCGTTGAAGATGCTGTCGAGCTGCGCCCGCGACGGCCGGATCACATGGCGGCTCTTGGGGTTGCCGCGCATGGTGTTGCCGTCATTTTCATAATATTGGCCGAACGCCTTGCTCAGCTTCAGACCGGTGTTCTTGTTGATCGCATCCTGGCCCTTGCGCGAGACCTTGTTGTAGAGGTCCTTGCGCATGCCGAGCACGAAGCTGCGTACGCCGAGCGGCAGGTCGATATGGGTCTTGATCAGCGGCGTGATGCGGAAGGTGTTGAGCGCCGACCAGCCGGTCAGCGTGCCCTGGATGACGCCGCGGTTGAGGGATTCGGCGACCTGTCTGATCGACATGCCGACCGGCGTGCCGCCCATGGACTTGACCACCAGCGCCTCGGTGCCGCCCGGCGCGCGGAATTTCAGCCCCTTGATCTGGTCGATCGAGGTGATCTTGCGGCTGAGATGCAGCCCGCTATTGTCGTTGGTGTAGACGGAGAAGACCTTCATCTTGTCGAAACCGCCCAGCAGTCCCTTTTCGTACATCTTCCAGCCGGCCACCGTGGCCTCCAGCGTGCCGGCGCCCCGGAACATGAACGGCAGCGCGAAGATGCCCCAATCCGGGAACAGTTTCGCGGTATAGGACGGCAGCACCTGGGTCGCGTCCTGGATGCCGTTCAGCATGCCTTCCCATTGCTTGCGCGGACTGCGGATCAGCGCGCCGCCCCAGAATTCCTGGAACTTCACGTCGCCGGCGCTGTCCTTTTCGATCTGGCGCAGCAGCGGAATGGTGATGGTGCGCAGATACCCCGCCTTGGGCGGCGTGAACGAGCCGATCTTGATGGTGGTGGTCGCGGCGATGGCGCCTGTTCCCAGCAACGCCGTGACGGCGATAGCGCCAAGCGCGCCGAGCAAAATACGATTCTTCATTTCTTATGATCCTCCCCTGAGTGGCACCGTTCCCGAACCACGGCGTTCCAAGGAAAGGCTAGCATGCAAGCAAAGCCAATGTCCACGCGGCGGGTGTTTGGCAGAGAAGGTCGGTTTGAACGTCTTGGGGTTTAGCCTCCCGGAATCAGCCCCGGCTCCAGCGTATAGCAATGTTCGGCAATGGCGTCGGAGTGGGTGAACCATACGCGGTCGCGATGTTCGTGGTTCACGATGTGCTCGAGTGCCTCGCGGAAGGCGGTGAGGCGGAACGGCTGGCCGGCGATGAAGCTGTGCAGCGACACGCAATAGACCAGCGGCCGGTCGACGCATTGCCGGATCATCGCCTCGAACTGATCGACCATCATGTCGGCGAATTCGCGCGCGGTGTGGTGGCGGAAGACCACCTGGCCGATATCGTTGAGCTCGAACGGGTACGGCACCGAGAGGAGCCTTCCCGCGCGGGTCTCGAGCCAGACCGGCTGGTCGTCGCACGGCCAATCGAGACAATAGGTATAGCCGGCCTCTTTCAGAAGGTCGGGCGTGACGCCGGTCTCGACCACGCCGGGGCCGAGCCACCCCTGGGGCTTCGCGCCCTCGTTGCGCTCGATGGCGGCGGTGGCGTCGGCGATCAGCCGCCGTTCGTCTTCCTCCCACATGCCGCGCTGCAACTCGGCGTTGGTCCGGCCGTGCCCGACCACCGCGTCGCCGCGCTTGCGGATGCGCTCGAAGATTTCGGGATAATCGTCGTACAGCCCGCTGTTCACGATGCACGACGCCGGCAGCCCCAGCTCGTCGAACATGTCGAACAGGTTCCAGATGCCGACGCGGTTGCCATAGTCCCGCCATGCATAATTGCGGTGGGTCTGGGGGCTTGTGGTGAGCATCGGGTCGGGCCCGAGACCGGCGAGATAGGCAAACACCTCGATGTTCATGCCGATATAGAACGCGAGCCGCTTGCCGTCCGGCCAATCATAGTCCGGACGCCCCTGAATGACCGAATGCGCGTATCGTCCCTGCCCCGGCAGCATATGTTTCTCCCCCAATAATAACGCCTCACCGAAAAGTAGAACGACGGTCACGCGTCGGACAGACCCAATTTCTTCAGACAATGAATAAAGGATTCCAGATAGGGCGGGTGCAGGTTTCCGACCGTCTCTCTCAAGAAGGCTTCGGATAACTCCGGCTTCAACCGCCGCGCGTTGTTAAATGCCGTGCGCGCCTCGTCATCTCTGCCGCCTTGCAACACGCATGCGGCGGCCAGCGACAGATAAGGCAAATACTCGTCGCCTTTATTCTGGATCGCCGCTTTTTGATCCGCGATCGCCGCCTCGAAATCCTCCATGAAAATTCCGGCGTTTCCGCGAATATAATGAAATGATCAGAGCTGCGGGTCGGTTGGGCTAAGGCGAATGGCGCGATCCAGGAGCGGCGCGGCCCTTTCCGCCTGGCCGACCCAGAAATGCGCGACGCCAAGTCCATAATATGCAGGTGCGGAATTCGGGTTCAGCTCGATGGATTTTTCCAGCGCCAGTACGGCGCGGTCCCGCTCGTCCAGAACGGTGCAAACCCGCCCAAGCGCGAATTGGTTGAAGCCGTCCCGGTCGTCGAGCGACACCGCGCGCTCGGCGGCGAGCAAACCCGCCTTAAGGGTCGCGTCCCGGTCTTGGGTATAGCCTGACCAAGCCTCGATGGCCGCGACATAGCCAAGCGCGGCATGGGGGCTGGCAAACGACGGCGCTCGCTGCGTCGCGATCTCGAACAATCGCCGTGCTTCGGCGATCTCCGTTTCGGACATGTTATAGAGATGCCACATGCCACGCTGGTAATAATCCCAGGCGTCCAGACCGGCCGGGGACTTCCTGCGCGCCAGGTCCCGTTCGCTGCCGGCGAGCTCCGCGCCGACGACCGAACTGATAGCGTCCGTCAACTCGTCCTGCAGATCGAAGATGTCCTCCAGCTCGCGATCGTAACGCTCCGCCCAGATGTGCCCGCCGGTTTCCGTCTCGTTCAACTGGGCCGTCACCCGGACCCGCCGGCCGGCCTTGCGTACACTGCCCTCCAGCACATAGCGTACGCCAAGCTCGCGGCCGACCGCCTTGATATCGACCGCCCGGCCCTTGTACGTAAATGTCGAGTTGCGCGCGATCACGAACAGCCAGCGCAGACGAGACAACGCGGTAATGATGTCCTCGGTGACGCCGTCGGAGAAATATTCCTGTTCGGGATCGCCCGACATGTTGTCGAACGGCAATACGGCAATGGATGGTTTGTCTGGCAGTTCCAGACGTTTATCCGCGTTTGCCGGACCAGCTGTCGGCAATGCCGCGGGTGTCCAGCGCCACATCTGAATCGAACGAGCAATATTCTTGAATTGCTGTGGGCCGCTGTCCTCGAAAACGGCGTCCACCAGCTTCCCCACGCCGTCATGGGCGATACCCGAAATCGCGATGCCGTTTACCTGGCTTGCCTCCTGAAGTCGCGCGGCCACGTTCACGCCGTCGCCGTGAATGTCATCGCCTTCGGTGACAATGTCGCCGAGGTTGACGCCAATGCGAAACTCGATGCGCGTGTCGCTGGCCAGTTCGGCGTTCCGCTCCATCATCCCCTCTTGCAGCGCGATGGAACACTTGACCGCATTGACCACAGAGGGGAATTCCAGCAACAGGCCATCGCCCATGGTCTTGACGATGCGGCCGCCATATCTGGTGATCAGGGGGTCGATCAGTTCAGCGCGATGGGCCCTCAGCGCCTCGAGCGTCCCCGCTTCGTCTTCGCCGATCAGGCGAGAGTAACCGACGACGTCGGCCGAAACGATCGCTGCCAGCCTGCGGTTCCCGTGTTGCACCGGCGACCTCCCTTGACGTTTCGATTGTAGCGTCGGTCAAGGCAAAGACCAGAGCCCATGACAGGAGCCGGTCAAACCGGGCTCACCCCCGCATGCCGCTGGATGAATTCACGGTGGCGTGCAGGTTGCGGGCGTAGTCGACCGCGCCGGTGATATCCATGCTCATGCCGGTGCGCGCGAATTCCTTCACCGCCCGGACGGCCGGTCGCGGCGCCTTATTCAACGCCTCTTCCAATGTCGCCACGACGGCGTCCAACTCGGCGGCCGGGGCGATGTCGCTGACCACACCGAAGGTGAGCGCCCGTTCGGCGTCGATGATCTTGGTGGAATAGGTGAGATACATCAGCGCCTTGCGCGGCACCCGGTCGATCAGCGACGACATCGCCATGGTCGGCATGATGCGATGGCCCATCTCGGGCAACTGGAACTGCGCGGTGTCGGCGGCGATGGTGATGTCGCACAAGGCGGCCAGCGCGGCGCCGAAGCCCAGCGCGCGGCCCTGAACCACGCCGACGATCGGCGCCGGCGAGTTGCGGAACGCGGCATAGCAATTGAAGATCACCTCGTTCTCGTGACGAAGGTCGAGCGCCTCGGGCTGGGAATCGCGGTCCTGGCCCATGCGCGCCCGGCCGATGCAGAAATCCGCGCCCGCGCCGCGCAGTTCGATGAAATGCGAGGTCTGGCCGGCCTCGCCGAGGATGCCGGTCAGTTCGGTCGCCATGTCGTTGGAAACGCCGTTGCCCTCGTCGGGCCGGTTGATGGTGATGCGGGTGATGTCGCCGTCTCGCTCGGTCAGAATTTCGTTGCTCATGTCTGTTCTCCCTGGGTTTAAGCGGGTGCCTTGGCGTCCTGGATGGCGCGCCAGACGCGCTCCGGGGTCGCGGGCATTTCGATATGTCGCACGCCGAGGTCCGACAGGGCGTCGACCAGCGCGTTGACCAGCGCGGCCAGCGCCGGCGTGGTGCCGCCTTCGCCGCCGGCGCGGATGCCGAGCGAGTTGGTGGGCGACGGCACCTCGCTGATCTCGACCGCGAAGGACGGCATGTCGCCGGCGCGCGGCAGCGCATAATCCATGAATGAGCCCGACAGGTTCTGGCCGGTCTCCGGGTCGTAATGGCAAAGCTCCAACATCGCCTGGCCGAGCCCCTGCGCGATGCCGCCATGGGCCTGGCCGTGCAGAATGAGCGGGTTCACCGCGCGCCCGACATCGTCGATCCCGGCATAGGCCGCCAGTTCATAGGCCCCGGTCTCGGGATCGACCTCGACCTCGCCGACGTGGCAGCCGAACGGGAAGGCGGGAATTCTGAAGGTCTCGTCGCCGGTCGCGCTGAGCGGACCCCGCAGATCCTCGGGCAGGTCTTCGCGTTCGAGAGCGGCGGCGGCGACATCGAATAACGAGATGGTCCGGTCCGTGCCGGCCACGGTGAAATGCGCGCCGTCGAAATCGATATCCGCCTCGGCGACTTCCAGCAGAACGGACGCGATGCGCCCGCCGCGCTGGATGATCTCATCGGTCGCCTTGCCGACGACGATGCCCGCGAGCCGCATGGAGCGCCCCGAATGCGAACCGCCGCCGATTTCCACCACATCGGTGTCGCCGGTAATCAGGTTCACGGCATCGAACGGCACACCGAGCCATTCGGTCACGAGCTGGGCGAAGCTGGTCTCGTGCCCCTGGCCGCTCGACAGGGTTCCAATCACCACGTCGACGCGCCCTTCGGGAAGCACCGTGATGTCGGCGCGCTCGCGCGGCGCGCCGGTCGAGGTTTCGACATAGGCCCCGATGCCGAAACCGCGCAGCTTTCCGCGCGCTTCCGATTCCGCGCGCCGCGACTTGAATCCGGCCGCGTCACCGAGCGCCAGCGCGCTATCCATGACGGCCTCATAGGTTCCGCTGTCATAGGTCATGCCGAGCCCGTTTTCATAGGGCATGGCGGAGGGCGGGATCATGTTGCGGCGGCGAATTTCGACCGGGTCGAAGCCGCATTGCCGCGCCGCCAGATCGACCAGCCGCTCCATGACGAAATTCACCTCGGGCCGTCCGGCGCTGCGATAGGGGTTGGTGGACGGCGTGTTGCTGAGCGTCGCGCGGGCGCGGAAATAGGTCGCGGGGATCCGGTAGACGCCGCTCATGATCTCGACGCCCTTGGCGAGCGGCACGAAGGACACCGTATGGCCGCCCACATTGCTGATATTGGAGCCCCGCAATCCGATGAAATCGCCGGCTTCGTTGAGCGCGAGTTCGGCCTCGACCACCAGGTCTCTTCCCTGGTGATCGCTCAGGAAGGCCTCGCTGCGGTCGCAGGTCCATTTCACGGGCCGGCCGACGCGGCGCGACGCCCAGGCGACCAGGGCGAATTCGGGATAGAACGCGTTGCGGGTGCCGAAATTGCCGCCCACATCGCCGGCGACGTAGCGGATTTTGTCCTCATCGATGCCGAACACCGCAGCCGTTTCACGCTTCTGACGGTTGGTTCCGCCGCTGCCGGCATACACGGTGTAACGGCCGGTTTCCGCTTCGAAACCGGCGACGGCGGCGCGCGGCTCCATGGTGACGCCGGTGACCCGGCGGATCCAGGTTTCAAGCCGAACGACATGGGCCGCGCCGGCAAAGGCCGCATCGGTCGCCGCCTCATCGCCCACATCCGCATCGACGCAAAGATTCGTCGCCGCCTCGTCATCCCAGACAAGGGGCGCGCCGTCGGTCAGCGCGGCGGCGGTGCCGGTCACCGACGGCAAGGGCTCATATTCGATGCTCACTTGTTCGGCCCCATCGCGGGCGGCGGCCTCGGTCTCGCCGATCACCATCACCAGTGCCTCGCCCACGAAACGCGCCTTGTCGGCCGGCAGAACAAAATGCGGCGTCCTGTGATGTTCCGAGCCGTCGCGGTTCTCCAGCATGATGTCCATCGACGCGCCGAGCCTGACAAGGTGCGGCACCGGCGCGAGTCCGTCTTCCATGGCATCGGCGCCGGTAAACACCGCCAGCACGCCGGGCACGGCCAGCGCTTCGGCGATCTCCACGTCGATAATCCGCGCATGGGCGTGGGGCGAGCGCACCATGACGGCGTAGACCTGGCCGTCGAGGTTGACGTCGTCGCTGAAGGACCCCGCGCCGGTCAGCAGCCGGAGATCCTCCTTGCGCGGAACCGCATCGCCGATCCGCGGCGTCACATTATCGTACGAATGGTCCATGCGCTCGGCCGGTCGGCTCAGGTGCCGTCGTTGGGGTCGTGATAGAACTCGCCGACGATGCCGGTCAGGCCGGGGGTCGCGCTGGTCAGATGATAGCGCCCGTCACGATCGCGCCCGAGCTTGCCGTTCTCGCGAAGTTCGTCCAGCGCGCAGGCGACCTCGCGCCCGTCCTCGCTGCCGACCGCTTCGACCAGATGGCTGTAATACATGGGCTCGGCTTCCAGCGCCTGCTCCACGGTCTGGAACCGCGCCTGCCCGTCGAACACCTTGGCGGCGCAGCGGATCAGGCGGATCTCGTCGCCGCGTCCGAACGGCCGGGTGCAGTCGAAGCCCGCCTTGGCCCCGGTGCGCCGTCCGTCGAGCGAGGGGTCCATAGGCATGGACGTGGTGCCGGTCAGCATGACCATGTCCTGGTCGGCCTGGAAGCGCGTGCCGAAAGCCCATTCGATCTGCTTGTCGTCGTGAATGTCGATGTCCTCGTCATAGACCCAGATATGCTTGAGCCGGGGTAATCCGCCGAACAGGGCGGCGATCGCGTTGCGCGCCTCACCGAGCGTGGACTGCTTGATGGAGACCCGAAGCGCGCCCGCCCCGCCCGCCGTCGCCCGCAGATAAACCGCGACCGGCTGGCGCGTCACCTGGCGCAGGATTCGCATCGCGTCGGCCTCGAGCCGCACCGACGTCATGCTGGCCGCGTCGGTTTCGTCGAGCTTGAAAGCGGTGCCGTGCTGCAGCGTCTGATACATCACGTCTTCGCGCATGGTGATCGCGGTGCAGGTGAATACCGGGTCCATGTGGATGGCACCGTAATAGCCCATATATTCGCCGAACGGCCCCTCGGGCTCCACATAGCCGCGCTCGTCGAAATAGCCTTCCATGATGATTTCGGCGTCGGCGGGCACCCGGATATCGTTGGTCAGGCTCTTCACCACCGGCGCGGTCTCGCCGCGCAGCGTCGCCACCAGACTAAGCTCGTCGCCCGGAAAACGCGTGGTGGCGGCGAAGAAATCGAGCGGATGGCTACCGATGGTGAAGGTGACGGCCAAGCGCTCGCCACGCGCGGCGCTGGCCGTATAAATGCGCTTGAGATCGGACGGCGCCGTGATGTTGGTGCCGGTCTGGGTGCGGTTGCGCAGCGACAGCCGGCGGCTGCCCACATTGGTGCGCCCGGTTTCCGGGTCGATCGTGTAATCGATGCCGGAGGAGATATAGGTGCTGCCGTCGAATTCGTGCTGCGGATGAAACGGCAGCCGGGCCAGGTCGACATCGTCGCCGGTGATCTTCACGGCGTGCACCGGCGCCTCGTCGGACGGCACCTCGACGACTTCTTGCGGATTGGCGAGACGGGCATGCAGCTCGTCATAGACCTTTTCGGGCGTTGAATCGAAAGCGGCGACGATACGCGCGCGGCTGGCGGACGCCTTGGCGATCATCTCCAGCCGGTCGGGGCCGGCCTGTTTGAACAGCACTGCCTTTTGCGTGGTCTCGATGATAGCGCTGAGATCGGTGAGCGAAACGGGATTTTCGCGGATCTCGACTTCATCCAGATCGATCAGCCGGTCGACGAACCGCCGCAGCCGGAATTTCTCGAAATCGATCCCCGCCCCCACGCGTGTTTCCGCATCCATGACACATCCCCCTGTCCCGTATGTCCATGAGCATATCCAGCCAAGCGGGCCCGGGCAATCGGAGAGAGAGGGAGCGCATTCCCAAACGGGTTACTCCGAATTGTGATCTAGGCGACGCGACGGAGAGGTCTACAGTAGGCGACGAGAATGGATTTGCCGAGGGAGGGTGACAACACGGGATGGAGGTCAGGCGATTACCAATGGCGTAGAAACACTTCGACGCGGCCGGATTCCCCAGCGCGCAACTTGCCGGGAGTTGAGAACATGGCATCGCGCGGCGTCAGACCGGAAAAGAAAAATTTCTACCTTGGCATTGTCGATCCCGAGATCGAGAAACGGATCAAAGATCAGCTTTCGCACCACGGCACGGTGGTGCTTTTGCAAGACATCTGTCAGGGCCAATCCGAACCGGAGTTCGGCGGATGGTCGGACATCGTGATCATGTCGCCGGCCGTCATACGCGGCATATTGCACGGTGGTTGGCTCAATTTGTCCCAGTTTTTTGGTCAAGCCTATATCATCGGAATAACCGGCGACGACGAATTTCAGGCGAACACGGACATTCTCGACCTGGCGCACGGGTGGATCGCCGGCGAAAGGCAATTCGACAATGTCTTGGAGGTCGTGGACCTGAGCCTGAAAGGGTATCAGTGTTTCCCGCACGCTTCCGAGCACACCAGCGACAACTTCGCGGACGCGGCCAAGACGAACTGGAGCTTGTCGGCGACGGATTTCGTCGAGTTGACGGATCGACGCGGGAAAATTTTGGTGGGGGGAGAGACGGCGCGGCGCGGCGCGAAACTGTTGCCTGCCGCGAAGCTGAGAAATTTGCGGTTCAAGGACATGCTCGGATTCAGTTCCGTCGACCCGTCTGATGTTTCTCCGGGCCTTGCGGCGCCGAACGGCGGCGGAACGCTGGCGGGAACCATGTCGTTCGACCATGACGGGGAATTCGCGACGCTGCTTTCCCGAATTCTCCGCGCCGAATTCATATTGCTGATGGGAATAGCCCTGTTCATGGGGGACCGGACCGTCTCGCGAATTCTTCAGTCCGTGACCCGTCACGATTACGCCGAACTTATAATCATCGGCTGCGCCGTCGCGGGCATGCTTCTGAGCAAATCCGTATCTCCGGATCAGACGAAACGGCCCGATAACCCGGTAGGGTAATCGCGTAAGAAATGATCGCGGAGCACCATCCTTCGAGACGGGCCTTCGGCCCTCCTCAGGATGAGGGGATATTTAGCTTTCCTCATCCTGAGGAGGCGCGAAGCGCCGTCTCGAAGGACTAGGAAAGCTTGCGGCCGACCAACGCGTTTACCGGCCTGATCGCTTGTATCCGAACCGAGCACGGGTGTAGCTTTTCGCGCAATGACGACAAAAACGCGGAGTGCGCGCCATGCCCGACGACCGGATCGCCATCGACGCCGACGGCCATGTTCTCGAATCCGAAGAGCTGTTCACCGAATATCTCGCACCTGAATTTCGCGGACGGACCCGGGGCTGGGTTCTGAACGACGACAATAACCGCCGGTTTATCGTCGACGGCGTCGGCCATCCGCCCCACCCCAGGGAGATATCGAGCCGTAAACCGATGACGGCGGAAAACCGTATCAAGGTGCTCGACAAGGAACGCATCCAGGCCGCGATCCTGTTCCCGTCGGCGACCACCATCGCCACCTACCTCGACCCCGACTTCGCGACCGCGATGGTGCGGGCGCACAATTCCTGGATCGCGGATTACGTGAAGCCGTTTCCCGACCGGCTGTTCTTCGCCGCGCCTGTATCCGTCCACGATGTTGACGCCGCGATCGCCGAGGCGCGCCGCGCCGTCGGCGACCTGGGCGCGGTGGCGGTCCTGATCCGGCCCAACCCTACCGAGGGCCGCACCCTCGACCGATCGGAATATGATCCGTTCTACGCCGCGGTGCAGGAGCTGGGCGTACCGCTGATCCTCCACGAATCGACGGGCTGCGACGACACGGCGGGCGGCGACCGGTACGGCGGCATGATGGATCCGCCGAGCTATGTCTATAACCACATCATCAGCCACGCCTTCGAACAGATGTTCGGCGCCATGAGCATCATCGCGGGCGGCGTTCTGGAGCGTTTCCCGGCGCTTCGGGTGGGGTTCTTCGAGGCCGGCTGCAGCTGGGCGCCGTATTGGCTGGCGCGGCTCGACGACCATTATCATCACCCGAAACTCGGCCCCTATCTCGGCGGCTTGACCATGAAGCCCAGCGACTATTTCGACCGCCAATGTTTCGTCACCTGCGATCCCGGCGATCACACCATACCGCTGGCCGTTCAGGGAATCGGGGCCCACAAAATCATGTTCGCCACCGACTATCCCCATTTCGACAGCAGCAGCAGCGCGGTGAAAGGATTCCTGGCGGTCGAGGGGATCAGCGACGACGACCGGCGTCGCATGCTGTGGGATAACGCGGCGGCGTTCTTCGATCTTAGAGCATGATCCGACCAAATAGGACCATTTGACCGAGATTAGTCCGCCCCGTGGTTAGGCGCGCTTCGCATGGCGATGCGGCGCATCGGCAAAGACGCGCAACGACGCCACGGGTCGGACTAATCCGGCCTTCGGTGGGCAAATCGGTTTCTCGGGTGCGTTGCGACGCTTGCCCGATGCACCGCATCGCGCTACGCGCCGCGCCTGCCCGAGAAGCCGATTTGCCTCCATCAAATGATCCTATTTGGTCGGATAGTGCTCTAGCCGAATGTTCCGAGTGTTCGATGCCAACATCACCCGCAACCATTAATTTATGGTGCCGACCGATGGCGATTTCCAACGAAAATGGGGCCTCCCCGGAGATCGCCGAATTCGGCGACCGGGGAAACCCCGTTTTTCGTAATGGTATCGAACCGTGAGAGGCTTACTTTTTCTTGCCTCCCTTGCCGTGACCACCGCCTCCCTTGCCGCCGCCCGAGGACGACACGGTCACGTTCGCCGCGATCGAAGGCCCGGACACATTGCCGACGCCGTCCGTGGCGATGACCGTATAGGCGTAGCTCGCGCCCGAGGCCGTGTTCGCGTCGGTGAAGCCGGTGCTGCCGGTTTCGCCGATCTGCACGCCATCGCGAAAGATCGTGTACACCTTCACACCAGCGGTCTCATCGAAGGAAGCGCTCCAGGTGAGACTGACTTTGCCCTTGCGACCGCTCGAACCCGCCAGATCGGTGGGCGCGGTGGGCGCGGTGCCGTCGATGACGATGGACAGATTGCCGACGCCGTCGGAGGCATGCGTCGGATCCACACCGTCATTGTCGCTCGCGAGGATGTTCGCGTCATGGGCGCCGTCGCTCAGGCCCGTGGTGTCGATGCTGAGCGAGACGCTGCCCGACGCGCCGGCCGAAAGCGTGATCCCCGAATTGGACAACGCGCCCGTGGGCAGACCCGAATAGGCGATATCGAACGTGGTCTTGGAGCAGGTTGCCTCATCCAGGTTGGTGACGGAAGTCGAATAGTCGACCATTTCGCCCGGACGGACCATCTGGATCGAGGGCGAGACCCCGACCGAAGGCGTGGCGGTGTTGCACGATGTATCGTCGGTGCCGCCGCCCGTGCCGCCGCCCGTCGATGTGCCGAAGGCGATCTCGACCGTGGCCGTGGCCCCGTCATGGCTGACCTGGGTCACCGTCAGTTCGTTGGCCGTATCGTTGAAGGATTCCGTATCGCCGAGCGACTTGATGAAGTTGGTGGCGCTGTATCCGCTGCCGCGATAGCGGTGGACGTTGACGCCGCGGGTATAGGTAGTCGACAGGCTGTCGTCATAGCCGGTCGGCTGGCGATAGGTCAGATAGTAGAATTCCGCGCTGTCGGCCTTTTCGATTTTGAGCGTCTGGGGCGCGGTCGCGGTCGCCGGATCGCTGCCGATCGGCGAAATCTCATAGGTGCCGCTGGAGACGACCGTCGCGATCGACCCGGCGGTGGACGAACTCCAGCCCATCTGGTCGGCGTGGGCGCCGTTGAACCGGTGCCAGGCGCGCGACAGACCCATCGGATCGGAATAGTCGCCATAGGCCGAGTTGGTGGTGCCGTCGTTTTCCGGATCGGTGCCGGCGTGCGCCATGCTGAGGTTGTGGCCGAGCTCGTGGGCGAAAACCATGGGCGATTCGGCCTCGGCGACCCAGGAGCGGCAATAGGCGCCGCAGCCCACATTGGCGATGCCGGCCCAGCTGCAGGAAAGCTGGTTATAGCGGGGCAACACGAACACCCGGTGCTGATATTTCGACAGATCGATGCCGGCGGCCGTCGCGGCGTCCTCGGCCGCGTAGGCCCATCCGTAATAATCACAAGTCGAGGCGGACAGGCCGATCTTGAACGGTCCGAACACGTCGGGCTTGCCGTCGCCGTCGGTATCGGGCGCGAAGCCGAGCTGGTTGTTCGATGAATCACGGAACAGCCCATCGACCGAGCGCGAGCCCGTATACATGTTGGCCGCGATCTGATCGAGCGTGTAGGTCGAGGACGCCGATGCGTCGGCGAGGTCGACCATCAACACCACGGCGCGCCGCTCGGAGGCGGCGACAGCCTCGGCGTCAATGCCGGTCGTGCTTGTGGAGCCGGTCTCGTCGAGAGAATCGACGTAGATCGTCCGGCCGTCGGCCTGGCCGCGGATGGTGATTGTCTTTCCCGTCCGGAGATGCCCAGGGGGCGTCCGGTCGAATTTGAGTTCGTAGAGATCGTCGCTGGTGTCATCCTTGAGGAAATAGACCCTCCTGGACTGACCGCCGTCGAAATCGTCCTGGACGATGACTTCCAACGTACCCGAACGGGTGGAGGACCCACCCTGCCCCGACCCCTGCCCATTGGCGACGGAGGCGAATAGCAGCATGGAAGTCGCAATGAACGCGGATAACGCCGCGCGCGCCTGATTTATTGGTGGCATCTCTCGTATCCCATCTGGCGCATCTCTGTGACCGGTAGGCGAGAGGAATACAACCGAAATTATTAAACAATCGTTCCCTTAGGAAAGTAATTGTTTCGTTATATTTTGAAATAGTCAGTATAAAACTATGTAAAATTTGTGTCACTATAATTTTTTATTGTTATAAATTTTGAGATTAAGTTCTAAAATGTTGATTTTATTTTATTTTAACACTTTTGTCTGAATTTTATTCAAATTATTGTTTTTGAATTTCGAGAAACTCTGATCAGAATACGCCGGTTCCGCCGGATCAAATATTTCGGCCGATACGGCGATATAATCCGGATTAATCCGCCCCGTGCCTTGGGCGCGAATCCGCACCGTGCCTTGGGCGGCGGTTACCGGCGGCTCTCGCGCAGGCCCATCCGTTCCAGGCGCGGCAGCACTTCGTCGCGGAAATAGGGCAGTTCTTCGAGGTAATTCACGAAGGAAACACCGATCCCGCGCAACCCGACACCGGCGATGCGGGCAATTTCAGCGGCTACCGTGTCGGGGTCGCCGACGATCGGGATGCCGCCCATGCCGTGCGCCTGGTGATTGCGGCGGCGCTCGAATTCGTCCGCGCCGACGGTATCTGGGCGGATATCCTTCATGGCCAGGATGTTGTCCACCGCGTCCCAGTCGGCATCGTCGATGATGCAGTGGCGGTGATAATCCTCGGCCTCTTCATTGGTCGGGCAACACGTGACGACGCCGACCGAATAGACGTCGATTTCACGGCCTTGCGCCGCGGCGAGGGTCTTGGCGTGCTGGATGCCGTTGGCGAGTTCCTCCACCGTTTCCGCCCCGGTCGGGGTGCAGAACAAGGCGTCGCAGTTCTTCACCGCGAAGGCCTGGCCGGTCGGCGAGGCGCCGGCGTTCATGATCAGCGGCCGCGTGCCGCCATACGGCTTGGGGTCGGAACGCACCGCCTCGAGGCTCAGGTAACGGCCCTCGAAGTCGAATGCTTCCTCGCGCTCCCACATCATGCGGATGACGTCGATCCATTCCTGGCCGTATTCGTAGCGCGCCTCGTGATCGCGCTGGGTCACGCCGAACATGCGGAACTCGCCCTCGTTCCAGCCGCAGACGATATTGAGCCCGAACCGACCCTGGCTGATATGGTCGGCGGTGACGAACTGCTTGGCGGCGATCACCGGATGCAGCAGCGGCGCGTGCACGGTGGCGAATACGGTGATACGCTGGGTCGCGGCCAGCAGGCCGGTCGCCCAGGTCACCGCCTCCCAGGTTTCGCCCTGATAGTTGGTCTCGCCGCCATAGCCCTTCCAGCGGCCCACTGGCAGCAGGAAGTCGATCCCGGCCTCGTCCGCCATGCGCGCCAGCGCGAGATTGTCGGACCAGCCGCCGGACCAGCGTTCAGATACCTTGGTGATGGCGCGGCCGGACGAGCAGTTCGGTCCGAACAGGCCCAGCTTGAAGGCGTTCCCATTGTACATCGCGAAGCGGTCGTCGTTATTTTTGTTATTCACCGTCGGCTCCCTGGTTCATGGGCGTACCGGTGATTGTCGCCAGACGCCGCGCCGGAGTCCAGTCCATGCGGAACCGGGCCGGCGCGCTAGCGAACCAGCAGGGTGAGCTCGTTCTTCGTGTCGTCGATGGAGAACCGGAAGCGGTTGAGGAAGCTCATGCCCAAAAGCCTGGTGCCGCCGACCCGGTCGTCGGCGATGAAACTGACCAGCACGTCGCGGGCTTCCACGTCGCCGACCATGACGGACCGCAGCGTACCGCGCTTTACGCCCACCTTGCCGTTGGCGGTGTTGGAAAAACCCTTCTTGAGCATGGCGTCCTCGAAACCGAGTGGGCCCATCATCGATTCCGGCAGGACGATGGCCGTCGCGCCGGTATCGACGATCAGCGAAACCCGCCGCATCGCGTCGTTGGGACCGACCAGCTTAGCGGTCACCTGGTGGTGCACGCCGCGCCGGGTCGTCTTGATGGCGTGACGCCCCGGCGTCCGTTCCGAGGTTCGCGTCCGCGGCCGCCGTTTCGCGACGATGCGGATCTCGCGCGGCTTCCCGGTATCGTCGAGCAGCATCACGTAGGAGTAGCGTTGCAGCAAATGGCGCAGCTGTTCGGTGGTATCCTTGAGGCGCGGCCCGGCCGCCTCGTCGCCGATAAGCTCGATGCCGTCGACCTGGAAGCCGCCGCGCGCGGCAAGCGCCTGGAGCTGGGCGCGCAGGCTGACGGGTCCGGGCTTGGGATCGCCGAGCCTGGCGATTTCGGTCTCGGCGTTATTGGTCTGGACGGGGCCAGGTTGCGCCGCCGCCACCGTCCCCAGAAGGACGATGGCGGCGAACGCGACCCCGCATTGGATGCTGGCGTATTGTCTCATCAGGCTCTCCGGCCCATCGCCATCATCATTCCCCACCCGGCAATTACGGACTTACGTCGAAGTTCACCTCCACGAAGGTATTACCCTTGAGACGGACGGTGGCCTCGCCTTCGACATCACCGCCGATCGTCAGAACCACCGTGTAGTCGGCCGGCTTGCCCTTGTGCTTGAAGGCGATGCCATACCAGCCGTCCTCGTCCGTGGTGGTGGTGCCCGCCACACCCCCCTTCGGGTCATAGAGGGTCACCGTGGCGCCCGCGATCGGCATGCCGTCTTCCATGGGACCGATCCCGACATAGCCGCCGACGCCTCTGAGCCGCTTGAAGTCATTGACGCTCTGGACCGTGTCGCACCCATCGTCGTCGAAGGCGCTGGGGATCGGGACGCCGAGCCCGTCGACCAGACAGAAGGTGTGGTCGGCCATGTCCGGCGCGGTGAGTTCACCCGTGTCCATATCCAAGCCGTTCGGACCGGACTTTTCATACCGTTCCGGATTCCCGTCGCCATCGACATCGATCCGTCGGCCCTTCACCCCATCATCCATGTGCTGGTTGATGTAAACGAAACCGCCAGCCGGGTAGACAACGTCGAACTCGACCGTGACGTATTCGTGTACCTTGATCGTGAACGTCGCGTCCGCACCGACCACGACATCCTGATTGTCGGGCGTCTTCTGGATATCGATGCCGGGGCTTTGGCTAATCGGGATGTCGAGCTTGTCTTTCGCGTCGGCCGCCTCGTTGGAGGACGCCGTCACGTTGTTGGTCAGCTTGCCGCTGTCCCCCGTCGGCGAACCGTCGGCGTCGAGCTCGGCCTGCGTGAAGTCATGCGTCGCCGTGCAGGTCATGTTCGCGCCCACGTTCAACGTGTTCGCCGGGCAGCTCATGTCGTTTTCATCGTTGTCGTCGACCAGCGAGATGCCGGTCAGCGTCACGTTGCCGGTGTTGGTGACCAGATATTTGTAGGTCACCGTGCCGGGCGCCGACAGTCCCGTCGTCGTCGAGGACTTAACAACCGTCATCGACGGCGAAGGGATGAAGGCGGTGAAATTCACCGTGGCGCTGTCCATATCCGAGATGCCGTTCACGCCGTTGGCGGTCGCCTGGAGGGTGACGGTATTGACGTGCGGAACGCCTTCCGCGCCCGTGAGGAATGTGGTGAATGTGCAGGAGGTGCTGTCGCCCACGGCCAGAATGTCACCGCTCAGATCGGGGCAGCTGTTGGCGGAGAACAACGCATTGCCCGCGTCGAAAAGATCGCCGAACTTGTCGTCCATCAGCGAGTCCAGTGTGAGTTCTATCTCGCCGTTATTGGTGATCATGACCGTGTAGGTCACGTTCTCGCCCGACGCGGAAACGCTGGATTTATCAGCGGACTTGTCGATCATCACGTCTGGGATCGGAAGCTGGCCGATCTTCTGGAATGGAATGGTCTGCGCGCCGCTCGAAATTCCATCGGCGGGATCGACCGGGTTTCCACCGACATCGATCACGGTGGCGGATTCGAGCATGGCCTGCAGATTGCCCGTCGGGCTGCTGCCGGGATCGCATTCCAGTTGCGTGTCCACACGCAGGATTACCTGTTCCCCCGCGTCGAGGCCGTCGACCTCCACTGTTGCGAGCAGCTCGGCGCCCATTCCGAAGAGTGGCGCGGTAAGCGTCTGCGAAACAAGCGTCGCGGTGCTGCCGCCATCATCGTTGATGCCTGAATCCGTATTGCCCGCGCCGGCACCGTTGGATACCGCACCGTAGTTGATGCTAACACCGGCGATGTTGCCAATCGCCGCGCCGGACTGGCCCGTGGTATCGGCCAGGAACGAAAAATCAACCAGGATGGTCTGATCGTTCTCTCCGCCCGCAGCCACCGAGATTTCCGTCAGGAAGGTGACTTTGTCGCCACAGGTAAAATCGCCGCCTTGGAGGGATTCGACGATGTCGTCGGCCTTGCCCACGGTGCGGTCGTTATAGGCGCCGCCGCCGGTCGAATGATCATAGGTCAGGGGCGCGGCCGCGGTGAAATCGAGCGAAAAGTCGGCGCCGGCGGCATGGGCCGGCGCGGTGGCGACGAACGCGAAGAGCCCCGCCGAGGCGAGGGTTATTGTGGCCCAGCCGGCCATTCGGGCGAACAGGGAGCGTTCCGAAGAATCCGTGAGACGCCTTTCGGTGGCGCTGATTTTTCCGGCTCTTGCGTGTGACAACATGATCTTTCCCGTTCGTCCTGTTAAGTCGTTGTTTGGTCCGTCGTCCGCGCCGCCGCCATGGCGGCGCGGGCGCGGTGCCCTTGCAGGTATGGAAGCCCTTATTGGCGGCCCCGGCGGCGGTCCTGATCTCGACCGAGCGGAAGCACAGCCGGTCGTCGTTCATGAGCTTGGCGACATTGATCGAGACCTCGACGAAATCACCGGCCTCGATATCAAGCGAGGTGTCCCAGGCGCCGCCCACGATGGCCCCTTCATTGCCGAGCGCCAGGAAGGCCAACGGAACCGCGACCACGGCCACGATCACGGTCCATTTAATCTGGGTTTGTCTTCTGGCTGACACCGGTCGTTCTCCCTCAATCACGGGGGAGCGAAGCGGGCTTGTCGGCCCTGAAAAGTTTTTCATTTCGCATTTCCCCAAGAATTACCCCTCGGCGGACGTTTTCCACCGCACTGGTAATGATGGTTTGGATGGAATTTTCAATTCAATTATCAATTAGTATAATGTCCTTTTAGACTTATCTTTTGTCTTGCCAATTCGGGATTAATACTTGCTAGGTATTCGATTGCATTTGGATGATCGCGGAACCCGTCCAGGGACGAAAACGGGGGAAAGGTATGACACCACCGGGCCGTCGGTCTAGATTTCGAACCGGCAATCGCAGCGGGCATGCAAAGCACGGAAACTGGGAAGGCGAATAAGTCGGGATGAGCGGCGATATAAATTTGACGGCGGCGGAAATTCGCGAGCGCCAGGGCCATCCCACCATCGACGCGGACGGCCATATTCTCGAATACCGCAAAATCGTCCTCGACTATCTTGCCGCATTGTTCGGCGCCGACATGGTTCGCGATTATCTCGCCTGGGATGAGCGCGCACAGGCGTCGCTTTGGGGCGGCGCCAGCCCGGCGGAGCGCCTGGAGCGCCGGATCGGCCGGCCGCAGTTCTGGGCGACGGCGGCGCGCAACACGCTCGACCGCGCCACCGCCGTGTTCCCGAATTTACGCCGCGCCCGCATGGACGAGCTGGGTATCGATTACGCGATCCTGTATCCGTCCGCCGGGCTCAACTATGTCAACCTGCCCCACGACGAATTCCGCCCTGCCCTGTGCCGGGCCTACAACACGATGATCGCCGATCTGTACCGCGATCACGCCGACCGCATGACGCCGGTCGCGATCATCCCGACCCATACCCCCGAGGAGGCGGTCGCGGAGCTCGACCATGCCGTCACCGGGCTCGGACTGAAGGCGGTAATGGTCGCGAATTTCGTCATCCGAACCGTGCCCGCCGCCGAAGCCGCGCCGCCCGATATCGCGCGCGCCGCCCAATATTACGACATGCTGGCGCTGGACAGCGCCCACGACTACGACCCGGTCTGGGCCAGATGCGCCGCGCTCAAGGTCGCGGTGACCGCCCACAACACCACCTTCGGGATGGGCATGCGACGGTCGGTCAGCAACTTCATGTACAACCATCTGGGTCATTTCGCGGCCGGCGGCGAGCTGTTTGCGAAGGCGCTGTTCTTCGGCGGCGTGACGGCCCGTTTTCCCGATCTCAATTTCGCTTTTCTCGAAGGCGGAACCGCGTGGGGCGGCGTGCTGTTCCAGGGCATCGTCAGCCGCTGGGAAAAGCGCAACGCCGACGCCGTCGGCCAATATGATTCCGCCAATGTCGACCTCGACCTGATGCGCGAGCTGTTCGACCGCCATGCCGACGATTTCATCGCGTCCCGCATCACGACGGACGACAGCCCCGATCCACCGCCCCGCAATTTCGGTCTCGGTCCGGCCGACCGCGACGACCCGGCCATGCTCGACGACTTCGCGGCCTGCCGGATCGAGCGGGCGGAGGACATCGTCGACCGGTTCGCGAAACCCTTCTATTTCGGCTGCGAGGCCGATGATCCCTATGCGGGCGCGGCTTTGCGCGGCGACGGCATGCCGTTCGGGCGCGCCATCAACGCGGTGTTCTCGTCCGATATCGGTCATTGGGACGTGGTCGACGCGCGCGGCGTGATGCCCGAGGCATACGAACAGCTCGAACACGGGCTGATGGACGAGGCGCAATACCGCGATTTCATGTTCGCCAACGCCGTCAGGCTGCACGGCGGCATGAACCCCGAATTCTTCAAGGGAACCGCGATCGAGGACGATGCGGCGAAACTGCTGAGCCGCGCCTAAAGGGAGGTCACATAAGATGCATTACGATTTCGTGCCCATGCCGCACCGCAAGCCGCTCAAATGGCCGGGCGGCGCGCGGCTCGCGCTGGTTTTCACGATCAATCTGGAATGGTGGGAGCTGACCCGCGAGGGCGACGAAACCTTCTATGCCGGCGGCCCGCAAATCCTGCCCGACCCGCTGCCCGCCAATGTGGCCGACTGGCCCAACTATACCTGGCGCGAATACGGCCAGCGCGTCGGCTGCTGGCGGGTGTTCGACGCCTTCGATCGCGCTGGGGTGCCGGCCAGCTGCACCATGAACGCCATGATGGGCAAGGAGCGCCGCGCCGTGATCGATGCGGTCAAGGAGCGCGACTGGGAGCTGATCGCGCACAACTACGCCCAGACCGATTTGCTGACCAACTACGCCCACGAGCCCGACAAGGAACGCGAACTGATCGGGCGGGTGCTCGACGTATACGAAGACGTGGTCGGCAAGCCCGCCAAGGGTTGGCTGTCGACATCGATGCGCTGCACCTCGAACACGCCGGACATCGTCAGGGAATTCGGCTTGATCTTCCAGGCTGATTACATGAACGACGACCAGCCCTATCTGGTCCATACCGACAGCGGCGAATTGGTGTGCATCCCCTATACCAACGAACTCAACGACTTCGCGACGTTTTTCCGCCGCGGCATGACGGTGGACGAGACCGTTCAGGTGTTCAAGGACCAGTTCGACGTGCTCTACCGCGAAGGTCAGCATACCGGCATGCTGATGACCGTCGGACTGCACCCGCACGTCATCGGCCAACCCTACCGGATGCGCGCGCTCGAGGAATTCCTCGCCTACGTCAAACGGTTCGACGATGTATGGTTGCCCAAGCGCGAGGAGATCGCCGAGTGGTATCTGGAAAACCACGAGAGCCACATTGCGGTTTAACAATTCGAAACAGGGAACAAACTTATGTATCTCAGTGAAATGCCGGAGCCCATGCGCGGCAGCCTGGTCAATCAGCAAATGCCGGACTATGACGAAACGCCGTGCGCCGGCGGACCGCCGCTGAAAGACCGCCGCATATCCATCATCACCACCGCCGGTCTGCATCGTCACGAGAACCAGCCGTTCCTCCCCGGCAAGGGCGAGTTCCGGACCATTCCCGACGACACCGATATCGCCGATTTAATCACCAGCCACGTGTCGACCAATTTCGATCGCACCGGCCTGTTGCGGGACATCAACACGGTGTACCCGATCGATCGGCTGCGCGAACTGGTGGCCGATGGGATTGTCGGGTCCGTCGCGGCCGACCACTACGCCTTCATGGGCGCGACGCCGCCAACCGCGCACGCGGATCTGGCCAAGGGTCTGGCCGACGCCATGAAAAGTGACGGCGTCGACGGGGTCATGCTCGCCGGCGTTTGACCCATGTGCACGCGCGCCGTGAGCGGGCTTGCACATTACCTGGAACGCGAAGGTCTGCCGACCACGGCGATCGTCCTGATTCGAGCGCACGCGGCGCTAATAGCGCCGCCCCGGGCGCTGTCCGTGCCGTTCGAACTGGGCCGGCCCTTCGGCGCGCCCAACGAGCCGGACTTCCAGCGCCGCGTGCTGGTCGATGCGCTGTCCCTGTTGGAGCGGACCGACGGCCCGCTTCTGGTGGATTTCCCGGATGGGCCTCCCCAGCCGGACGCCGACCTCGCCGCCTGGACGGCGCCGATCGCGGCCGAGCCGCAACCCGGAGACGCCGGGGCGTTGGCCGATGCGGTGAAGTCCGAGATCGAATCTTTGCAGCCGCTTCGCGATCAATGGGTTCGGGAACACGGCGGCCGGCAACTCGACCGCATCACGTCGTTCAGCCAGGGTGACATCGTCGATCTGATCCAAGGGTATACGCGGGATCAGTCGACCGAGAACCCGATGCCGGCGTTTCCACCCGAACGGACCGTCAAGTACGCCGCCGACGATCTCAAGCATTTCTATTATATGGCGGGGCTCTCAAAGCCGGGCCGGATCACGGACATCGAGTTGGACAACTGGTTCTTCGGCGAAACCCTGGCCGGGGAATTGCTGTTGAGGCTCAAGGCGGCGCTGCTGGTCTCCAACGACACAGATTTAAAGTCGTTCGGCGAACGGTCACTGGTGTCGTCTCATCAGGCGCATCGCACGCCGCAAGGGTAGCTCAGCCGCCGGCCTCCGCCGCGATATTGTCGCGCACGAGATTTCGCATCGCGATGCCCGGCGCATCGACGTTGATATCGACCCACCTGCTGTCGGGCGCGAGGTCCATGGCGGTCTGCTGCGCCTCCAGAATGACCACGTCCTCCATGAAAACCTTGAGGAAGTCGCGCCGGTAAACCTCGTCCATTTCCGCGCTGTCGGTCTGGAAGCAGCGCGCGTGGCCATAGAAGAAATGGGATGTGTTTTCGGTCTCCGGGGTCGGGACCTGGACCGCGTGGAAGCTAACACCCTGCTGCCGATCGCCATCCAGCACGCCGCTGCCGATCTCGGCGCAGCCGACATCCACGTCCGTGCAGCACGGCAGGATCGACTGGACGATCTGCCAGCGGTCGACATTGCCCTTGAAACCGCCTGCCGCTTTGTATAGTGGCGGCGGCGGAACGCCCGGCATCAGACGGGTCATGATCACGCGGTCGGCCGCGCGCTCGGTCTTGACCGGGAAATCCAGGATCGCGTCATTGCCGATGGTGTCGGCATGGACGTAGCTCAGATGCGTCAGGTCAAGGAGATTGTCCGTGATGAGTTCATAGTTGCACCTGGTAGGAATGGGCTTTCCGGCGTTGCCCGGAACAACCTTCCAGTCGGGGTGATCCATGAACCACCAGTCGGGGATCAGGCTGTCGTCGGCGAGATCCGGATCGCCCATCCAGATCCACAACCATCCCCAGCGCTCCACCAGGCTGTAGCGGCGGATGGTCGAGCCCGGCGGCACCTGGGTCTGACCCGGCACCAGCGAACACGCGCCCGCGGCGTCGAATCTCAGCCCGTGATAGCCGCATTCGATCTCGTCGCCGATCACCTTGCCGAGCGACAACGGCAGATGGCGGTGACAGCAACGGTCCTCCAGCGCGACGGCCGTGCCATCCGTGGTGCGGAAAAGGACCACCGGTTCACCGAGAAAGGTCCGCGCCAGAGGCGTATCCCCGATCTCCGTACTCCAGGCCGCGACGTACCAGGCGTTCTGCATGAACATTTCCGATCTCCGCTCTTCAGGGCGATTTGCACCGCCATCAAACGCCGCTTCCCGGAAAGCGTCAATCCTCGTTTCACACCCCGCATCCATTTGATGCCTATGTATTTGATCCAGATCAAGAACGGCCGATCCCGAGAAAAAGACCGTCACCTTCGGCAACCGGCTATAATAACCGGGGCCGGTAACGCCCGCGACGCCTGTTGTCGCCGATCCGGATTTCGTGTCAAATGTTCGCCAAATGACGTTCCGGGGAATGTCGATAAATAAGAAGGCGACGCATGGAGGACCATCAGGGATCCGCTTACGGGCAGACGGCGGCCGTGCGCGAAGAGGATGCGTATCTCACCCATGTCGGGTTCGGCACGCCGGTGGGCGAGTTGCTGCGCCGTTACTGGCAGCCGGTGGCGCTTTCCGCGGAACTCGTTGATTTACCGAAGAAAATCCGAATTCTCGATGAGGAGCTTGTCGTCTTCCGCGACGCCAGTGGGCGGGCCGGTCTGCTCGACGCCCATTGTTGCCATCGCGGCACGTCGCTGGAATATGGCCGGCTCGAGCCCGAAGGCATAAGGTGTTGCTATCACGGCTGGCTGTTCGACGCGGAAGGGCGCTGTCTCGACCAGCCCTGTGAACCGAGTGAGAGCGACTACAAGAACAAGGTGCGCCAGCCCTGGTATCCGGTGCGGGAATATGGCGGTCTGGTGTTCGCCTATATGGGGCCGCCGGATAAAATTCCCGAATTTCCCTTCTACGACACGCTGCTGCGCGACGGCATAAAACTGCATGCTTACCGCAACAATTCCAGGGGCGAGATCGCGGCGTGCAACTGGCTGCAAATTCAGGAGAACGCCGTCGATCCCATGCACACCTTCGTGCTTCACTCGACCATCAGCGGCAATCAGTTCACCCCGGCGTTCGCGACCCGGCCGGACATCGACTTCGTCGAAACGCCCATCAGTGTGCGCTATGAACGCAACGCGACTTTGCCCAACGGAAATCGCTTCCATCGGGTCGGCGAAGTATTCGTGCCGAATTCACGGTCTTTGCCGTCGCAGACGCCGAAAGGCGACGAACTGCTCAGCGAACCGGGCCGTTTCATCGGCTGGTGGGTGCCGATCGACGACGAGAGAACGATAGGCTTTCACATCGAAGCGCTGCCGGTGGCGGATGGCGAGGCGGAGGGTTCGGTCTGGGCCGAAGCCGTGCCGGGCCTGTCCAACAGCAACGTGCCGCCGCCTAAATCCTACGAAGACACCCAGCGGCGGCCGGGCGACCGCGAGGCCCAGGTCAGCCAACGCCCCATCGCCATCCATGCGCTAGAAAATCTCGCGACCTCGGACATGGGCATTGTGAAGTTTCGACGGCTGGTTCGCGAGGCGGCGGAAGCCGTTCAGCGCGGCGAGGATCCGCCCGGCATATTCCGTGGTCCGGCCACGGCGGTCATTGAGGTCGGCGCAAAAAACGAGATCCTGCCGCCGGTCGCGGCTTCCGAATCCGGTGAACAGGAAGCGCGAACGCCCGGCGCTTAAACGTGGAGGAACTAAATGACCACACTTAGAAAAGTCGAATACGGCGCGCCGACCGACAAAAGCGCGGATACGGTGCGGCTCGGCATCGAAAAAGGCTTCTTCGAGGAAGAAGGGCTGGACCTGTCGGTGAAGGTGGTGTTCGGCGGACCGGAGATCGCCGCCGCCTATGAATCGGGAGAACTGCGGATCGGTGAAATCGGATCGCCGCCCGCCATCAACGCCATCGCCGCGGGCATGCCGTTCACCATCATCGGCAGCGGCTGCCGCCAGCGGGCGCACATGTTCTTTGGCGTCCGCAAGGGTATCGAATCGTTCGAGGATCTGAAGGGCAAGCGGCTGGGACTCCTCGGAATCGGCAGCTGCCCGGACTGGATCGCGCGCAAGATACTGATGACGAACGGTCTGGAGCCGGACAAGGACGTCACCTTCGTCCCGCTGCTGAGCGAATATCCCCGAATTGTCGAAATCATGGAGGAAGGCCGCATCGATTGCTGTCTTGCCGTCGAACCCAACCTGTCGATCGGCGAGGAAAAGGGCCTGCTGGATGTATGGGCGGCGGGCTTCGATGAACCCTATTTGCCGCATTATCAATGGGTCGTCCGCGTCGCGCGCACCGACCTGATCGAAAGCGACCCGGACCTGATCGCGGCGGTCCTGCGCGGCTGTCGCCGGTCGGCCCATTACGCCGCCCAGAACGCCGACGAATGGGTGACGTTCGCGGCGCGGCAGTTCGGCGCCAGCGAACGGGCGATGCGGCGCGCGGTCGATCGCGAGTTGCACCATTTTCATCTCGACAGCCACATCGACATGTCGGGGCTACAGGTCGCCGTGGATATGCAGCACGAGCTGGGCGGGATCGCGCGGCCGATGAAGGCCGAGGATTTCGTCGATCTGCGGTACCAGCCGGACCTGTCTGAAGCGGCCTGAAACGCGGTCGTCCAGCGAAAGGAAGGAACTTCGACATGCTCTCGAAAGAAGAGAACGAGATGCTGACCCGGGTGGGTCCGGGAACGCCGGCCGGCGAAATGCTGCGCCGCTACTGGATCCCAGTGGGAATTTCCGACGAGTTGCGGGACGTTCCGCAAAAAGTCCGATACCTGTGCGAGGATCTGGTGCTGTTCCGCGACGAAAACGGCGCGCCTGCCCTGCTCGGCCTGCAATGCCCCCACCGCCTGACCTCGCTGGAGTATGGCAGGATCGAGGACGGCGGCATTCGCTGCCCCTATCACGGCTGGTTGTTCGATATCACCGGAAAATGCCTGGAACAGCCGGGCGAGCCCGCCGACAGCAATTTCAAGGACAAGTGCTCGCATACCGCCTACCCGTGCCGCGATCACGGCGGCCTGGTGTTCTCCTATATGGGGCCGGGCGCGCCGCCTCTGCTGCCCAACTGGGAGATTCTGGTGCGGTCCGACATGGTCCGCAAGGCGTCCATGGACTGGCCGGTGCACCCGTGCAACTACCTCCAGATCGTCGAGAACGACAGCGACCCGGTCCACGCCGTGGTCCTGCATAACGACCCCTCATTCGCTCAAAACAGCTATTTCCCGATCATGCCGACGCGCATCGATTTCGAGGAGACCGAGTACGGCGTGCGCTACACCGCCTACCGCGACGGCCCGGAGCCCGGCACGATTTACAGACGCCGCGTGAACTCGCTGATGCCGGTGTGCCTCGGCTTCGGCGGCGGAATTTCGGCCACCGATCTGGACGTTCCCGATTTCGGCGGCTCATTACGTTTCCGCGTGCCCATCGACGACGGCAACACCGCCTTCTTCAGCGTCTACGCCTATGCGAAAGACGCCTCGGACAACGCGAACCTCATGGACATGGGCGGTATCTTCGCCGACCGGGACGTGATCGAGCGGTCGAAAATCGCAACCGATTGGGAGCCCGAGCGCGACGGGTCCGGCAAGCCGATCCTGGATACGACCTGGAAGCAGGATTACGTGGCCATCGTCAGTCAGGGCGAGACCGTCGACCGGTCACGGGAAAAGCTGGGCGCGTCCGATCGCGGCGTCACGCTGATCCGAAAAATGTATCTCAAGGCGATCAAGGATGTCCGGGAAGGCCGCGATCCGATGCTGGTGCGCCGCGATCCCGAAAACAATCCGCTAATCCAGCTTCCCATCACCAACGTGATCGAGAGCGAAGAAGCGTTGCTGGAGACGTAGCGCCGTCACGCGGCCTGAAGAAAGCGGAGATCGAGAACGTCGTCCGCCGACAGGTCGGGGCCGACGGCGCCCAGGCCTTTCTGCAATTCGATGATGGTCTCGACGCCGGGCCTGCTTACCTCGCCGTCGAGATGAAAATGGGGGAACTCGCGCGCCGCCGCCCGAGCCGCGCTTTCCGCGTCGACCCCATAGACCCGCGTTACGTAATCCCGCCACTCATCGACATTGTCGGCCGCGAAATGGGCGCTCCGGCGACAGACCTGCAGCAGTGTTCTCAGAAGTTCGGGTTCGTCGCGGGCGAAATCGTCGCGCGCGACGCGAACGATCCATTGCGCCTCGGGCAGATATTCCTCGTCATACATCGCCCGGAGATTTCGCATCACGCCCTTGGTCTCGGCCTGAGAAAGGATCGGCTCGATGATGACGCCGCCGTCGATATGCCGGTCGGCGGCCATCGAGATGACCTCCGGATAGCCGTCTTTCAGCTCGACGATTTCGACGTCGCTGTCCGGATCGAGGCCGCGATGGCGCAGCATGGCGCGCAGGAACCACTCCGCGCAGCTGCCGAGGGAAAGGATGCCGATGCGGGCGCCCTTGAGACCCTCGAAGCTTTCGATGTCCGGGCGCACGGCGAGATAGGAATGGAGCTTGCGGCGCAGCCCGCCGCCGACGATGCGGAACTTCGCGCCTTTGGCGATCGCGTTTATCGCGGGTGGAGACCCGATCTGACCGAATACGAATTCGCCTGAATCATAGGCGGCGGCAAGCGGTGGTCCGCCGAAGATGGTGCGGACGTCGAGGTCGATCCCGATGTCGCGAAAGAACCCCTGCTCCACGCCCATCCTGACGGCGATGCCCGATTTGTGCGTCGGCGTCCCGTAAATCAGTTTGCGCATCTCGGCCATCTCCCGAAAACCCTCATGAATTTTCCGCCATTCTAGATGAGACGCCGCGCGCGACGCCACTCGCTTCTCTTGTGCCCTGCCCGATCGGCCGATACCCTGATCGGGAAAATTCATATCGCGCCTTTGAGGAGCACAAGATGACCGGAAATACGACATTGGTGGACCGGCTCGGTTTGACGCTCAGCACCGCCAGCGCGGCGGTGGCGGAGAAGTATCAGGAAGGCGTCGACCTCTACATGTCCGGCAATGCCGGCGGCGAAGCGGTGCTGCGGGACGCCATGGCGGCCGACCCGGGGTTCGCGCTTCCCCCCGCCGCCCTGGTCGCGCTGCTGCTGGACACCGGCCGGCGCGACGAAGCCGGGGAAATCGCCGGCCTCGCCCGGAGCCTTTGCGCCGACGCCACAAGGCGCGAAAAACAGCATGTGGAAGCGATTGCGACGCTGACCGATGGCGACGGCGCGCGCGCGTTCGAGTTGATGAAGGCGCATCTCGCCGAATTTCCGCGCGACGCGCTGATCCTGCTGCGCGCCGACCGTTACCTGTTCTATAGCGGCGGCGAGAACCGTCAACAATTGCAGCTCGATCTGCTCGACGGCTTCGAAGCCGACTATGGAGACGACTGGTGGTTTCCCGGCCAGTACGGGTTCGCGCTCGGGGAACGCGGCCACTTCGAGAAGGCCGTCCGGGTCGCGGAGCGTTCGCTGGAACTGTATCCCGGCAATTTCTGGGCCGCCCACACGTTGGCCCATGTCTATGCCGACACCAAGGACGACGAGAAGGGCGCGGCGTTCCTGGGACCCTGGCTGGCCGATTTCGATTCCGGGGCGCCCATGTTCGGGCATTCGTCGTGGCATCTCACGCTGTTCGAGTTGGGACGCGGCCATCACCGCCGCGCCATGGAGGTCTATGAGACCGGCGTCCGGCCCGCGATCTGCAAGCATCGCTCCACGCTCAACAATTCCGCCTCGTTCCTGTGGCGCTGCATGGTGTACGGCTACGAACCAACCGCCGCGCAATGGGAGGAAATCCAGCCGCTGGCGATGGGCGTGGCCGGGAACGCGCGCGGCGAATGGGACGACATGAACGCGGCGCTGGCGCTCGCCGGCGCCGGCAACGAGGCCGGCAAGAACCAACTCGTCTCGGGTCTCAAGCAACTCGCGGAGAACGGCAAGGTAAGCGCCGGCGAGGTCGCGATCCCGCTGGTCGAGGGCGCCTGGGCCTTCACCCGGGGCGATTATGACGACACGATCCGGTTGATGGGCCCGGCCATCGAGGGCATCGCCGGGGTCGGCGGCAGCAACGCGCAGCACGAGGTCTATTGGGACGCATTGATCGAGGCCTATCTGCGGACCGATCGTTTCGCCGACGCCGCGGCCCTGCAGCAAAGCCGGCTCGACCCGCGCCCGACCGTGCGTGACCTGTTCCGCCTCGGCCGCGCCCAGATCGGCGACGGCAACAACGCAGACGGCGCGGCCAACCTGCGGCGCGCCGCCGACGGCTGGCAAGACGCCGACCCCGGCTCGCCGGAAGTCGCGTCGGTGCACGAGTATCTCGAACGGGTTTAGGCGGGATCCCGGGAAACAGGATACGCGCGCCGCGGCGAAGCAGCCTCGAAACCAAGAAAGGCCCGTCATCGAGACGGGCCTTTCTTGATCCCTCCGGGGGATCAAACGCCTTCGGCTGAGCGACCCGAGACATAGGTGACGATTTGTACCGGACACATGGGTAACACT
>CAZPMO010000039.1:2789-31389 GCA_964587515.1 uncultured Rhodospirillaceae bacterium | reverse complement strand
CCCGGCCGATCCAGTTGCTGAGCGGGATGATGTTCTCGAAATAGCTCGTGGCCGCGGTCCCCATCGCGGCCAGGATAGCGAGCGTCGGTCCAACGATGATAACGAACGCCAGCAGTAACGCGGCGAGCCCCATATTTAAGTTGCTCAGCACCTTGACGCCGCCCTGGAGGCCGCGCACGACCGAGATGACGGCGATCGCGGTGACGCCGATGATGATGGCGACCTGGGTTCCCATTCCGGCGTCGATCCCGAACAGGAATTTCAGACCACTCGCCGCCTGGCGGGCGCCGAAGCCGAGCGAGGTCGCAAGGCCGAAGATCGTCGCCAGCACGGCGATGATATCGATCGCGTGACCGAACCAGCCCCATGACCGGTCCTTCATAAGCGGAAAGAAACCGGAGCGGATGGTCAGCGGCAGGCCCTTGTTGTAAGTGAAAAAAGCAAGCGACAGCCCGACCACCGCGTATATGGCCCACGGGTGGAGGCCCCAATGAAACATGGTCGCGCCCAATGCCGCGTCCGCGCCCGCCGGCGTTCTGGGCGGAGCGTTGAGCGGCGTGCCGTACCAGGCGGTGTAATACGCGGTCGGCTCGGCGACGCTCCAGAACATCAGCCCGATCCCCATGCCGGCTGCGAACAGCATTGCGAACCAGGACAGCCTGGAAAACTCCGGCCTGGCGTCGATACCCCCGATGCGAATTTTGCCCAGCGGCAGGAAAATGAGGACCAGACAAAACAGCACGAAAACGTTGCCGCCGACCATGAACAGCCAGTCGAAATAGGCGATCGACCAGCCCTTGGCGCCGTCGAACAACCCCTTTGCCGGTCCCGGCGCCATCAGGGTGCCGAGGACGAACACCAGAATCAGGACCGCCGCCACCCAGAACACCGGGTGGTGAATATCCATCCCGAATTTATGCAGATTATCCTGGCCGGCCCGGTAATCAGTTTGGTATCGCTGCGGCATGGTCGTGCTCCCCCGGCCCCGATCGGGGCGCCGATCTACGCGGCCCGTCGAAAGTCCATGATGCCCCAGGCGAGATAGCCCCGGTCGGCACCGTCGACCCAGTGCTGCAATCCCTTGATCATGTTATCGACATAGGTCTTTCCCGACCGGTCGACGGCGGCGTCGTAATTGTTCTTCAAATTCTGACCGACGCGCCAATAATGGGTCCTGAGCTGATCGGTCAAGGGCTCGGTCGCCGCTTCGCGAAAACCACGATTTTCGAGTTCGGTCCGATAGAATTTAAACGACGCGAGCGTCGACAGCTGGATCCGGTCGAGAATGGGTTGCAGCACGCCGTCGGGACATTCGTCCGACTGCATCGGGTCGGTAAAGATGAACTGGCCATCATCGACCAGCACGCGGCGAACCTCGTCGAGCACGCGGCCGCGGTTGCCGCTGTGCAGGATCGCATCCTGCGACCAGACAATGTCGTAGCTGTCGTCGGCTTCGGGGATATTCTCGAAATCGCCGTGCACGACGCGGACAAGCTCGGTGAGCCCGGCTTCCCCGGTGAGCTGTTCGTTGAGCGCGTTCTGGGTTTCGCTGAGATTGAGGCAGGTCACCGGGCATCCGAAGCGCTCGGCGAGATAACGCGCCGAGCCGCCATAGCCGGCGCCGAGATCGAGGATTCGCGTCGTCTTTTCGGTCCGCGCGAGCCGCGCCGCCATGGTTTCCACCGTCCGCCGGCTTGCGGCCGCGATGGGCTCGTCATCGTCGCGATAGATGCCGATATGGATGTCCTGTCCGCCCCAGACGGTCTGATAGAACGCGTCGGCCTCGGCACTGTCGTAATACGCCTCGGCCCGCTCGACCGCGGCGCTTTTGTCATTCATGGTATTTTTTTTCGGCCACGTGGACGAAGAAGTCAGGATCGCTTTCCTGATACGTCTCCTGGAAATCGCCATATGTCTTGATCCGCTGAAAGCCGATATCAAACAGCAAATTCCGCATATAGGCCTTGCGCAGCGGGAACATATTGAGGTGGAACTCGGAGCCGTCAGGGAAGGAGTAGCGGAACCGCGCGAGCGATTCGTCGACATGCTCGGGCTCCGCGGTCACCTGATCGCCGCAATAATAATAGGTGTGCTTCGAGGAAAATCCTTCGTCGAGGATGGAATCGTAATTGCGCTGATCGATGATCAGGACGCCGTCATATTTCAGCGCGGCATAGAACTCGGCCAGCGCCCGTCGACGATCGCTCTCGTCGAATAAATGGGTAAATGAATTTCCGAGGCAGACGATTGCATCGAACTTGCCGTGAACATCCTTGTTGAGCCATCGCCAGTCGGCGTGCACGGTTTGCAGCATGAGGCTCTTGTCGCGGGCGTTCTCGAACGCCTTGGTCAGCATCTCGGCATTGCCATCGGCGCTGGTGACGTCGAACCCGGCCTTGAGAAGCTGGACCGAATGAAATCCCGTTCCGGTGGCGACATCGAGAATTTTTTCTTTTCCGCGCGCCTTCAGGGTGTCGACGAAAAACTGTCCTTCGCTTTCCGTTCGCGCGTCCCAGTCAATCAACTCGTCCCATTTTTCGACGAAGGACTGGACGTACTCCTCTTGGTAATGCTCGGTATCACGGACCAGCAGCGGTTCATCGCCGAAGTCCTGCAGTTTCAAACTCGATGTGCTCATTTTCCATCCGCTTACGACAAAAATCCCACCAATCGCAAAAGGTTGCGATCGGTCACCCGTCCCCAAAGACAACTGGGATCGGGCGCGGGTTCCAGATTTGGTTTGACGGCTTCCCTAACCTGATCTTCGCCAGGTGTTTAACGACGCGTTTAATTTATTCTTCTTGTCCGCCAGTGCAGCGAGGGCAAAGCCCCCGACGCGTCGCCCGCCGGGATGATTAAATCGTCCAGATGGACGACATCACCCCTTATACGCATGCGAAGATAACAGACCCCGGCCTTTGGAGCAACGACACCGCCCGTTTGCGTCCGGGTTCAGAAATGGTCTTGCAAATCGACCAAGTGTCTTGGCTTCCAGAACGGCTGTACAACTTGCTTTTTTGAGGCCTGAAGCTAGTTACTCAGAGGCGCCCTATCTATTAGGTTAGGTTTTGATGAGCATCAGTGTTGGCAAACAAGAGCATAAAATTACAAATGCCTTAATCCCCAGAGAATACCGAAGCGCTAGATTTATTATCTATGTCGTTGCGTGGGTATCCATTCTGGCGGCGATCTGGATCCTCTCTTACTATCTGGTGTCCCAGGAACGGCAGAAGGCGCACGATTCGGCGGTCGAAAACGCGAATGGGATCGCGACCTTTTTCGAGCGCCATGTCGCCGACACATTCCGCTATGCCGACGACTATATCAAATCGGCAAGGCGGGTTTATGCGGAAAGCCGGTCGGTGGACGCGATCCGACGTTACATGTCCGAGATCCCGCCCGATGCGACGATATTGTCCCATATCACCGTCATGGGCGCGGATGGCGTGCCGCTGCTCATTTCGGATGGCCGCGCCGAACGGCGGATCAAGCCCGGAATCAACGCGCGCGACCGCGACTATTTCAAAACTCAGAAAGCCAGCGCGTCGGATCAGGTGGTCATTTCATTGGCGCGCAAAGGGCGCAATACCGGGCTGGTGACGGTTCGGCTGGTGCGTCGTCTCATGGGCCCGGATGGCGAGTTTGGGGGTGTAATATTCGCGGCCGTCAAGGCGACTCAATTGCTGGCCTTTTTCGAGACCACGCGTATCGGGCCCGACAGCAGCGCGACGATCGTGGGACTCGACAAGATTATCAGGCTGCGTTCTCCCGCCATACCCAAGGGCGCAAATCGACATATCGAAAAGTCCCGACTGTGGGCTCATCTGGAAAAAAGCCCGCGCGGCGTCTACCACCAGACGAGCATCGTCGACGGCGTTCCGCGCTTTTGGACCTACCGCAAGGTCGTGGGATTCTCCATGGTCTCCGTCATCGGAACGGCGCTTCCGAATATTGAAGCCGCTTTCGCCGGAACCGCCCGTATCCACTATGGAATTGCCGGACTGATCGGCGCGATCATCAGCGTGCTATTTCTGTTCGCGATCCGCGAGCACATGGCGATGGGACGACTGGCGGTTATTCACGAGCAACAAATGCGCGTCGAGGGGGCATTGAGCGCGAGCGAACGTCGCAATCGCCTGCTCGCCGAATCCTCGCCCGAAGGGATCATCGTTCATACAGACGGCAAGATCGTCTATGCCAATCCGGCGATCGTTTCGATGCTTCACGCCGATGGTCCCGATGCCCTTCTTGGCACGGATCCGATGGACCTGATCCACCCCGATGATCGCGCCGGGGTTCTCGAACGCCGGCGCCGGGTCGCCGAGACCGGGCAAAGCGATCTTGAACAAGCGCGTTTCGTCTGCTTCGACGGCGAGACAATCAACGTGGAACGCATCGGCACGAAATTCGAATGGGAAGGCCAGCCTTCCATTCTTCTAATGATGCGCGACGTTACCGAACAAATCCGTGCCCGGGAGCTACTGCTCGAGAGCGAAAAGCGTTACCGCGATGTGATTGAAAACGCGCCCTATGCCGTCGTCGTGACCCGACAGGACGGCATCATGGAATTCGCAAACCAAACCGCCGTTCAGTTGTTCCGGGCGGAGTCCGCGGAACAGTTCGTTGGAAAAAACAACCTCATTCTCATGCATCCGGATCATCATGGAAACGCCGATTCAAGACGGCAGCAAATACTCGGCGGTTGTCAAATGCCGTTTGTCGAGCGTAAGCGCATCCGCTTCGACGGCACCGAATTCATGAGCGAATCTTCCGGGTCGTTATGTACGTGGAAGGGCGAACCGGGTGTTTTGATAGGCATTCGTGACATCAGCGATCGTTTGAAAGCGGAGGAAAAATTACGCGAAAGCGAGCGCACCAACAAAGAGATCAGCGAGCTTATCCCGGCGGCGTATCTTATTCAGAGCAAGGGCAAGATCGTATTCGCCAACGCGCTGGCCAATCAAATGTTCGATGTCCCGGAGGGGTCGGGTCTCGTCGGGGCCGATGGTCTTTCGCTCGTCGATGACGCGTTCCGCGGGCAAGTTCTGGCGCGCCGAATAACAGTTCAAGATTCCGGCCGGCCCTCCGCGATGGCGCAAACGCGTCATCGCACGCTGAACGGCGAGATTCTGGAAACGCGCAGCATAGTCGGGCCGTTTAACTGGGAAGGCGAGCCCGCCACCATCAACATCATTGTCGATCAGACCGAATATCAGCGTCTGGAATCCCAGCTTCGCCAAGCCCAGAAGATGGAAGCCGTAGGCCAACTCACGGGCGGGGTCGCGCATGATTTCAACAATCTTCTGACCGTCATCCTGGGAAATGCGGAACTCCTCGCGGACGGACCGGATGGAAACAATGCCCGGACGCAGGCGATCCTGCGCGCTTCCAAGCGCGGGTCCGAACTGACGCACCGCCTTCTGGCTTTTTCGCGCCAGCAGCCCTTGAATCCACAAGTGATGGATCTGGCCGAGCTGATGACGGGCCTGTCGGAGCTATTGGCGCGTCCCTTGGGCGAGACCATTGATATAGAGTTGAAATCCGCGCCTGATCTCTGGCCGATCATGGTCGATCCCGGCCAGTTGGAAAGCGCGTTATTGAACCTTGCGATCAACGCGCGCGACGCAATGCCGACAGGGGGCAAGCTTACGACCGAATGTTCGAACGCCCGTCTCGATGGGGACTATATCGCCGAGGACCACGACGCGGTGGTCGGGGATTATGTGGTTATGGCGGTGAGTGACACCGGGACGGGAATGTCGTCCGAGGTACTGGCGCACGCGTTCGAGCCCTTTTTCACCACCAAGGAAGTTGGCGCGGGGAGCGGCCTGGGTCTTTCCATGATTTACGGCTTCGCGAAACAATCCGGCGGACTGGTCAACATTTACAGCGAGGAAGGCAAGGGCACCACGATTAAGCTTTATCTGCCGCGCGGAGAGACCGACACCCGGCGAGAGGCTTCCGCCGTTGAGGACGTCATTCCGCCCGGCCTGAGTGAAATGATACTGATCATTGAAGACGATGAAGATGTTCGTGACTTCGCGTCCGAAATGCTGCTTGGATTAGGATACCGTGTTATCGCCGTGCCGTCGGCGAAAGAAGCGCGGAACATTTTGGCGGCCGGCGAACAGGTGGATCTGGTGCTTTCCGATGTCGTGCTCCCCGGCGGAATGAGCGGCCCGGAATTCGCCGAGGACGCAAAAAAGGACTATCCTGATCTAAGGATTATCTTCATGTCGGGATACCACGCCGAGGCGGCAAAGCGTAGCGGCTTTCTGGGCGCCGATACGGTGCTCATCAACAAGCCGTTCCAAATACGTCAACTCGCCGAGGCGGTTCGCAACGCGCTTGATTAGAAACGGTTTGAATGCTTTGTGCGGACGATACAGCCTGACCACGGCCCCGGAAGCGCTTCGGCGGTTGTTCGAGTTCACCAACCTGCCGAACCTCGCGCCGCGCTATAATATCGCGCCGACCCAGCAGACACCGGTGGTGCGCCCGGCGAGCGATAGCGAGGGACGTGAACTGGTCATGCTGCGCTGGGGGCTGATACCGGCCTGGGCGAAGGACGCCTCGTTTGGCGCGCGGACGATCAACGCGCGCGCCGATACGGTCGCCAGCAAACCAAGCTTTCGCGACGCGTTCGCCGCGCGCCGCTGCCTGGTGCCGGCCGACGGGTTCTATGAATGGCGGACCGAGGACGGGCGCAAGCAACCCTTTCGCATCGGCATGAAAGGCGGCGCCCCGTTCGCCTTCGCCGGGCTGTGGGAACGCTGGACGCCGCCCGAGGGCGGCGAGACCATCGAGTCCGTGACCATCATCACCACCGACGCCAACGACAAGTTGCGCCCGATCCATGGGCGCATGCCGGTGATCCTCGATCCCGCCGATTACGGTGCCTGGCTCGACCGTGCGCCGGAGGGCGCCGAAGCCGAAAGAATGCTCGGCCCCTACCCGGCCGAGCCGATGGCGTTCTATCGCGTCGGGACGCGCGTCAACAATGTGCGCAACGACGATCCCACCTGTATCGAGCCACTGGCCGCCTGACCGACGATATCAGGATTTTCCCGAGAAATGACGCGCGGAATGTTGCGCACGCTCTTCTCCACACCTTTTCACGGGCTTTTCCCTGCCTTTTCCACATGAATCTCGCCTTCATGCCGGATTCTTGTTGCATCGGAAGGCATCCTACATATAGTGGTCGCATACCTATTGCGTACGACATATAGCGACGGGTTTTCTGAGGGGACACAATGCACTGGACATCCGAACGGGTTGAAAGACTGGCCAGATTATGGGCCGAAGGGTGGTCGGCGCGTCAGATCGCCGAAAAACTGGGGGGCGTTACCCGCAACGCGGTGATCGGTAAGGCGCATCGCCTGAACCTGCAGCGCGGCGCGCCTCAGCCCGAAGTCGAGCCGGAACCGCCGCCGCCGGTGATCGAGATACCTATCGTCGAGCCCGTGCCCGAGATGAAAAGCTGGATGTGCCGATGGCATATAGAGGAACCGGGCAGGTTTGGTCTGCATATCTGCGGCAAGACATGCCAGCCCGGACGGCTCTATTGCGCCGAGCATCTGACGGCGGGATATCTGCTGAAGAAGCGGTCGGCGGCGTAATTCGAGGATTTTACAACCTGTCTGGTCGGGACGGCCGACCGATCGGACAAAAGGCGGCCTTCGGGCCGCCTTTTTTTCCGATCGCCGGATCGGCCAGAGGAATAATAATGACCGGTTAAAACGCTTGGCGTTCTGAACTTGTGGAGTAAGATTATCGCTTGTGGGGAGACCGTCGAGGGAGCCCGGGGATGAGCGTTTCGAGACTCAATGCGATGAAGAACCGTCTACTGCAACGGCGCGACGAGATCGCGCGCGTCCTCGCCGATAACAGCGAATCGGGCGCCCCGGTTGAACTGGACCAGACCCGCGTCGGACGACTGTCGCGCATCGATGCATTGCAAAATCAGGAAATGGCGAAGGAGACCGAGCGTCGCCGCAACGCTGAAATCGGCCGTATCGGGGCCGCGTTGCAGCGGATGGAGGAAGGCGAGTACGGCTATTGCGTGACCTGTGGCGATGAAATCGCCATCAAGCGGCTCGAACTCGACCCCTCGGTCGCCGTGTGCATAGGCTGCGCCAGCCCGAAACACTGACGTCGGTCCGGGTCGAAGCCCGCGAATTCCGCCGTCGATCAATCTTTTCTTAAAACGTTTCTGCCTCTTTTTCGACAAGGCCCAAGGCGCTCTTGGCGCAGGGTCATGAATCTGAATTGAGACGCCCAATGAACGCCTCCTCTTGGCATATGCCGATCATGGAAGAGTGGCCCGGCCATGCCTGGCCCGTGAATGAAATCCTGCTGCAGTCGCTGGTGCTCGCCGGCAAATCCGACGACGAAATCGCCGAGCTTTACCACGTCGACGCCGAACACGTCGCAACGCTGCGAGCAAAATTCGGCTTCTAGACCGGCGACGCGCCAATCAGCACAAAAGCGACGCGGGCCGGTTCTTCGGTGCGGTTCGACCAGGCGTGGCTGGTGCCGCGCTGGACCAGCACGTCGCCGGTCCTGAGCAGCGTCTCGCCCTCGTCCATCAACGCCCAGATCTCGCCCGACAGCACGATGGCGTAATCGATGCTGTCGGTCCTGTGCATGCCCGGATGACGATCGGTATCGGTCGCGAGATCGGCGCCGGCGCGCATTTCCTGGATTGTGCCGGCGTCGTTGCCGGCCGCGAAACGGACCGAGTCCGGCGGGTATTCGACAACCCGGAAGCGCGTGCCCGTGGCCTCGGGTTCGAGGTGGAACGGCGCCGCCCCCGCATCATCAATGCCCGTGTTGTCAGCCGGCGTACCCGGCGTGGACCACAATTCGGTTACCGCCATGCCACCACCCTTTTCGAAGATGTTGACGTTGGAGGCCGGCCCGTCGGCGATGAATATGGAACGGCCGCGCGCGTCGTGGCCGGTGACCACGCGACGTGTAGGTTGGGCCATGGCTCGCCTCCTTGTCATCGAAACATGCGGCGACGGGGTATCGGGATTGCGTCTATCGCGTCCCCGCCGCCCATTGTAGAGTCAAGACGACCGGTCAACGAACCGCAAGAAATAAACCGCGAATAAAAGGGGACAGTCCCCTTTTTAGGGGAGGGCGCGATGCCGTCGGTTCAGCTTTTTTCCTGGCATTTCATGGCGTACCCATATTTGCCGGACGATTTCGACGACCGTCATGAGACGTCGTGGGTGACGGTGCCGAGCGAGTTGTGGGACCGCGAGAAGGCCGACGGGCTCTACCAGGAATATATCAGCCAGCTCATATATGCCGACGGGCTCGGCTTCGACGGCCTGACGCTGAACGAACACCATCAGACCGCTTACGGGCTGATGCCGTCGCCCAACATGATCGCCGCGGCGCTGACGCAATGCACGTCCAACGCCAAGATCTGCGTCCTCGGCAACTTGATCCCGCTGCACTCCAACCCGATGCGTGTCGCCGAGGAATACGCCATGATCGACAACATGTCGGACGGGCGGCTGATCGCCGGTTTCGCGGTCGGCAGCGGTCCCGAGGCCTTCAATTACGACGTGCCCCAGCCCCAGGCGCGCGAACAATTCTGGGAGGGGCTCGACCTCATCGTGCGCGCCTGGACAGAGGACGGCCCGTTCGAGCACGAAGGCAAGCATTACCCGCTGCGCTACGTCAATATGTGGCCCAAGCCGAAACAGACGCCGCATCCGCCGGTGTGGGTGCCCGGCGGCATGAGCGTCGAGACAATGCACGCGGTGGCGACGCGCGGTTACGACTATTTCCTGTCGCTGCGCACCCACGGCCGCATCACCCAGCAAGCGGTGCGCGGTTTCGCCGACGTGCTGGAAACCCATGGCGACCAGTATCAGCCGTTCCGCATGGGCTTGCTGATGTCGGTCTATGTGGCGGAGACCGACGAACAAGCGCGCGAGGAAGCCGAGGAAGGCGTCTGGTATTTCCTGCGCTATTTGTTGAAGGGCCATCTGCGGCACGAGGGGCGGCAGCTTACCTTCGGCGCCGGGGTAAACTCGCAGTCGGTGCCGACGTGGGAGCGGTATCTCGCCAACAACGACCCGTCCTCACCGCTGCTCGGCGATTGCCGGAACTGGGATGAGCTCGACGCGGCCGGCGCGATCATCGTCGGCAGTCCGGAAACGGTGCGCCGGCGATTATGGGACCTGATCGAAATGACCGAGGTCGGCAATCTGCTGATCCAATTCCATCTCGGCAATATGGAGGACCGGCTGGTGCGCGAATCCATGCGTCTGTTCGCCGAAGAAGTCGCCCCGGCGCTGCGCCGCGATTCCAAGGAACTTTTCGCGCGCAATTATCCCCAGATCGAAGCGATGGACGCGTCATGAGTACGCGCGAGATCGAAATCGGCGGCCGCGTGGTTCAGATATCCGAAACCGGATCGGGCGCGCCGTTGCTCTATCTGCACGGTTTTACCGATATCCATGGCGCGGGGCCCGACTGGCAGCCCTTTCACCAGGCGCTGGGTGACGGTCGGACACTGATCGCGCCGGCCCATCCCGGTTGCGCCGGCAGCGCCGAGAACGACGATATCCGCATCATCGAGGATGTCGAATTCCTCTATCTTGAAATAATGGACCGGCTGGGGTTGGAGCGCATCGACGTGGTCGGCGTCTGCATCGGCGGCTGGATCGCCGCCGAGCTTGCCGTGCGCCACCCTGAACGCATCAACCGGCTGGCGCTGGTCGGAGCTTGCGGGTTGTTCGTGCCGGGCCAGCCGATCGCCGATCTGTTCTGGCAGGGCCAACCCCTCAACGGCGCCGATTACGGCGGCCTGCGCCACCTGCTGTTCGCCGACGCCGATGCGCCGCTGGCGCGCGAATTGGTGCCCGACGCCAGCGGTGAGGTGGAACCCGAGTTGACCCGCTATAAATCATACCGCTTCGCGGCGCGTATCGGCTTCCGCCCGCCTTATCTGCACGACCGCCAACTCGCCGCGCGGCTCCCGCGCTTTGGCGGCCCGGCGCTGGCGGTGTGGGGGCGCGATGATCACCTGGTGCCGCTCTCCCATGGCGAGGCCTACGCGGCCGGGCTGGGCGACGCGCGCCTCGAGGTTATCGACGGGGCCGGCCACTGCGTCCACCTGGAAAAGCCCGACGAGACCGCCGCGCTTATCCGCGACTTCCTCGCCGGCTAGGCAATCGGGCTTGGTTGGCCGTCATCTTCTGACGGCGGGGTCGGCGCTGCTTCCTCCGTTGCCTCCGGAATATCGCCATATCTGGGCTCAGGGTTGCGACTCTTGTAAACCGACCATCCGGCGGCCCATAGCGCGATACGGATCGCCGTCATTTGCACGCAACTGATTTTCGCTTCTTTCAGCCCCTCGCGCATCAGGGCATCGGCGAATTTCTTGTCTTCGCGGCGCGCTTCATAATCTTCGATGTCCTGCCAAGCGACATACAGGAAATCATGGACGATGGAAGCCTCGAGATGGCGTCCGACACGTCCAACGATCCAACGGGCGCACCGGGGAACCGAAGCAAGATCGGTAAGCAGACCTTTGGGCACGATGATGCTGCGAGGAACGCCGTCGAGCTTGAACGTGACCGTATAGTCGCGCCCGACAAGGTAGTCTGGATCCCTGTGTCCCGGCCGCTTCAGCGCTTTCCTTCCTCGGTAGAGCCAGAGCGGCGTAGCGTAATCGAAATCGGTGATCTCCGACCAGGGTGACTGGGGGTAGGGGTTCTCTATTTCGGGCATGATGGTCTCCCACGGCAAACCCAAGTTCCTATGGTTGCGCAGGTAAATTTTATTATCAACCATATTTGCCACCCTCGTTTGCGCACGTCCGCCCGCTGCTGCTAACGTCTCCGTCCACTCAAACCGGAGACGCAGGATGACCGACACTTCCCATCTTCCCGACGAGATCGCGAAATATGTCGAGCCCTACTATGTCGCCTCGTTCGGCGAGTTTCCGGGTCTGCCGGCCAAACGCATGGCGCTCGGCGCGGAAATTTCTCCGGCCTATACCGAGGCCGCCGAGCGGCTGCGCGCCGAGGCGCTTTATTCGGACGTGCTCGACGCCAAGACGTCGCAGCTCATGGCGTTCGGTCTGCTGGCGGCGCGCGCCAGCAACGGCGCCTACTGGCACGCCAAGGCGGCGCGCCATTACGGCGCAAGCTGGGAGGAGCTGCATAAGATCATGGAGATCGCTACGCTGCTGACCGGCGTCCCCGCCATGAACGAGGGCGGCCAGGCGCTGGTCCGGCTGTGGAACGAAGAACACGGGATCGAAACCGGGCCGCGCAAGAGAGACTGATACCAGAGGAAATTCCCGGATGGCCGACATTCGCCTGTCGATGGGCTTCAATGATTACGACCATGTGCGCGACCTGTTCACGGGCCGGGTGAAGCCGGAGGGTATCGAGTTGACCTGTCTTCAGATGCGGGTCGAGGAAATCTTCCACCGGTTTTCGGCCAATCTGGAATGGGACGTCTCGGAAGTCTCCTTCGCCTTTGCCTGTTCCATGATGGCCCGGGGCGATGCGCCGTTCGTCGCCATCCCGGTCTTCCCGTCGCGCGTCTTCCGCCATTCCTCAATCTATGTGCGTACGGACGGCCCGGTCACCGCGCCCGGGGATCTCGCCGGCGCGCGTATCGGGGTGCCGCAATGGGCCCAGACCGCGACCGTTTTTGTCCGGGGCTGGATGACCGACACGCTGGACATTCCCATGAGTGCGGTCCAGTGGTTCCAGTCCGGCGTCGAGCACCCGGGACGCGTCGATCCGGCGCGGGTCCGGCTGCCGGACGGCGTGGAACGCCACGTGGTGACAGACCGGTCGCTGATGCAGATGATGGACGCGGGCGAGCTCGACGCCATCATCACCGCCCAGCCGCCGATCGCCTTCGACCAGGGCGATCCCAAAATCAGACGGCTTTTTCCCGATTATCGCGCCGTCGAGGAGGCGTATTTCGACGAGACCGGAATATTTCCGATCATGCATGTGGTCGCCATCCGCCGCGAGCAATACGAAAAGAATCCTTGGATCGCGCGCAATCTGTTCAACGCCTTCAATGAGGCCAAGGAACGCTCGGTGTTCCGAATAAATTCCATCGGTCAGTCGCGAATCGCGGTGCCGTGGCTGCCGGAAACCGTCGACCGTGTCGGCGGCCGCGTCTTCGGCGACGGCGATTACTGGCCCTACGGGATCGAACAGAACCGCACCACCATCGAGGCGTTTCTGAAATACTGCTTCGATCAGGGCGTAACCTCCCGCCACCTTGCGGCGGAAGAGGTCTTCGCCCCCGAATCGCTGACCCAATTCAAAATTTAGTGGGTAGAATCTAACATATGGCGCCCATACGATCCCTTCTCCCGGCTTCTCGGAAGGAGAGAGCGCGCAGGCGATGCGGATGCATCGTCAAGAGTTTTCGACGCTCCGAGAAGCCGGGAGAAGGGACCCGTAGGGCGGCTTCCCAAGCCCACCGGACGCGTTGCGCGATGCTTGTGATGCACCGCATCACCACGCAACGCGCGCCTTTCCGGATGAACTTGGGAAGCCGTCGTATGGGCGCCATATGTTAGATTCTACCCACTAAGGAGACCAGAAATGTCCAGCAAACTCAAGCTGACGCTCGCCTGCGGCGATTACGAGATCGTGCGTGCGTTGAAGGAAGGCTCGGTGACCGCCGACGGCATCGACCTGACGATACTGACAGACATGGATTCGGCGTCGCGGCACTGGCGCATGATCCGGGGCAAGGAGTTCGATGTCGCCGAACTGTCCATGTCGTCTTATCTGATGGCGGCCGACCGCGAGCAGCCGTTCACCGCGATCCCGGTCTTTCTGCATCGGCGCTTCCGTCACGGATTCGTTTTCATCAACGCCAGCGCCGGCATTGAAAAGCCCACCGACCTGATCGGCAAGCGCGTCGGGGTGAAGACCTTCCAGGCCACCGCGATCTTGTGGCTGCGCGGCATGCTGGAGCATGAATACGGCGCGCCGCATCGCGAGATAAATTGGATTGCCGAGCTTGACGAGGATGTCGAGTTCGAACATCCGCCTGGACTGTCACTGGAAAAGGCGCCGGGCGGCAAGGAGGTCGAATGGATGCTGGCCGACGGCGAGCTTGACGCCGTGCTGCACCCGGACCTGATCGACCCCATCATGCAGGGCGACAAGCGCGTGCGCCGCCTGTTCGATGACTATCAGGCCGAGGAGCAGGCCTATTACCAGCGCACCGGCATTTTTCCCATCATGCATGTCACCGCGATCAAGAAGGAAATCGTCGACGCCAACCCGTGGGTGCCCATGAGCCTGATGAAGGCCTTCGAGGCGTCCAAGAAGGCGGCCTATGCGCGGATGGAGAATCCGCGCATCGTGCCGCTGGCATGGTTCCGCCACTATCTCGATACGGAGCGCGAATTGCTGGGGCCGGACCCGTGGGAATACGGCCTCGGCGAGGCCAACCGTCATAATCTGGAGACCGCGATCGGCTATTCCCACGATTGCGGGCTGATCAGCCGCCGTCTCGCGCCGGACGACATCTTCATCGATCCCTTCGCAGGCCGCGGCCGCGATCGCTGGCGGATCTGAGGCCGCCTCGGGCGCGCCGCGCCGTTTTCGTTACTCGACGGTGATGTTTTGATGTGGTTGGGGGGGTAAGGCGATTTTGATGGTCTGTTGGGTGATGTCGTTTCTGGACAATCTGTCATTGTTAAAGACAAACAGATGTTTGATTGAATCACTCTCAATCTCACCCAGCAGTTGGGACAGAACAGGTCTATTCAGCAAATCTTCGTGGTGTGATGAGGCAGCACCCTCATTCCACACCTTGTGGGTCATCCCAAGTTCTTTGCACTTGGTAATCCCAATGTCTTTTTGAGTATCCAGTGATGCACCATCCTCTTGGGCAGCAGTGGATACTCTGGTGTAGATATGGAGAGTTTCCTGCATAGTTCCTATTACCACCTTACCAATCATTCCACAATGGCAAATGGATGACAATCAACACCCTTGGGAGGCGTCATTAGGATTATACAGACGGAGAAGATGACGGATTACATCACCCGCACAAAAAGCACGATGGATGAGGTGGATGCGTTGTTTTTAGATTGAGATACTGGAAGTACCAGTACCTTGATTTTATAGATTACGAAATCATTGGCAGTTCTGGGTAGGGGGGCAATCCCTACTCAACACCCTTTGTATTTCATACGGACACATTCACGGGCAATGTTGTGAGAGGGAAAGCTTATTAATGGTACGGAGCACTGCTGCCATTTGTAGGTATGCTTTTTTTGCTATATCACATCGCTTAAGTCGAATTGAGTGATGCAACACCGTTTGCATGAAAGCTTTTTTATTCATTAATTTTTCTGCATTCTTAAATGCTGCATCCATAGTCACCACTCTGGGCAGCGGTAAGTCCCTTTTGGAAATCGGCAGAAAACGCAGGGTTCCCCACCAACAGGGTTAGGAGCAGGACAGGAAGGATGAGCAGTCTGTTCATAGGGGAAGTTTAGGACGGATAGTCTGGGATGGGTAGATGGAATGGGGTGTGGCTGCCCGGTGGAGTTCTACTCAACACCCTTTGTATTTCTGGCGGACACCCTCACTGATGGCACACCACCATCACCGTCTGACTTTTCGCAATCCTGGCAAGTTCTCTGGTGGTCATACTCTTGGACCGTTTAGACCATTTGGTGGTCAATCCAGATGCGTTGAGAAACTGTCTCACTGTGGGTTAGGATTTCTGAGCATATTTGAACTTACCGTTTTCAAATAGACCTTCCTCCACTCTGCCATCAGCATAAGTGCGGACACCCAATCCATTTGGCAGATCGTTTTTCCATTTACCGACGTACTTGGTCCCGTCAGCAAAGGTAAAGGTGCCTTGTCCGTGCCTCTTGTCATTCCTGTATTCACCGACGTACTTGTTCCCGTCGGCATAGGTCGCAGTGCCTTGCCCGTGTTCTTTGCCATCCTTCCATTCACCGACGTGTTTGTCCCCATTGGCAGTTTCTATCAGAAGAAAAACAAACTCTCCAAAATGTGACAGGCCAAAGCCATCCACCGTTGAATGGCAGCCCCTACTTCGTCTCCGCCACGTAGACGCCGTCCCAATTGAGGCCCGGCGGATTGGCTTCATATTCGGCGATGCGGGTTTCGTAAAGATCGTAGAGCCCATCGAGGCCGAATGGTTCACCGAGAATTCGGCATTCACTGAGCTTGGCCTTGGCCCGTTCCCATCCCTGGACGCGATAGGTGACGATCATTTGTTCGTGGTTGTTCCTCAAGGTCCTGAAATCGCGGGTTTGTTCCATCTCCTCGTCACCGAGAAGGGCGAAGATGTTCACCCCGACGGTCTTACCCTTGACCTGAATTAGGTCCAGTTCAATGGTCGCCATGTCGGGGACCTGGGCGCGGGTTTCGGCGCCGAGGACGATGTCGACGCCATAGGTCTTGCTTTGTCCCTCGAGCCGGGCCGCCAGGTTGACAATATCGCCGAGCACAGAATAGTCGAAACGCTGCTCCGAGCCCATATTGCCGACCACCGCTAGACCCGTATTCAGCCCAAACCCAAATTTCAAGGGAATATGCTTGCGGCCCTCCTCTTCGGCCTCCTTTGCCAGCCTCTCATTCAAGGGCGCCATCTCGTCCAGCATCGCCAGCGCCGACAGGCAGCCGTGGCGGGCATGCTCCGGAACGTCGATGGGGGCGTTCCAAAACGCCATGATGCAGTCGCCCATGTATTTGTCGATCGTGCCCTGCCGTTTGAGAATCTCGTTCGTCAGCGGCGTCAAAAGCTTGTTGATAAGGCTGGTCAGGCCGACGGCATCGAATTGTTCCGATATGGTGGTAAACCCGCGGACGTCGCAGAATAGCAGGGTCAATTCCCGTTCCTCGCCGCCAAGCTTGAGCACCCCCGGGTTGGCGACGACGCGCTCGACCATTTCCGGCGACAGGTACTTGGAAAAAGCGTCTTGGGTCTGGCGCCGTACCGCTTCTTGCTTAACATAGCTGGTGTAGGTCAAAACCGTATAAAGAAGCAGGATGGAAATGGCGGCATAGCCGGCGTCGAACAGCAACCGGTGTTCGGTGAACAGGTACCACGAGGTGCCGCCGGCACCGCCGGCCACGGCAAAGAACAACAGTATGGTCCCTTTGGCGCCGACCCACGGCACCAGAATGATCATCGCCAGGCCGCCGAAAAGGATCATCGCCAGTTCCGCGGCAGTGAAATAATTGGGTCGGGAAAGCCACGCTTGGTGTAACGCCGCCTCGATCAGCTGCGTGTGCACCTCTACCCCCGGCATCACCGGCTCCGTCGGCACGGTCTGGCTTTCGAAAAGGCCCACCGCCGAGGTGCCGACGATGGTCAGCTTGCCCTTTATCAGGGACGGATCGACTGTCCCGTTCAACACGTCCTTGGCCGAGACGTACTTGGATTTGTCGCTTTTGGAAAAATACGGCCACACGCGGCCCCGGCTGTCGGTGGGGAGTTGCAAATTTTTGTGGATGCCGAGAAAAGTGATCCCCGCGCTATTGGCCTTGACCAAAATGGACTTCCGGTTGAAGGCGACCCTGAGTATTTCGATGGACAACGACGGATAAAGGCCCTTCTCATAGACGAACACCGTCGGCAACCTTCTCACGATGCCGTCCGGCTCCGACGTCAACGAAAAGATTCCATGCCCGGAAGCCGATTTTTCAAGCACGCTGACGTTGCGGACCAGTGTTTGGAACCGCGGCAAAAAGCGGGCCGGGACCACGTTTTTTCCGTGTTTTAGGAGTGCCACGGATTTTTTGATTGGCGGCCCCTTCTTGTTTTTGGTTTTCAGCGTTTTCCAGTAGCCGGCCTGCCCGAGAACGACGCGACTTTCCTTAATCACCCTGGCAAATACCAGGTCGTTGCTGGGAAGGGCTCGGAGCTTGGCCTTAGTTGCCTCGTCCAGGCCGACCACCGTGTCTGGAATTTTGTTCGGATTCATCCTGTCGGGTTCGGCAAAGACAATGTCGAAGGCGACCAAGGCGGTGCCCATCTGCATCAGGTTCCGCACCAGCTTGGCGAGGGTCGTGCGCGGCCAGGGCCACTGGCCGATCTCGTTTAAGCTTTCTTCGTCGAGATCAATAATGGTGACGGGCTTGCCCTGTGGCGGCGGAATCTCGCGCGGCTTTAACTGTTGGTAGAAGTCAAATGTCTTGAGGCGCAGGAATTCGACCGGATAGGGATCCATGTAGTAAACGAGCAGGAACCCCGCCAGCAGGGCCATTCCCAGTAAACGCTCGAAACTGAAAGCGGAGCGCAGGAATTTAACCATTCCTCCACCCCCGGCCGAAACCCTCAAACGAAACCTGAACCCCATTAGATGAAGCCGATGCGGGGATAGAGTCCGCCCGGATGCCATTCCACTTTGGTAACGAGCCGAAGGGGCCTTGACCAGCTTGCGACCTGGTAGATGAAACTCGTATGATACGTTCGCGCCTCCTTCGGCGGCCTGCCGACGGGGCGCCTGAGCAGATGGGCGATTCGCTGTTGTAGCATCCTGTTGGCCGGAAGCCGGATGGCGTAACTGAAGCCTTCCGATTCGAGGAAGTCGTAAACCTGCGGCATGGCGAAGGCCGCGTCGGCCCGAAAGTGGCGCCTGAGATTCTTGTCCCGGTCGCGTATAATGACCGGCTCCAGTACGTCGCGCCAGTTGTGGGCGCTGTGTACGTTGCCGGGCCTAAGCGCGCACCGCTCCAGATCGCCGAACCGATGGAACACGAACAGCGGGTGATAGCGCGAGAAGGAGAAACGGCCGTTGTAGGCCGCTTCTCCTCCTCGCCGAAGGTCGCGTTGACGAAGCTATCCATGGCCAGCACGATGACCTTCGGTGGCTTGCGCTCAAGGGCATCATCGAGTTCCCGATAGGCGAGCAGAACAGTGTCAGACGTGACCCGTGATTCATGGAACACCAGCTTCAGGCGGCGGTCGAATATCGGCCGCAGAGGCCGCCGGTCCGATTCACCCATCGGGTATGCCATCTTCGCCGCCGCCTGGAGTAACCAAGTCTCTGATTTCTATAACAGAAATTCCTTCTCACGGCATGGAATATCCGGTTTACCTGAGAAATGGGTTGTTATTAACTCAAAATGACTTAACAAAACTTATGGCTATGGAATGATTTTTATAAGTTTCTTGGGCTAAAGTCGATTTGTTGCGCTCAAACGAGTAGGTCGCTAAAATCACAATATCAGGAATTATATTAAGCGCCGTCGCCTGTAGCCCGATATTAAAGTTATGATCATCGCGATTTGTGCTTCCTCCAGGTTCGTAATCTATGTAGTCACGGTAGTAATAAGAAAATATTGGCCCAATTTCTAAATTCTCTAAAACGTTCCTACTATATTGCATATCGATCCCTGTCTCGTAATATAGGTCCCTAAAGCCGTCCGAACCTCGTCCACTTCTGGCTCCGTTATAAGTGAAGTTGGGAGTTAGTCTTAATTCGTCACTTTCCTTCAATCCTTGAAATTCAAGCTCACTAGAACCCGTAAATATGATAGAATCCTTTCCAAGGGTTTCGTTATTAAAATTCGTATAATTTATGCCGATATCGACAGTCCTGGTTGGACCACCATCTAAATTCACAAAGTTAAAAAGGTTCCCCACAGAGTAGGAGAAAAGATCACGTTTACGACGATCCGTGGCTGACCGCTCAAATAAAAGTGCAGGACGTAGTTGCCAACTTGGCGAGATTCTCAAAAGCGGCCCAAATTGTAGAGCTCCTAGTATGAGGTCACGCGCTGAAGCTCTATCATGCGTTGAAGAATTAACATTATAATCGGCGTAAAACTGGCCCGTTACCTGATATTTGAGACCTCCCAGTGTTCTTTTATGATCTAAGGTGAGGACAATAGATTCGTTGTATCCTACACGGTATCCATTCCCATCCTGATTTAATGGAGCGTTTGAAGAAATTCTGGTCCCAAGAACTGCGGCAACAGTTGTTTCTGGGGGCCGCAATAAATTACGAAGTCGTTCAATGTTGTCCTTCCATTGTTTGTTATTCGGATCTAGATGGATCAACCTTTGATAAGTAACTATAGCAAGGCTTAATTTTCCGCGTTCTTCGAGGTTTTTAGCGTATAAAATATTTATCTGCAAATCTGCTGGATTTTCAAGTAATCGAAGAAATAAAGCTCGCGAATCGTCGACATTTTGCTTTATTTCCGAATTTTGAGCATATTGTATTCCTATTGTCGAGTTTCGTTTGTCCAGACCGTTGATTTTTTTATGTGTAAACGGGATTTTCATAGTGTTATCAAGCTCGGTTTCGACTACCTCCTCCAGGTCAGGACCCTTCAGGTTTTCATGCTGCAAATCGCAACCCTCACACTTACTGAGCGTATTGAGCGGCTTCAGTTTTGTGAGGTCGATCCGATCAACCGCGTTGCCCGGTGATTGAAGGGCCACAACCAATGTGATAACCACAACCGCGAAAACAAATATTCGTGGAAAATTAGGCGCTGTCGTCATCTGACATTACGCATATGAATCTCAAGCTGGGCCTGATGATAGACAAGCAGGCCAAATCGGGGATTAGGAACCACTCTCGTGACCGAATGGCGCGGCCTGACCGCCAGTGTCGGCACAGTTCAAGCAAATATTGTCGGACAAACTTCTCCTTCCATCATCGCCGTCCCCCCCCCCACCCAGACTGCTCCTGAGGCTGATCGTCGTAATTCATCGATCAGGCGCTGGATTTCCCGAAACAGGTTCCTCAGCACGGAAACCTCGACCAATTAAAATGTGAATAGGGGAATTGGCGAACGGCCTTGGCTCCGATCTTGACTAACTTCTCCCGCAGCGTGGTCAATGACCAGTGTTCCACTTCCTTCGGCAACGCCGGCGTGCCCATGAAGTTGGCGAGATTATAGGCGAGCACATGAAGCCTGAGCCGGACATCGGTGTTGCGGAATTTCCGGCATGGCAGGCGCACCCGCTTTATCGCATTTTTGCCCACCTTGAAGTATTGTATCAACATGCCATGCTGGTTAGACCAGTTGCAAATGTATCGTTCTAAGACCCGTCGCACAACTACTTTTGAATGCAGTGGTCCTGGTTATTCGGACAGGATAGCGCCTGCTTAAAGGTGTGTCGAGTTTAAGTTTCATGCCGCTTGTTTCTGGTTTTCGTCGGCCCAGCATGCTTCCACTGGGGTTTGAAGTTCAAGGGCCGAATGAGGCCTCTCGGTATTGTGAAAATGATCCACTCCTGAATGACCCGCTGCGCCTGGAAGTCGTCTTGCAGTTCGGTTAGATTAATTGCTTCCTGCTTCAGTGATCGCCATAGGCGTTCGATGGAGGTGTAATACAGATAACGTCCCCGCCCATCCATGGAGACCCGAACATCGGCTTGGGTCAGCAACGTGATCCAATCGGCACCGGTGAACTGGCTGCCTTGATCCGTGTTCATGATTTCCGGCGGGCATAATTGCCCATGGCTTCTTCTAAAGTCTCGACGCAGAAACTGGCGTGCATGGTAGCCGCTGTCGGCATAGACGTGGGAGGTCGCCGGATTTCAAGATCGTGAGTCTGGCCGGGTGCAGGCTTGGAGATGTCGACGATCCGGCCATTCTCCGTGACGTCGATTTCGGTTTCGATCATGTGGCGTTTCTTCTTGCCGGAATACCATTACCGCTATATTTGGCTTGGCCTCTGGATCGGTTGTTCCGTGCAGTCGATGACCGGAGCTTCAGCTTCCCCACGACAGACGCGGACCGCGCGCTTAGCCACCAGAACCCGGATGGCCAGAGCTTCAATTCGCCGCAAGGACCAACTGACGCTCGACCAAATAGCGTAAGTGTCCGCCCCAACGCCCATCAGGGACCGAAATTAACATTAGTACACTAAGTCACGCGCTGTTAAACTCCGCTTTCGGGAATGCCGTGTTGAGGGAAAAATGCATGATCCGGCAGATTTCATTTATTGTAGCTTTCTGTCTTGTGTCAATAATCACAGCTTCAAATCTCAAAGCCGCAGAACGAGACGGCACCAGCGGTTATGGTAGCAACCAATCTAAAATTGGGTTCGCGACCGTGGCCGTCAATGTCGTCAAGGGCACGATTGAAACTGATACTAGAAACATTAAGGTTAGCAATCATGTCTTTCAACAAGAAATAATTGAAACAAACTCGGTTAGCACTACGCAATTCGTGTTTCTTGATGAAACCGTTTTGATAATTGGTCCGGATTCGCGGTTGATTTTGGACGAATTGGTTTTCAATTCCAACGCTACCAAGGGCAAGGTCGCCATGACCGCTGTGAGGGGGTTGTTTACGTTTGTTAGTGGTTCGCTCCCATCAAAATCCTATCAAATGCGAACTCCTACTTCCACAATTGGGGTAAGAGGCACCAAATTTGACTTGTTTGTCGCCCGCAATGGTGCCTCTACCGTTGTCTTGAGGAGTGGCGCAATTAACGTGAGGAATCTGAAGGGTGTCGTAAGACGTATTACCACGACCGGCCTGGCCACACGCGTGGTCACAAAGAGTTCTATACCAACGCCGCCGGCACCTCCCATTCCGCAGTTAGAGCAGCTCTTTAAACCCCTTGCAGATCCCGGACAGTTACAGGGTAAAAACCCTCAGACAGTCAATGTCGAAAGAGAGAATGTCGAGACGGAAAGCGATCGGAAAAATCAAATTGAGTTGAGAAGGGAGAAAGCAGAAGACCTTAAGCAAAAAAGAGGAAAGAGAGTAGGGAAAAATAAGACAAAAAAAGGGAAAATATCAGTAAAAAGAGCTTCTGGGGGAGCAACGCAAGCAGCCAAGAAAGCTTCCAAAGGGGCGACGCAAGCGGCCAAGAAAGCTTCTAGAGGGGCGATTCAAGCAGCCAAGAAAGCTTCTAGGAGTGCGAAACTAGTAAGGAGAAAAGTTGTCCAGACACGCAGGCAGAGCAAAACTAATTCCAGCAAGTCCAAGTAGCAAACGGGAAACAGATTGTGCCGTCCTTATCTCCCACCCTGTATCCATCGAGAACGGTCTCCGGAAGGTTTCGGTTTTCGCAGAGATAATCACGCACCAGATCCCGCGGCTTCACTACCTTTGGTTTTTCAGGCCTGACATATTCAAGCTTAACCGGCCGCACGAAGGCCGGCTTTTCAATTCCGAGATACGCCCGGAAGTCATCAAGGGCATGTCTCGGGTCCTGGTCGCGCACCACGGAGCAGCGGGCAAACCATATTCCCGCCGTGACGCCGACCTCTGAATTATAATCATCGAGGGCCTGTAATTCGGCCGCGAGATTCACCCACGGATAAGCAACCTGCCAGCAGTCATATTCTTTCTGGGTAATTTTTATAAATTTGCCGGAAAATTTATATTTCTTTCCCTTCTTCCCCCTTTCCGTCCTTATAGATTCCTTTGGTCCTAATCCGTCCGTTTGACCAGTAACGGACCCAAGGACCGTCCTTCTTACCGTTTCTGAATGAACCCTGTATTTCCCCCGTGGTCTTCCCCGTGAAGGGAACATCACTGAATTTCTTGTAGAAAATACCTTCCCGTTCCACCAAGTCACTCCACGTCACCCCAAATGCGAGTGCGGGGAACAGGAGGGTCAGGAGGAGTATGGGTGCGAGGAATTGTTTCATAGGGGAATTCTAGGATGAAATCAAAGTGGAGGAAATCCCCATACGGAAGACCCTTCAGTGGCGATCCAAACCCCATACCCCGCAGATTTAGATCCCCTCGATGGATCATCCAAGCACCCTCTTTAGACCCTTCCTGACCTGAACGCAAAAGACCCCTCAGCAAGGTGTCTGAAAGGTCTATATCGGTGTCATATCCGAAGGATGTCCGAGTATTCCCTAAGACCTATCGCAATCATGTCCCCGGGTTTTTTCTGCTGAGATGGCGGTGTCTGTACTTTGTGCAGATCGGCAGAGATGACTGGTGTTGAGACAATGATAAACATAGCAATGGTCAGGCAGATGGTGGCGGTCAGGTTTTTCATACGGGAATTCTGACAGAGAATGTCTGGGATGGGTAACCGTGGTAATACCGTTCTCGTTGAACCAATCTGCAATCTGTTGGAAATTCCAACCCTTCTCCCGAAACTCCATAATCGTTTCGTAGAGGTATTGTTGGTAATCGTTGTACGGAGCAACCCACAGGTGCGAAGCACGAACCGTTAAATCAAATGTGAGGTAGGTTTTTGTATGGTTGGGGGTAGTTCTATTACCCCCTAACCACACTATTCTACGGTGACCGACTTGGCGAGGTTGCGCGGCTGATCGACGTCGGTGCCCTTGAGGACGGCGACGTGATAGGCGAGAAGCTGGATCGGGATCGAATAGAGGATTGGCGCCACGAACGGATCGACCACGGGGAGCTCGATGGTCGCCGCCGCCATGTCGCCGAGCCGTTCGATGCCGGGGCCGTCGGAGAGAAAAATCACCCGGCCGCCGCGCGCGATGACTTCCTGCATGTTCGACGCGGTCTTATCGAACAGCTCGTCCGACGGTGCGATCACGATCACCGGCACGTTTTCGTCGATCAGCGCGATCGGCCCGTGTTTCATTTCGCCGGCCGCATAGCCCTCCGCATGGATGTAGCTGATCTCCTTCAGCTTCAGCGCGCCCTCGAGCGCGATGGGGAAGCCGGTGCCGCGCCCGAGATAGAGCACATCGCGGGCGTCCGTCACTTCCTGGGCCAGCTCGGCGATGCGTTCGTCGTGATTGAGGATATCGTTCACCCTCGACGGCACCTCGGTCAGCGCGTGACACAGCGCCGATTCCCGGTCGCGGTCGATGGCGCCGCGCTTCGCGGCCATGCCGATCACCAGACAGGCGAGCGTGGTGAGCTGGGTGGTGAAGGCCTTGGTCGAGGCGACGCCGATTTCCGGGCCGGCATGGGTGCGCAGCACCGCGTCCGATTCGCGCGCCATGGAGCTTTCCGCGACATTGACGATGGTGACGATGTGCTGCTTCTGCGCGTGCGCATAACGCAGCGCGGCCAGCGTGTCGGCGGTCTCGCCCGACTGCGAGATGAACAACGCCATGCCGCCCTCGGGCATGGCGGCGCCCCGATAGCGGAATTCCGAGGCGATATCGACCTCGACCGGCACCTTGGCGATCTGTTCGATCCAGTATTTGGCGATCATGCCGGCGTGGTATGACGTGCCGCAGGCGACAACGGTAACCTTGGAGACCCGCGCCATGTCGAACGACACCTCGGGCAGCGTCACCACCTGGTTCCAGGGGTTGAGGACGGCGTGCAGCGTGTCGCCGATCACCGCCGGCTGCTCGTAGATCTCCTTCAGCATGAAATGGGGATAATTCCCCTTGCCGATCATGGCGCCCGAGGTCGCGGTCTGCTTGACCTCGCGCTCGACTACCGCGCCGCTCTCGTCATGCACGATCGCGTCGGTGGTCGAAATCTCGACCCAGTCGCCTTCCTCCAGATAGCAGATGCGCTGGGTCAGCGGCGCCAACGCGTGGGCGTCGGAGCCGAGATACATCTCGCCCTCGCCATAGCCCACCGCCAGCGGGCTGCCGCGGCGCGCGCCGATCATCAGATCATTATGCCCGGCGAAAAGAATGGCCAACGCGAACGCGCCTTCCAGCCGATCGAGCGTCGCCGCGACCGCCTGCTGCGGCGTCTTGCCGTTTTTCAGGTGATGGCTGATCAGGTGAACCACCGCCTCGGTGTCGGTATCTGTCTCGAAAAGATGCCCGTCCTTTGCGAGTTCCCGGCGCAGTTCCTGAAAATTCTCAATGATGCCGTTATGGACCAGCACGACGCGTTCATCGGCATGGGGATGCGCGTTGACCTGGTTGGGCGAGCCGTGGGTCGCCCATCTTGTATGGCCGATCCCGATCACGCCGGTGACCGGCTGCTGGTTGAGCAGCGATTCGAGATTGACGATCTTGCCCTCGCTGCGCCGGCGTTCCACATGGCCGTTGACCAGCGTCGCGATGCCCGCCGAATCGTAGCCCCGATATTCGAGCCGCTTCAGCCCGTCGATCAGCAACGGGGCGACCTCGTTGTTGCCGATGATTCCGATAATGCCGCACATCGGGCGTCAGCCCTCCTTCTCGCGCTTGGCCTCACCGCCAAGGGACGTCTTCGCCGCTTCCTTTTCCGCCTTCTTCCGGGTCCGGAACTTCGTCGCCCAGCCCTCTTTATGGTTTTGGTCGTTGCGTTCGACGGCCAACGCTTCGGCCGGCACGTCCTTGGTGATCACGCTGCCGGCCCCGGTGATCGCGCCGTCGCCGACGCTGACTGGCGCCACCAGCGAGGTGTTGGAGCCGATGAACGCGCCGGCGCCGATATCGGTGTGCGACTTGAAGAAGCCGTCGTAATTGCAGGTGATGGTCCCGGCCCCGACATTGGCGTGGGCGCCGACCCGTGAATCGCCGACATAAGAGAGGTGATTGACCTTCGCGCCGGTCTCCAGCAGGGACGCCTTGATCTCGACGAAGTTGCCGATATGCACGTCGGGGCCGATGCGCGCGCCGGGACGCAGCCGCGCGAACGGGCCGATGATCGCGCCGCCTTCGATTTCGGCGCCCTCGAGATGGCAGAAGGCGCGAATCTGGACGTTGTCGCCGACCGTGACGCCGGGCGCGAAACAGACCTGCGGCCCGACCGTCACGTCGCGGCCGAGACTGGTGTCGTAGCTGAAATAAACCGTGGATGGATCGATCAGCGTCGCGCCGTCGGCCATGGCGCGCGCGCGCAGCCGGTCCTGCATCAACGCCTCGGCGATCGCCAGTTCGGCCCGCGAATTCACGCCCATCACCTCGTGCTGATCCTCGACCTCGGCGACCGCGCAGGCGAGCCCCTGTCCTCGTGCGATGGACACGATGTCGGTGAGGTAATATTCGCCCTTGGCGTTGTCGTCGCCGACGGCGTCGAGCAAGCTCACGAGATGCTTGCCGTCTACCGCCATGATGCCGGCGTTGCAAACCGGGATCGCGCGTTGATCGTCGCTCGCGTCGCGATATTCGACGATCGCCTCCAGCCCGCCGTCGGGACCGGTGACAAGCCTGCCATATTCGGCCGGGTCGTCGGGTCGGAATCCCAGCACCACGATCGCGGGATCATCCGCGCCGCGCCGGGTCTCCAGCATTTTTTCGATCGTCGCGGTGGTGAGCAGCGGCGTGTCGCCGAACAGGATCAGCACATCGCCGTCGAAACCGGTCAGGAACTGGCGCGCGGCCAGCACCGCATGGGCGGTGCCGAGCGGCGGATCCTGGATCACGGTGGGTGTCGGCGCGACCGCCTCGGCCACGGCGTGGCCTTCACGGCCGATCACGACTATCGTGCGATCGATCGCGACCTCGTCGAGGCGCGCCATCAGGTGGCGCACCATGGCGCGGCCCGCGACCGGGTGCAGGACCTTGGGCAGATCGGACTTCATCCGCGTGCCAAGGCCCGCGGCGACTATGATAGCGGCGGACTTCCGGGTCATCATAGCGTTCCGGTCGTTCCCCTTTCTCGATCAGCGCCGGACCATGCCATAAAGCGATCGGCAAGGCCAAGCGAGATGTTCGCTCGATGTTTCACCCGTGTTGGCGACGGAATCGCCCACGGCCCCTCAAAATGCGTTACGCGGGTAAACCAGGCGTTAATGCTTACCGTTCGTTAACCCGGGCGAGATGCGCGATCACGGCGCCCCATCTTGTGTCGATCTCGATCCGCACCGGCACCCTCGGCACACGATCCATCACACGGCCCAGCCAGACCCGCGCGGCGCGGTCGGCGCGCCCCCATCCGCCGTAGGATTTGCGGCGCTTGAACCCGCCGAGACGGTCCATTTCCGCGCGGCAGGTCACGGTCGGCCCCTGATAGATGGAATAGCCGTTCTTGCGAAGCTTTTCCTCGCCGAGCTTTTCCAGCACCAGATCGTAGCGGCGTCTTCCGTCGAACACTTTCACCCGCCCGGCGCAGGCGCGGTCCCTGTCGGTGGCCCGCGCGATCACCAGGATCGCGCTGGCCAGGTCCACGGTGCCGCGCAGATCCTTTCCCGGCGCGTCGGTTCCCTCGGATTTCGGGCGCGCATCGGTGACCACCGGGCGGCCGTCGTCGAACCGGATATCCACCCAGCGTTCGCGTCCGCGCCATGCATTGCGCTGGCCCGCCGCCAGCGGCCTGACATTAGCGCCGACCATCCGCCCCCGCGAATAGGCGCGCATTTTCCACGGAAACATGCGCCCGATCAGCCCCAGCGTATGGAACTTCATTTGCAACGCGTATCGGGATGGGCTCAGCGCGAGATCGACGCCGAGGCCCATGACCTCGAAACCGCCATAGTAAATGCGATAGCCCAACGCCACGTCGCGCGCATGCGCGTTGCCGGCAAACGATCCGGCCACACACAGAACCAGCAGCGATGATCGCAGGGCGCTCATCCGCCCAATCCCCGTCACGAAGCGATGAAACCGGACCCATCATAGCAATCGCCGCGCCATTTGGCCCCTTCCTTGACACACCGGGGGCCGCCGCCTTAAATGCGCGCGCTCCGGGGCGCGTAGCTCAGCGGGAGAGCGCTCGCCTCACACGCGAGAGGTCGCTGGTTCAAACCCAGCCGCGCCCACCACCCTTCGCCCCGCG
>CAZPMO010000039.1:0-2779 GCA_964587515.1 uncultured Rhodospirillaceae bacterium | reverse complement strand
GGGCTTTGGGTGGCGGGCCACCCGGAGGCCATTAGACGAACAAGACGGAGAATTCGACCATGCCGCAAGCCCCGTCCGGTGACGTCAATCTTTATTACGAGGAAACCGGCGACGGTTACCCGATTTTGTTCATCCACGAATTCGCGGGTGATCACACGAGTTGGGAGCCGCAGATGCGTTATTTTTCGCGACGCTATCGCTGCGTCGCCTATAACGCGCGTGGCTATCCGCCGTCCGATGTGCCGGAAAGCGCCGAGGCCTATGGCCAGGACCAGGCCGTGGCGGACGCTGTAGCGGTGCTGCGCCATCTCGATATTCCGCGCGCCCATATCGTGGGGCTGTCGATGGGTGCCTTCGCGGCCGCGCATTTCGGCATGCGCCACGCCGATATGGCGCGTTCGCTGGTTATCGCGGGCGGCGGTTACGGCGCGCCGCCGCACCAGCATGAGGAGTTCTCCAAGGCCTCGCGCGATCTCGGCGAGCGGGTGGCGCGCGAAGGCTGGGAGAATATCTGCCGCGAATACGCCGAAGGTCCGACGCGCCAGGCGTTCAAACGCAAGAGCCCGCGCGGCTGGCGGGAATTCGCCGATAATCTCTGTTCCCACTCGGGGCTCGGCTCGATGATGCATCTGCGCCATGTCCAGGGCGGGCGGCCCATGCTGTGGGGCTTCGAGGACCAGCTCAAGGCGCTGGCGATGCCGGTTCTGGTGGTCAACGGCGACGAGGACGAGCCCTGTCTGGAAACCGGCCTGTTCCTGAAGCGAACCATTCCCGATTGCGGCCACTGGATGCTGCCGCGCACCGGTCACACCATCAACATCGAAGAAGCGGAACTGTTCAACCACGGGATCGAACGTTTCCTGGCCGAGGCCGAATCGCGCAGCGCCGCGTAATACCGGTCATGGCCGACCACGTTCACAGCCACGCCGCCAGCGAGAAACGCATCTTCTGGGTGATGGTGCTGACGGCGGTGTTCATGGTCATCGAGGTGATCGGCGGTCTGCTGTCGGGGTCGCTGGCGCTGTTGGCCGACGCCGGCCACATGCTGACCGACGCCGCGGCGCTGGCGCTCGCCTGGTTCGCCTTCCGCATCGCGCGGCGGCCGTCCGATGCGCTGCGCACCTTCGGCTATCACCGTTTTCAGGTGCTCGCGGCGTTCGCCAACGGGCTGGCGCTGGCCGGCATCGGCGTGTGGATCGTGATCGAGGCGGTGCGCCGGCTGATCGACCCCATCGAAATTCTCGCCGGGCCCATGCTGGGGGTCGCGACCGGCGGTTTCATTATCAATATCGTCGCCGTCTATGTGCTGCATGGCGGCGACCGCAAAAATATCAACCTGCACGGCGCGATGCTGCACGTGATGGGCGATCTGCTGGGCTCGGCGGCGGCGATCATCGCCGCGCTGGTGATCCTGCGAACCGGCTGGACGCCGATCGATCCGATCCTGTCGCTGGTGGTGGCGCTGATCGTGATGTGGAGCGCCTACGGGCTGGTGCGGCGCACCGCGCATATCCTGCTGGAAGGAAGCCCCGAGGATTTCGAGCCCGAAGCCGTCAAGGCCGCGCTGATCGAGGCCGTGCCGGAAATCACCGATGTCCATCACCTCCATGCCTGGTCGCTGACCTCGGAACGGCCGCTGGCGACGCTGCACGCGGTGGTGCGCGAAGACGCCGATCATCTCGCGGTGCTGCGGCAAATCCGCGATATCCTGGCGACCCGCCATGGCATCGGTCACGCCACCATTTAGATCGAACCGGGGGAACGGCTCAGCGACTGACCGCCTGCCGGGTGAGTTCGCGGATCAGATGGGCGCGGTATTCGGCGCTGCCGTGCATATCGGCATTGAGCCCGTCCGGTAGGATTTCAATGTCGTCGATCGCACCGGGCGAGAAATCGGCGGCGAGCGCATCCTCCAGCGCCGTGGCGCGGAACACGCAGGGACCCGCGCCGGTCACCGCGACGCGAACTGACCCGCCGCTGCGCGACACGAACACGCCGACGATCGAGAAGCGCGAGGCCGGGTTGGCGAACTTCACGTAATTGGCGACGTGAGGGATCGGGAAGGTGACGCCGGTAATGATCTCACCCGGTTCCAACGCGGTCTCGAACAGGCCCAGGAAAAAATCATCGGCCGCGATCTCGCGCCGCGTGGTGCGGACCACGGCGTTAAGACCAAGCACCGCCGAGGGATAGTCCGCCGCCGGGTCGTTATTGGCCAGCGAGCCGCCGATGGTGCCGCGATTGCGCACAAGCGGGTCGCCGATGCCGCCCGCGAGCTTGGCCAGCGCCGGAATCGCGCGCGCCACGTCCGGGTCGGCGGCGACCGCGGCGTGGCGCGTCATGGCGCCGACCGCCACATCCTCCGGCGAGACGGCGACCCCCGCGAGTCCCTCGATATGGGCGAGATCGACCAGATCGCTGGGTCCGGCGAGGCGATGCTTCATCACCGGGATCACGCTCATCCCGCCGGCCATCGCCTGCGCTTCCTCGCTTGCGCCAAGCGCGGCTTCGGCCTCGGCGAGGCTTCGGGGGCGGTGATAATTGAACCGGTACATGGGTCAGCCGCCCTTTCCCATGGCCTTCGCGCCGTCGAGGATGGCGGCGACGATGTTCTGGTAGCCGGTGCACCGACAGATATTGCCTTCCAGGTTTGCGCGCACGGTTTGCTCGTCGAGCGCATCAAAGCGGCGGATCATGTCGAGCGCGCTCATCACCATGCCGGGCGTGCAATAGCCGCATTGCAGCGCGTGGTGCTGCTTGAACGCTTCCTGCAACGGGT
>CAZPMO010000038.1:0-31425 GCA_964587515.1 uncultured Rhodospirillaceae bacterium | reverse complement strand
CACCGTTCAAACAAAAACAGGGAATCACAAATCAATGAATCACGCAAAGGTCTCCGAATGTGTGATGCCATTGCCGCGACAAGGGCTGGGATTCCTCGGCCGCCTGCACCTTCAGCTCCGCGATGTCGAGCCCGGCGCAAAAATGGTCGCCCGCGCCATGCAGCAGTATCGCCCGCGCACCGGCCGGCGGCGCGGTGAAGAAGCGTTGCGGGTCGGCGATGAAGGTGGCGTCGATGGCGTTGCGCTTTTCGGCGCGGTTCAGCGCCAGAATCGCGACGCCGTCGCGCATCTCCAGCGTCAGATAGTCGGACGAGAAATCGGTCATGTGCTCCCCCTGTCGATGTTCTTTGCCAGCTATAACCGCCGGGCCGGTTGCTGTAAACTTGGCCCGCCCACAGGGGGGCGAGTAACGGAGAACATTGATGGACGCGAAAAATCAATCGGCGGTGATCACGGGTGGGGCTTCCGGGCTCGGCCAGGCGACGGCGCGGTCGCTGGCGGCGGCGGGCGCGCGGGTCGCTATACTGGATCTCAACGAGGACGCCGCGCGCGCGATGGCCAACGAACTCGGAGGGGTCGCGTTTCCCTGCGACGTGACCGATCCAAAGGCGGTTGCCGACGCGCTGTCCGGCGTCAATGACGCCATAGGCGCGCCTCGGGTGTTGGTGAACTGCGCCGGTATCGGCGTCGCGGAACGCATTGTCGGGCGCGAAGGGCCGATGGAACTGGAAAACTTCGCGCGGGTGATCAACATTAACCTGATCGGCAGCTTCAACGTGCTGCGCCTCGCCGCCGCCGACATGATGAAGCTGGATGCGCTGGAGACAGAAGAGCGCGGCGTGATCATCAATACCGCCTCGGTCGCGGCCTTCGACGGCCAGATCGGCCAGGCCGCCTATTCCGCGTCCAAGGGCGGCATCGCGGCGCTGACTTTGCCGGCGGCGCGCGAATTCGGTCGCTTCGGCATCCGCGTCGTGACCATCGCGCCGGGCATTCTGGAGACGCCCATGTTCGATATCCTGCCCGACGCCGCGCGCGAGGCGTTGCTGGCGATCACGGTCTTCCCGCAACGGCTCGGATACGCCGAGGAATACGCGAAGCTCGCCATGGCGATCGTCGACAACCCGCTGATGAACGGCGAGACCATCCGCCTCGACGGCGCCATCCGCATGCCGCCGCGTTAACCGAGTTGATGGGTTTTTTTTCACCACAAAGGCACAAAGACACAAAGTTATTTTGTTGGCGCGGAGCGCCCTTAAACCTTCGTGCCTTCGTGTCTTTGTGGTGAAACTTTTTGCTTGAGTTAGCGCGGAGCGAGATCGTCGAGGGGGAGGGCGTAGAGATCGTCCGATCCCAGTAGCGCCTTGGCGGCGAGGGGTTCGCAATCGGGCATCATGTGACGCGCGAAGAAAGTCGCGGTGGCGATTTTCGCCTCATTTCCCGTGGCCGCCTGCCTGAGCCACATCCAGCCGACCGCGACGGTCGCGCAGAGCTCCTGATAGGCCGTCGCGCCGGCCAGCGCATCGCGCGGCGTCTCGGCCAGCATCGGACCGATGCGGGCGGTGCAGTCTTCCAGCGTCGCCACGCCATTCGCCAGGGCCTGATGGATAGGGGCAATTCCGTCGCGCCCGGCGCAGCCGTCGAGGTCGGCCCGGACGCGGTCGATGAACACGCGGTAGCGCCGCCCGTCGTCGCGCGCGAGTTTGCGGGTCAGCGTGTCGATCGCCTGTATGCCGGTGGTGCCCTCATAAATCGAGGTCACGCGGGCGTCGCGGACATATTGTTCGACGCCGGTCTCGGTAATGTAGCCGTGCCCGCCATGCACCTGGATTGCGAGGTTCGCGACCTGTTGGCCGCGTTCGCTGCCCGCCGCCTTGCAGATCGGCAGCAGCCATTCCGCCATGTCGAGCGCCTGGCCGCGCTCATCCTCGTCCGGATCCGTGCGAGAAATATCGAGACACAATGCGGCCTCGAAGACCAGCGCGCGCAGGCCCTCGGTCCACGCCTTCATGGTCATCAGCATGCGGCGCACGTCGGGGTGCTCGCCGATGGGCGCGCCGAATTGCGCCCGCTCGCCGGCATACCCGACGGCGGCGCGCAGGCCGGCGCCGGCCACCGCCGGTCCCTGGGCGGCGACTTCCAGGCGCATGGTGTTGACCATGTAAAATATATTGTTGATGCCGCGCCCTTCCTCGCCGATCAGGAATCCCGTCGCGCTGTCGAAGGAAAGCGCGCAGGTCGGCGAGCCGTGCAGTCCCATCTTGCGTTCGATGCGAACCAGGGAAACGCCGTTGGCGACGCCCGGCGATCCGTCCGCGCCGATCTCGCGCGACGGCGCCATGAACAGGCTGAGGCCCTTGATGCCTTCGGGCGCGCCGGCGACGCGCGCGATCACCAGATGGATGATCTGCTCGGTCAGATCGTGATCGCCGTAGGAGATGAAAATCTTCTCGCCGGTCAACGCATAGCGTCCGTCGCCCAGAGGTTCGGCGCGCGTCGCGTCGCGGCCCACATCGGACCCCGCGCCCGCCTCGGTCATGGAAATGGTGCCGCTCCACGCGCCGCCGGCGAGCTTCGGGACCACGGTCTCCTTCATCCACCCATCGCCGGCCGCGATCAACGCCGTCGCCGCGGCGCGGGTGCTGCACGGCATCATGGAAAACGCGGGACACGCGGCGTTCGACATCTCCGCGAAGGCGGCCTGCAGGATCAGCGGCATGCCCTGTCCGCCATGATCGGCGGGCAGGGAAAGCCCGGGCCAGCCGCCGTCTACATAATGCTTCCAGGCCTCGGCGTACCCTTCGGGGGTGCGCACCCGGCCGTTCTCGACCCGGCAGCCTTCGGCGTCGGCGACCGGGTTGAGCGGCGAGAGCACCTCCGTCGCAAGCCGCGCGCCGCCATCGAGTACGGCGCCGACCACGTCCCGGTCCATCCCGAACGCGGCGTACAGGCGTTCGATTCCCACCACCTCGTGCAGCAGGAATGCCATGTCCTCGACCGGCGGTCTGTAACTCATGGCGATAGTTGGCGGCAGACCGCATCCCCTGTCAACGCTTGACAGGTGTGGGAGGGGCCGGGAGAGTCGTCATATGAGCAAACCGGTTTCAGTCGCCGACGCGCCGTTCGTGGAAACGGAGCTGGCGCGCCCGGCGGTCGAGGTCGAGCGTATAGACAGCGGCCCGCAGGCGGGCGGCTGGCGATTGCGTTCGCCGATCCCGCTCGGGAGCTATCCCGATAATCTGGTGCTGTGTCTGCGCCGTTGGGCCAAGGAGGCTCCCGATCGCCTTTTCCTGGCGGAACGCGACGCCGAGGGCGCGTGGCGGCGCATCACCTATGGCGAGACCGCGCGGCTCGCCGACAATATCGCCGGCGCGCTGATCGAATTGGGTTGCACGCCCGACCGGCCGATTGCGATCCTGTCCGACAATTCGATCAATTTCGGGCTGCTGCATCTCGCCGCCATGACCATCGGCGTGCCGACCATGCCGGTCTCGCCGGCCTATTCGCTGATGTCGGCGGATCACGCCAAACTCAAAACCGTGATCGCCCATCACGACCCCAGCGTGATCTTTGTGGATGACGCCGCGCCTTTCGAGCGCGCGCTGGCGGCGCTCGATCTTTCGCGCGCGCATTTGGTGACGGGTTTGCCTCATGATGGCGCCGCGTGTCTTGAGGACTGGAAAGCGCGTTCGGCCGGCCCCGAGGTCGATGCCCGGCTCGCCGAAGTCGGTCCCGATACGGTGGCGAAGATCCTGCTGACCTCCGGCTCGACCGGCCAGCCCAAGGGCGTCATCACCACCCAGCGCATGCTGTGCGCCAATCAGGCCATGACCGCCTTTTCGTGGCCGTTCATGGAACGCCGTCCGCCGGTGCTGGTCGACTGGCTGCCGTGGAACCACACCTTCGGCGGCAGTTTCTGCTTCAACACCATGCTCTATTTCGGCGGCGCGCTTTATATCGACGAGGGCCGGCCGGCGCCGGGTCGCTTCGAGGCGACGCTGCGCAACCTCGCCGAAATTTCGCCGACGCTCTACCTCAACGTGCCGCGGGGATATGATCTGCTGGTGCCGGCGCTCGAAGCCGACGAGAGCTTGCGCGATTCATTGTTCGCCGATCTGGAAATGCTGTTTTTCGCCGCCGCCGCCCTGCCGCAAAATCTGCGCGACCGGCTGGAGGCGCTGTCGGTGGCGGCGCGCGGCGCGCGGCTGCCGATCACGTCGTCGCTGGGCTCCACCGAGACCGCGCCTGCGGCGACCTACATGACATGGGATTCCGATGTCTGGGGCAATGTGGGCGTGCCGCTGCCGGGCGTCGAGGTTAAGCTCGCGCCGAACGGCGACAAGCTTGAGTTGCGCCTGAAAGGTCCCAGCATCACGCCCGGCTATTACGGCGAACCCGAACTCAGCGCCAAGGCGTTCGACGCGGAAGGCTATTTCGGCATCGGCGACGCCTGCCGTTTCCTCGATGAGGACGATCCCGTGAAAGGCCTGCTGTTCGACGGGCGGGTGGCGGAGAATTTCAAGCTGATGTCGGGCACCTGGGTGCACGCCGGCACGCTGCGTCTGGCCGCCATCTCGGCCGCCGCGCCGGTCTTGATGGATTGCGTGATCACCGGCCACGACCGGGCCGAGGTCGGTCTGATCGCCTTCCTGAACCCGGCCGGCTGCCGCGCGCTGTGCCCCGATCTCGCCGCCGATGCGCCGCTTGCCGAGCTAGCCGTCCGGGCGGAAATTCGCGATTGCATCGCGACCGGCCTGGCTGCGCACAACCGCGACAACCCGGCCAGCTCGACCCGCATTGCACGCGTCATCATCGCCACCGAACCACCGGCCATCGACGCCAGCGAAATCACCGACAAGGGCTACATCAACCAACGCGCCGTCCTCACCCACCGCGCGGAAACCGTCGAGCGTCTCTATGAGGGCGGCGACGATAAAATCATCGAAATCCTCTAATTCGGTGACACCATACTAATTAGGTAGTACCTTGAAAAACAGGGATTTAATTAATTAGTATGGTGTCACCGAATTAGAGGTCAGCGCTTTTTTCGGCGTCTTGGGATGATCGGCAACAGCAGGCGCGAGGGGTGTTTGGCGTCGTGGTGGATGGTGTCGGTGCCGACCTTGTAATAGATGTACTGGTGGCCGAAGATCGCGTCGGTGATCGGTGAATCGCCGTTGACGATTTCCAGCCGGATTCGGTGGCCCGCCTTGAATACGTAGGCGCAGGGCATGACCTCGATATCGAGCTTGTAGATTTCCCCCGGCGTGATCGGCTGCGGATCGCGGTGGGTATAAAACGGCCGCCATTTGGTCGAGCGCTCCTCGTCCTTCTCGCGGTGCGAGGCGCGGAGCCAGCCCTTGGACACGTTTACCGAGGCCGGTTGCAGCCCTTTCTTGCGGTCGGCCGCCGATTGCGGCAACTGATCGGCCAGCTTCACGATGAAATCAGCATCCGTCGCGGTCGAGGATATGTAGAGCTCCAGCACGATCGGCCCGGTAACCTCCATGTCGTCTTCCAGCGCATCGCTGGTGAAGGTCAGGACGCGGCGGATCGGGTCGGGTCCTTGCGGCCCGATCGCGACCACGCCGAATTTCCATTGCAAATCGGGATAGTCGTAGCTGGTAGTGGCGCCCCCACGGGCCGCGCGGCGCGGCGGGGCCTTGGTCGACAGCCCGCCGTCATTGAGCGAGGTCAGGCTTTTCGACGGCGTCTTGTTGAGGTGAAAGGGCGTGACGCGGGTGCGCTTGAGCGGCCATTCCTTTTCCTCGCGATATTCCTCGTCGCCCCTTATGTAGAGCCGGACCGGGGCGCGATCGGGATAACCGTTCTTGATGCCCTTCAGATAGTAGTCGTAGAACGGCAGCAATTCGGTCTCGTGATAATCGATCCGGTCGAACAGCTCGTGCGCCTCGAACACGTCGGCCGCGCCGGTCACCACCAGTTTCTTCGGCGCCGTGACTTCCTCGTAACCGATGATGTTGCCGCGCAGATGCAGCCCCATCTTGCCCCAGTGGCCGATCGACAGCACCGGCACCCTGATCTCGCCAAGGCGTTCGTACATGGAGCGTTCGCGCCACCACTCGTCATAGGTCTGGTGCACCGCCATCTCGCCGGCGAGATCGAGGGGCATGTCCTTGCCGTTGGGGTTGTTGGCGGCGCGATGCAGATTGTTGACCCGCACATGCTGGTACCACCAGGGCATGAAATCGCAATAGATGCCGCCGTGATACATGGTGCCGCGATACATATCGACGGCGCCGTCATAGGGCGCGATGCATTTCAGGCTGGGCGGGTCGACGATGCCCATGAACCATTGCGACCAGGCGTAATAGGACTGGCCGAGACCGCCCACATTGCCGTCGCACCAAGGCTGGCGCGCGATCCACTCGATGAGTTCGTAATAGTCCCACTGCTCCGTCTCGTCCAACAGGTTATAGATCCCTTCGGACTTGCCGGAGCCGCGCACGTCGGCGCGGATATAGACGTAGCCGTGGTTTTCCACATACCACTGGACCGGTCCGACCTCGCGCCACAGGAACATGGTCGAATGGGGCAAATCGTCGGTCTCGTACTGATAGGGCGAGGCGGCGAACAAAGCCGGGAAGGACTCATCGGAGTCGGGGCGATAGATTTTCACCGCGAGCCGGACGCCGTCGCGCATGGTGACGTAGATATCCTCCTCGATCTTCATGCGGTATTTGCGCGCCGTGCTCTTGGTTGCGCCCTTGGCTGTCCGCAGGCGTGTGGTCCTCGCCATCGGCTCCCTCCCGAATTTTACTTGTCTCAAAGCAGCATGGTCGCCAGTTCCGGTATCAGCGTCACCAGGATCAGCACCACCACCATGGTCAGCGCGAACGGCGCCGCTCCCCAGAAAATATCCTCGATCGATATTCGGTCGTCCTGGAGATTGTTGTGGATCACGAAACAGGCGAGGCCGAGGGGTGGCGTCAGCAGCCCGATCTCGACGGCGATGATGGTGACGATGCCGAACCAGATCAGATCGACCCCGAACGGCGCCAGCGCCGGCACCGCCAGCGGTACGGTGATCAGCATGATCGACCCCGCATCCAGAATGGTGCCGAGAATGATCACGGTCACGATATAGATCGCGATCAGCCCCGCGAGACCGATCCCCGAACCCATGATGTAGCTTTCCATCACGTTGGGAATCCCGGTCATGGTGATCATGCGGGCATATAAATGCGCCGAAATCAGCAGGAAGCAGATCGCCGCGGTGACGTGGCCGGTCTCGGTCAGCGCCTGCCACAGCGTCGCCCACGTCAGGCGGCGTTTGGCGAGCGCCAGGATCAGCGCGCCCATGGCGCCGACGCCGCCGGCCTCGGTGGCGGTGAAGACGCCGCCATAGATGCCGCCCAGCACCACGATGATCAGAAGCACGATGGGCGTGATCTTCGCCGTGAGTTCGACGATTCCCATCTCCGATTCGACACCGCGCTCGAAGGTCTCCTGGCTCGCCACGTAATGCGGAAAGCGATGCGCCATGATCCAGATCAGCACGCAATAGGCCACCGCCAGCAGGATGCCCGGGATGATCCCAGCGATGAACAGATCGCCGATCGAGGTTTCGGAAAGAATGCCGAACAGGATCAGCAGCAGGGAAGGCGGTATCAGCATGCCGAGCACGGAGGAACCCGCCACCACGCCGACCGCGAAGCGCGGGTTATAGCCGAGCCGCAGCATCTCGGGCACCGCGACCTTGGTGAATACGGACGCCGAGGCGATGGAGGTGCCGGTGACCGCCGCGAACACCGCGTTGGCGCCCACCGTCGCCGTCCCCAACCCGCCCTTGACCTTGCGGAAGATATGGTTGGCGACGTCGTAGGTGTCCTTACCGATATCGGAGACGCTGACCAGCAGCCCCATCAGCACGAACAGCGGGATCACGCCGAACTCGTAGCGTTGCAGGCTTTCGGCCGCGGCCAGCGCCAGCAGCTTGCCGGCGATTTCCGGGTTGTCCTGGATCACCCACACGCAGACATAGGACAGCACCGCCAGCGCGACGCCCACATGCACGCCCACATAGACCAGGAACAGCACGAACAGCACCGAGACCAGCCCGACCTGGACCGAGGTCAGCGTCGTGAAATTATCGATCCAGTAAAAAATAAGCAGCACGACGATGGTCGAGGCGACCGCGATGACGGGTCCGCCACGGTCCCTCAGACCGTCTTTTGTCTGCGTCGCGAGGGTCTGGAAATCGCCCCAAACGTGGCGGATGAACTGGACGAAGCATACCGCCGCGCCGAGCAGGATCAGCGCCTTCAGCGGCCAGACGGGCAGGGTGAAATCGCCCTCCAGACCGGCGTAGGTGTGGCGTCGCCACGACTTCTCGAACAGCGGCTCGCTGTAAACGAACAGGATTCCCATCAGCACCACGCCGGTCGCGTGATAGATCGCCTGCAGGGAAAAGCCGAGCCTCGGCCGGCGGGCCAGCAACTTCGCGATCAGCACGTCGGAGCGGGTAAGGCGGCCGCCGCGGAGCGCCGCCGCAAGCTGGAGAAAGACGATCGCGATGATCGACATCTCGATGATCAGCGGCACGCCGCTGATCGGCAGGTTGAACAGGAAGCGCGAGAACACATCGGCGTTAATCGCCAGCATGATCACGAAGATCCACGACGTGCCTATCGCATTGAGGACCGATACAAGCGCGTCGAACCACGCCATGAGGCGGCTTGAACCGCCATCGTCGTTGGCGGCGTTGGGCGTTCCCGAGGTAATTCGTCCCATGATGCGCTATTCGCGGCTCGCGCCGGTTGCGTTTGTTTTTGCTGTCGAACGAATTCGAGACATGAAAGCTCCCCGTTTTACCGCCATTTTTTGGATAACGGTTTTGTGATTGGAAAAACGATAGCATAGATCGTTCGGGACGGAACACCCGCCAATTATCGTGTCCAGATCACGCGACGGAATGTCGCCTTGATCGGACGCCCGCGCGGAGCGAAACTGTCAATACTCGATACCAGCGCCGAAAGGGACAGTCATGAAGCTGAGCTATTTCACGATGCCGCTGCATCCGCCGTCCCGCGACTATGCCGAAACGCTGAAGGAGGATCGCGAGGCGTTCATCCTGGCTGATCGGCTGGGATTCGCCGAGGCCTTCTGCGGCGAGCATGTCACCGACCGCGCCGAGACGGTCACCTCGTGCCTGATGTTCCTCGCCTCCGTCGCGTTCGAGACCAAGAACATCATGCTCGGGTCCGGCACGGTGAACATGTCGCTGAACCATCCGGCGATCCTCGCCGGCCAGGTCGCGATGATCGACAATCTACTGGAGGGTCGTTTCATATTGGGCGTCGGCCCCGGCGCGCTGACGTCGGACGCCGAAGCGCTCGGCATCCTCGACCAGGACCGCAACGAGATGTTCGTCGAGGGCATCAACCATATGCTGAACATCTGGGCCCCCGATCCGCCCTACCGCCTGAAGGGCAAATACTGGAACGTCACCACGGAACAGACGCTGATGGAAAATATCGGCCAAGGCGTCTTCGTCCCGCCTTACCAGAAGCCGCACCCGCCCATCGTGGTGACCGTCGTCGCGCCCTACTCGAAAGGTTTGATCGCGGCCGCCGAGCGTGGCTGGACACCCATATCGGGAAATTTCCTGCTGCCGCAATGGGTGAAGACCCATTGGCCGAAATACGCCGAGGGCTGCGAGAACGACGGTCGCGTCGCCGATAGCGCCGACTGGCGGGTCGCCAAAAGCATTTTCGTCGCCGAGGACGAGGCGGCGGCGCGCAAATACGCGCTGGACGACGAAAACAGCCCCTATCGTTTCTATTACAAGCAGCTCACCACCAAGCTGATCGCGGCCGGACGGTCGAACCTGTTCAAGCACGACCCCGACATGAAGGACGAGGACATCGATCTCGACGATCTGGTGTCGCGGCTGGTGATCGCGGGCACGCCCGACCAGGTCGCCGAACGGATCCTCGAATTCCAGGACGAGATCGGCGATTTCGGCACGCTGGTTTATGCCGGGCACGACTGGGTCGATCCGGCGCTGGGCCGCCGTTCGATGGAGCTCATGGCCGAAGAGGTGATGCCGCGCATCAACGCGACGCTGGCCAAGGCGGACGCGGCGGAGTAGGGGCGCAAACATGAGCGACGGTCATGATCACGGCGAAGGCTCGGAGCTCGGCGACACCGAGCTCCGCGTGCGCGCCCTTGAATCGCTGCTGACCGAGAAAGGCTATGTCGATCCGGCGGCGCTGGACGAGTTGATCGACATCTACGAGACCCGCGTCGGGCCGCGCAACGGTGCCCGCGTGGTGGCCCGCGCCTGGACCGATCCCCAATACCGGAAATGGCTGCTCGACGACGCCACCGCCGCGATCGCCGACATGGGCTATACCGGGCGTCAGGGCGAAGACATGGTGGCGCTGGAGAACACGCCGGCGCTGCACAACATGGTCGTCTGCACGCTGTGCTCCTGCTATCCGTGGCCGGTGCTGGGCCTGCCGCCCATGTGGTACAAATCGACGCCCTATCGCAGCCGCGTGGTGATCGACCCGCGCGGCGTGCTCGCCGAATTCGGCGTGACCCTGCCCGACGACGTGGAGGTTCGGGTGTGGGACAGCACCTCGGAGGTCCGGTATCTGGTGTTGCCCATGCGCCCCGCCGGCGCCGAGGGCTGGAGCGCCGAGCAACTGGCCGAAATCATTACCCGCGATTCCATGATCGGCACCGGTCTGGTGACCATATAATGGTCAACGGCGCGCACGACATGGGCGGCATGCAGCCGGTCGGGCCGATCGCGCCCGAGCAGGATGAGCCGGTCTTTCATGACGAGTGGGAGCGCCGCGCCTTCGCCCTGACCCTGGCCATGGGATTCCAGGGAGGCTGGAACCTCGATCAGGCGCGCTACGCCCGCGAAGACACCCTGCCGGCCGATTATCTCGCGCGGAGCTATTATCAAATCTGGCTGGCCGCGCTCGAACGGCTGATCGTCGAGAACGGCTTCGTGACGCCAGGCGAAATCGACGCGGCCCTGGCCGGCGGTCATGCGACACGCGCCGGCGAGCCCGCCTTTAGCGCCGATCAGGCCGAACCGCTTCTCGCCAAGGGCGGTTCGGCGCGCATGGACGCCGAAATCGCCGCCCAATTCGCGGTCGGCGCGCGGGTGCGCGTGCGCAACAACCATCCGCTGGGCCATACCCGCGCGCCGCGCTATGTGCGCGGTCATGTGGGCGTCGTGGAGCGCGATCACGGCGTCTTCCTGTTTCCCGACATCCACGCGGCCACCGGCGAAAAAGTTCCCCAGCGTGTCTATGCGGTGCGGTTCACGGCGGCGGATCTGTGGGGCGCTGCCACCGCCGACAGCGTCTGCGTCGATCTGTGGGACGATTACCTGGACGCAGCGCCATGAGCAACGGCGATCCCGGGCGGGAGCTTCTGCCGGAACTGCCGCGCGACGAGGACGGTCCGGTGTTCGCCGCGCCGTGGCAGGCGCAGGTGTTCGCCATCGCGGTCCGGCTCCATGAGAAGGGCCATTTCACCTGGTTGGAATGGGCTGACCATCTCGGGGCCGAGATCGCGGCGGCCCGCGAAGCCGGCGATCCCGACACCGGCGAGACCTATTACGACCACTGGCTGCTGGCGCTGGAAAAGATCATCGCCGAAAAGGGCATCGTGGAGGCGGTCGAACTCACCACGCGCCGCGACGCCTGGGACCGCGCCGCCCGCGCCACACCCCACGGCCAACCGATCGTGCTGGGGCGGGGGGAGTAAGCTTAAGCCCCGCGCACCCGATCTATCACGGCGAGCGCGTCTTCCGGTGGGTCGTCGCCGCGCCAGGCGACGTGGCCGTCGGGGCGCACCAGCACCAGGGAACGCTCATAGAGCGCGAGGATTTCCGCCTCCGCTACATCGGCGACCGACAGCGGAACGCCCCGTTCATCGGCGGCTGCGACCAGCGTCGCCGCATCGGGCGCGTCTGGCCCCAGGCGCAGCAGCGTGAAGCCCTCGCCGAATAGATCGAGGATCGAACGTCCGTCGGCCAACCAGGCATGCGGCGCGCGGCGGCCGGGATAGCTCGACGGCGTGAAGTTGGCTGTGTCGTCGTCGGGCGGCGGCGCGTCGTCGGGACAGCAGACGGGCGAGTCCGCGTAGCGATAGCCGAGCGCGAGGCCGGTGTGACCATGGCGTCGCTGGCCGTCTTTAATGATGGCCTCGCCGAGTTCGCGGCGTTGTCCTTCGCCGTCCGCTGTATCCTCCATGATGTCCGGCGAGCCGACCGCGAGCTTACGCACGTTGCGGGTGGCTTCGGCGACGTTGCGTTGGGCGATGGGACGCCGGTCGGCTTCGTAGCTCGCAAGCAGGCCGGGCCCGCCCCAGCCGGCGACGACGGCGGCGAGCTTCCAGCCGAGATCGACCGCGTCGCCCATGCCGGTGTTCATGCCGTAGCCGCCTTCCGGGCCGTTCAGATGGGCGCAATCGCCGGCGATGAAAACGCGGCCGCCGCCGTAACCGTCGGCGACCATCTCGCGCCGCACCCAGTAGGATATGGAGAGCAATTCATAGTCGACCTCCATCCCCATGGCGCGCTGGATATAGGCGTGCGCTTCGTCCTCGCCGATCTCGCCCTCGCGGCCGGGAATTTCCACCGACAGCGACCAGCGGTCGTCGCCGTTGACGTTGATCATGGTGGCCCAGCGGCCCTCCGGCCCGACCAGATAATGAAGCGCCGCCTTGCCCTTGTCGTGCTGGTCCCAGATCGCCTGGGTTCGAAAAAAGACATGCGCGGGGGTGCCTATTTCCGGCAGACCCTCGAGGCCAATGCCGAGCGTGTCGCGCACCGAGGAGCGTCCGCCGCAGCAGGCAATCAGATAATCCGCCGCGATGGTCTCCCGCGCGCCGGTCTCCAGATCGGTTACCTCGGCGAGGATCCGATCCCCGTCTTCGCGGAAACTTTCGAAACGGTTGCGGTGGCATAGCCGGACGCCGGGTTCGCTCTCGACGCGGCGGCGCAGAATGGGATCGAAATAGATCTGGTTGCAGCGCTGCGGCTGTTCGGGGCTCTCCGGCGCGGGGCGGTTGCCGCCATGGGTCGGGCGCTCGACGCGGGCGATCTCGTACCCCGCGAGGCTGGTGAGATAGAGCGCCGTGTGGGGGTAATCCGCCGGGATCGCGGCGGCGCGCACCTCGTCGGCGAGACCCCAGCGGCGGCAGAACTCCATGGTGCGGACATTGACCGCGTTGGCGCGCGGAAAGGGGTACGAGCCGTCCGATTCCTCGACCACCATGCATTCTATGCCGCGCCAGGCGAGATCGACCGCGAGCCCGAGACCGACCGGCCCGGCGCCGATGATCAGAACGGGCGTGCGGCGCTCCGCCTTCATGCCGCTCCGCGCGCGTGGTCGAGGATGGTGCCCGGATCGTCGGGGACGGTATCGCCGCGCCAGGCGACGTGGCCGTCGGGCCGCACCAGCACCAGGTCCCGCTCATAGATGGCGCGAGCGTTGGGGTCCGCGACGGGGAGGTGCTTCAAGGGCACGCCGCGCGCCGCGGCGGCGTCGGTGAAAGGCGTCCCCGTCGCGCCGGAAAAATCGACCAGCGTGAAGCCCGGCCCGAACAGATCGTGGATCGCCGCGTCGTCCGCGAGGAACACGCTGGGCGCGCGCGCGCCGGGCCATGTATTGGGCCGGTAGACCAGATCGTCGAGCGGCGGGGCCGCGCCGGATTCTTCGCAGATGATCGGCGAACCTTCGTAGCGGTAGCCGATCTCGATGCCGAGCGCTTCGTTCTCGGCGTTGCCCAGCGCTCCGATTTGCGGCCCGATTTCGGCCCGCAGGCGGGCGCCCTCATCGTTGTCGTCTTCCATGCGGACGTCCCAGATCTCTCCCACCTTGAGGCGCGTGCCGGCATGGGTGCGCGCGGCTTCGCGGTTGCGCAGCCCGATCTGGCGGCGTTCGGGCTCATAGGCCTCCATCAGCCGTTCGCCGCCCCACCCGGCATGCATGGCGGCGAGCTTCCACGCGAGATCGACCGCGTCGCAAACGCCTGTGTTCATGCCGTAGCCGCCGGTCGGGACGTATTGGTGCGCCGAGTCTCCCGCCAGGAATACGCGGCCCGACTGGTAATGATCGGCCAGCAGCAAGTGCGAGTCCCAGCCGTTCGACTGAAGAATTTCGCAATCGATTTCGGTTCCCAGAAAGGCGGTCAGCAGCGCCATGGGATCGGCGTCGGCGAAATCCGTCTCGTCCGGCAGGATCGCGTGCAGGGTCCAGACTTCCGCGTCGTCCTGACAGATCATGGTGCCATGCACCGGCGACTGATAATGCCAGGCGACGCCCCAGCGCTGCAGCACGTCGGTGTCGGTCGAACGGAAATGGATGGTGAAGCGGTGCCGCGTGCGCCGCGAGCCGGACATCTCGAACCCCAGCGCACGGCGCACCACGCTGCCGGCCCCGTCGCAGCCGGCGAGATAGCGCGAGCGCACCGTTTCGGTCCGCCCGCTCGCCGCGTCGCGGACGGTAGTCGTGACCCCGCCGGAATCCTGTTCGAAGCCCGTGACCTCCCAACCGAAACGAATCTCGGCGCTGTCGGTCTCCGAGACGATATCCGTCAGCAACGGCTCCAGAATGACTTGCGAAACGCGCATGTTGGGCTCGCGCGGCTGGCTGCCGTCGTTACGCGCGCGAATACGCTCGCGCGCCTCGATCACGCTCGGGTAATGGAAACGATGCACCTCGAAACCCGACATGCCGGTGACCCAGACCACATCCATGTTGTGGTCCTCGGGCACGGCGGCGGCGCGCAGCCGGTCGATCACGCCGAGGCGGCGGAACAATTCCATGGAGCGCGTGTTGGTGACGTCCATCTTGGGATGGGCCGAGGTGGTCGGGTTGCGCTCGGCCAGCAGACAGGGAACCCCGGCACGGCTCAGCGCCAGGCCCAGCGTCAGCCCGACCGGCCCGGCGCCCGCGATCATCACCTCGGTTTCGATGGTCACTATCCGTTCCCTTGATTTTCCTTCAAGCCCGCCCCGTGACGGTACCAGCGCCGCCGCGACCGCTCAACGACCGACATCAGGGTCTTTCAATGTTTGCTGGCGGACCTGCGACATGGACCGTCTCCGGCACGTTCAATGAGGGGAGGCCGCCAATTCCGAGGCAGACTTGCGGTATCTTTAGTCATAGAGTGATCGATAAAATTACGTTTTGCTAGGGGTGAACATTGGCGGCATTCTGGCGAACACCCGTCTACGTACTTTTGGGTGCGACCTGCATTTTGTTGGTGACATCCGGCGTCCGCCAGTCGTTTGGGCTGTTCATGCAACCCATCAGCATCGACATGGACTGGGGCCGCGGGCCGATCTCGATCGCCATCGCGACCCAGAGCCTGATGGTCGGGGTCGCCGCTCCCTTCGCCGCCATGATCGCCGACCGATGGGGACCGATCCGCGTCATCGCCGCGGGCGCCTTCACCGGCGCGGTCGGTCTTGTCCTGTCGTCGCAGGTCAATACTCAGACCGAGTTCCTGCTCGGCACCGGCTTCCTGATGGGCATCGGAATGAGCGGCTGCGGGCTCGGCCTGATGAACGCCCTCGTCGGCCGCATCGCGCCCGAACAGCGCCGCATGACATGGCTCGGGATCACCACCGCCGGCGGCACCATGGGCCAGTTCGTTTTCGTACCCTTCAGCCAGGTGATGATCACCGAATTCGACTGGCGCGGCGCCATGAAGGTGATGGCGGTGGCGCTTTTGATCGCGGTGCCCATGGCGCTGTCGCTGAAGGCCGGCAGCGCCGCCGGACTCGCCAAGCGGACCCAGCAAAGCCTCGGCGAGGCGCTGCGCGAGGCGGCGGGCCATCGCGGCTATATCATGCTGGTGACCGGCTATTTCGTATGCGGCCTGCAGGTCCAGTTCATCGCCACCCATCTTCCCGCTTACGTGACCGACGCCGGATTGCCGGCCTCGCTCGGCGCGGCGGCGATCGCCGCCATCGGACTGTTCAACCTGTTCGGCACCCTTACCGCCGGGCGGCTGGGCGACCGGTACCGCATGAAATATCTGCTGAGCTCGATCTATTTTCTGCGCAGCCTGGTGATGATTGCTTTCCTCGCCGTGCCGATATCGGAGACCAGCGTTCTCGTCTTTTCCGGCACCATGGGGTTATTGTGGCTCAGCACGGTGCCGCTGACCACGGGGCTGATCGCACACATCTTCGGGCCGCGCTACATGGCGACGCTGGCCGCAATCGCCTTTTTGAGCCATCAGATCGGCAGTTTTCTTGGGGTCTGGCTGGGTGGGTTGTCATTCGACATGACCGGATCCTACGACCTTGTCTGGAATTTCGCGATCATCGCCGGCTTCGCCGCGACCCTTATTCACCTGCCGATCCCCGACAAACCGCTCGCCCGCGTCGCCGGCGTTTCGGGTTGAACTTCCCGTAACTCCTCAAGAATCGAGGACTTGGCTGATTTTGTCGGCGATCCTGCTCAGATCAAATGGCTTGGAGAGGACATCCGTGCTGTCAGGCAGTGGTTGGTCGGGCAACCGAGCATAACCCGATATGAACAGGCATTTGAGCTCCGGATATTGCGGATGGATTTCCTTGTAAATATCGATCCCGCTCATTCCCCCCGGCAACCGGTGGGTCAGCTCCGCGCCGCGCTCGGAGGCGTTGACAATGTTATTCGTTAAGGCAATCAGATCGTCACGGTCCTTCAGTTTGATACCGAGTACCTGCGCATTGCCCATGATGGCGGCGAGCAGATTGTTGAAGTCGTGCGCCACACCGCCCGTTAACTGTCCCACCGCCTCCATCTTTTGAGCCTGATGGAGCTGTTCTTCACGTTTCTTCTGCTCGGTAATATCGATTCGGATTCCGACCGAGCCGCCGTCGGAGGTCTTGCGGTTGATGATCTGGATGCAACGCCCATCGGTATATTCGACTTCGATTGATCCTTTCGGGTCGTTGAAATAGGCAATTCGATCGGCCAACCACTCTTCCTCCCGACCGATCGCGCCGACCACCTTTCCGCTAACCCTCTGAAACTCCTCTGGAGAATCGTAGCCGAATAATTTGGCGCAGGCGAGATTGGTATAGATTCTACCTCGTCCCGGGTCGCCGATCTGGATGCTGAGCGTCGATCCGTCGATCAAGTCGCGAAAGCGGGCCTCGCTCTCACGTAGTTCATTCTCGCTTTTCATATGCTCGGTGACATCACGCAAGACGACCAGAATTGCCGGCACGCCATCCCAGGTTATTTTCGATCCGCGACTTTCAGCCATGAACCCGGCGCCATCGAGGCGCAGTCCCCGCTGCACGGCTGGCTCGACTCGCTTGCCATCCGTCAGTTTGCGACGCAGCGTAAATATGAGTTCGTGATCGTCAGGGTGGACCAACTCGATGAAGTCTCTGCCCAGGAGCGTCGCGGCGGTCTCGGCGCCGTAAATTTCGGCCGCCGCGGGGTTGGCGTAGAGAATTCTCCCTTGCTGATGAACCAGGACAGCGTCGGACATGAGCGCGAAAACCTGTTTGTACCGATCATCGGCCTTTGTCGGGCTCTCGGTAGCCGGCTGCTCTTCCTTCAGGAAAGATTCAAGTTCCGCGATTCGCCTGCGCAGAGCCTCGGTATCTTCGGTGAGAATTTCGTTCTTTGCCATACGTCCAACCAACGAGACATTATTTTGAGTAGGTCATTTATCCCATAATTCCATAATTTTTCTGATCGTTAATTGCCGATAACGGCGGCTCGTTGAAACCCGATTTGGACGATCAACCGATGAAAGGCTGCATCGGCCTTCACAGAAGCATTTAACAACCCGACCACCGTCTGTCTTGCAGGCAGGACGATTACGAGTCACGCTCAGGTGCTGGGAGGCTGTCGCATGAAAAATTCAGCTCCGAGACGGGCGCAATTCGGCGAGGCAAGATCATGGATGTGATCCCTAGCCTCGCATCCGATCCGCCCGCATCCAATCCGCTTTTCGGCGACCGCAAGCTCAAGATGGGTACGTTCTGCACAAACCTCTCATATGGCTGCGCCATGTCGAGTATCGACGGGACGCTGAATGCGACCTGGCCGGAGACGGTCGCGCTGGCCGAGCTTGCCGACAGGATGGAATTCGAAGCCCTGGTGCCGGTGGGCCGTTGGCTCGGTTTCGGCGGCGAGACTAACTTCAACGGCGCGGGGTTCGAATGTTTCTCCTGGGCGGCCGGCGTCAGCGGGGTGAACAAAACCTCATCGGTCTTCGCCACCTCGCACGTGCCGACCGTTCACCCTGTAATGGCCGCCAAGCAGGCCGCGACCATCGATCATATCTCCGGCGGGCGGTTCACCCTCAATGTGGTGACCGGCTGGTACGGCGATGAATTCCGCCTGTTCGGCCTCGACGTGCCGGAGCACGACCTGCGTTACGACATGGCCACCGAATGGGTCGAGATCATCCGTCGTCTGTGGACCGAGGACGAACCGTTCGACTTCGAGGGCGAGTTCTACAAGGTCGGCGGCGGCCTCATGGACCCGAAACCGCTGCAGTCGCCGCGACCGCCGTTCATGAACGCCGGTGGGTCCGAGCGCGGCCGGCACTTCGCCGCCAAATATTGCGACATCGCCTTCATCGTGGTGGAGAACCACGATTTCGACGATCTCGCCCGGCAGATCGCGGCATACAAGGACCTCGCGCGCCAGGAATATGGCCGCGAGATCAAGGTCTGGACCCACACCTATCTCGTCCAGGGCGAGACCGAGCAGGACGCCCGCGATTATTACCAGCACTATGTCCACGAGTTGGGGGACTGGGAGGCGGCGACAAACCTGACGTCGGGGCTCGGCCTGAACGCCCAGACCCTGCCGGCGGAAGCGCTCCAATTTCTCAAGGAGCACTTCATCGCCGGGTGGGCCGGCTGGCCGGTGATCGGCGCCAAGGATCAGATCGTCGATATTTACAAGAAACTGCACGCGACCGGTATCGACGGCGTCCTGACCTCCTGGGCCCGTTACCGCGAGGGCATGGAGCAGTTCATGGTCGAGACCCACCCTCTGATGGTGCAGGAAGGCCTTCGCTAGTCCCGGCGGATGACCTGGAAGGGAATCAAAATCCCATGACCGTAACTCCCGTAAATTTCAACGACGGCGCCGGTTACGAGCAGATGATGGGGCGCTGGAGCCGCCTCGCGGGCGAGGCGTTCCTGGACTGGCTGGAGCCGGCGCCCGGGCTGCGCTGGCTCGATGTCGGCTGCGGCAACGGCGCGTTCACCGAACTGGTGGTCGACCGTTGCGCGCCCGCCGCCGTCGAGGGCATCGATCCGTCCGAGGGACAGCTCGCGTTTGCGCGCACCCGCCCCGCGGCCCGGCTCGCGCAATTCCGCGAGGGTGGCGCGGAGTCGCTGCCGTACGAGGATGGCGCGTTCGATATCGCCGTGATGGCGCTCGCGATAAACCAGATCCCGGATCCCGCAAAAGCCGTGGCGGAGATGGCGAGAGTAGTCCGGCCGGGCAGTTGGGTCGCGAGTTATATGTGGGACCTCATGGGCGGCGGCTTCACCATGGAACCGATCCGTCGCGCGCTGGGCGAACTGGGTGTTCCGACGCCAATTTACGGCGCCGAAGTCACCCAGCTGGAAAGGATGCGTGGCCTATGGGAGGGCGCGGGACTCCGTGAGATCGCCGTCCGGCGTATCGATATTGAACTCAGCTTCGTCGATTTCGACGAATTCTGGGACGCGAACACCCGCACGCCCAATTCGGTTTCCAACGCGATCGGAACTCTCTCGTCGACCGAAATCGTGCGGTTAAAGGCGAAATTACAAGCGCTGCTGCCGATCGATCCGACCGGCCGCATCACCCACGGCGCCCACGCCAACGCGGTAAAGGGCAGGGTAGGGTAGGCCGGCTCGGCATTAAAAAGTGATTACTCTAATGTTTTTAAATCGGTATGCCGGGTTCTTCGCCTAAAATATGACGACCATAGGCGGGCATTACGATGTCGTTGTTCAGCGTGATATGGGTCGCAATGGCCTGAATGTCGCGCGCCGCCATCTGAATTCGATTGGATTTGGCGAGCCCCCTGGTGCCGATGGCGCCGACCAGGGAGTCGACGGCCTGTCGAACGAAACGGACGGCGAGCACCTGACCGCGCTTGTTGCGTAATCTTTGCTCCACCGGCATAGCCGTGCCGCTGTTGATCATGCGCGCCATTTCGGCGCAATCGCGGGCGATGATCAGTTTCGCCGCATCGATCAGCCCGGCGGCTTCCGAGACCCGCATCTGAACCGGGTAGTGCGCGCCCAGGCGCGACGTTCCGCCGGCCAGCGATCTCACTTCGCGCGGACCCACCTCATTGATGAATTCCGCCAACGCCCCTTCGGCGATACCGAGCGCGGGCGCGACAAGGCAATAGCTCGAACAGGCGAAAAACGGCGTGCGATAGAGCGCGCGCCCATGCAACGCCGCGCCCGGGGTCTGGCCCGCGCGCGCGTCGTTGAAGGAGAGCAGCCGATGGGCGGGCACGAATACGTCGTCGAGGGTGATGCTTTTACTACCGGTGCCGCGCAGTCCGGTGACGTCCCAATCGTCCTCGATCGCGTAATCCCGTCGCGGCGTCAGGCAGAAACTCAGCGCGCCGTCGCCGCGTCTGGCGCCCAGCACCGCCCAATCGAAATGATCGCAGCCACTGACATAGGGCCAGACGCCACTGAGCCGCACGCCACCCTCGTCCTCCGTCGCGGCCCCGGCCGGCACGTAGGACGATCCAGCGACAGCCAGCGGATCGGCGGCCCACACATCGTCCTGGGCCTGTTCGGAAAACAGCGCGACATTGAAGGCGTGGAACGCGCCGACGGCATATACCCAGGCGGTCGAACCGCAGCCCTGTCCGAGGATCGCGGCGAGATTGACCAAATCGCTGAATTCGAGCTCGTGACCGCCATAACGCGCCGGCTGAAGGATACGGAAGAACCCCTCGCGCTTCAGGGTTGCGATCACTTCGCCGTCGACCGTGCCGCGCGCCTCGATGTCGCCGGCGGCGCGGCGCAGTTCGGGCGACATGGCTCGGGCGCTTTCGATCAACGCTGCCCCGGCCTCGTGCGTTCCCATCTTCAGCCCGCGGGACCGCTACTGCATCAGGTTTGGCAGCAACAGGATGATTTGGGGGAAGATCGCCATCAGGATCATGCCGAGGACGGTCAGCGCCACGAACAGCCACGAGGCGCTGAAGATGTCGGTCATGGGCACGTCCGAAGCGGCGCCCTTGACCGCGAACATCACGTAGCCAAAGGGTGGCGTGATCGCTCCCACCGTGATGTTCAGCAGGAACAGCAGCCAGAACCACACGGGATCGAACTCCATCACCTTCAGGATCGGCAGATAGATCGGGATCACCACCAGCATGAGCCCGAGCTGGTCGATGAACATGCACAGAATGAACGGCAACAGCATCATCAGGAAGAACATGACCCAGCGGTTGACGTCGAGCGAGGTGACGATCTCCGTCAAGGCGCTGGTGGCGCCGGTGAAGGCAAGCAACTGGGTGAACATCACCGCGCTGGCCAGGATCAGCAGAATCACACAGGCCAGTTGCGCCGCCTCGCCAACGGCCTCGTACAGCATCCGCCAGCTCAGCCGGCGGTAATAGGCCGCGGTCAGCAGCGCGCCGAGGACGCCCGTCGCCGCGGACTCCGACGGCGTCGCCACGCCGAGCATGATGAGCCCCATCACCATGAAAATAATGACCGAGAACGGCAGCAGCCCCGCCAAAGCGCGCAGCTTTTCCCCCAGGGTCAGGTCCTGGACGTCTTCCTCCATGGGGGCCAGCGAGGGATCGAGGCGCACCTTGATCAGGCACGCGGTTACGAACAGGCCGGCGAGAAACAGTCCGGGCAGCACGCCGGCGATCAGCAGCGAGGCGATCGACACGTCGGCCAGCGTGCCGACGATAATCGCCAGGATGCTGGGCGGAATGATCGGGGCCAGGCAGGCGCCGGCCAGAATGGTTCCGATGGAAAGCTTGGTGTCGTAGCCGCGGTTCCGCATGATGGGCAGCAGCGAACGGCCCAGCATCGCGCCGACCGCGATTCCCGAGCCCGACAGCGCGCCCAGCACCGTCGACAACGAGATCGACAGCACGTATTGGCGGCCGCGCACCCGGCCCACCAGCTTATCGATCGAGTCGAGCAGCACCTCCATACAGCCCGATCGGAACAGGATCTCGCCCAGCAGAATAAACAGCGGCACCGTGCCGAGCGCGGCCGTCGTCGAGGTTTCGTATATGCTGTTCGCGATCATGCCGAACGCGGCGTCGCCGAGGGTGACCAGCACGCCCGATACGATGATGATCAGGAAAGCGAGAAAGATCGGGGCGCCCGTCATGAAAATCACGAGCAGAAGCGCGATCCCGGCCGATAATGTTACCCACCACTCCATCAGCTTGCCGTCGGCATGCGTTTGCTGCCCGGCGTGATCCAGCTGACCGGGCGCACGGCTTCGGACGAAAACAGGCTGCGCAGGAAATAGAGCGCCGCGCCGGCGAACCCGAAGGTGATGAAGGACGACATCCAGACTTTGGGGATCGGGCGGTTTTGCTCGGTAACGATCTCAAGCGCGATCTGGCGGAAATTTTCCTCGAGGCTCATCCAGGCCGCGAACAAGCACACCAGGAAACCCAATATTCCCACATAGAAATGCAACGGCCGTTCAAGACGGGGCACCATCTCGACGAGCAGGGTGATCGAAATGTGCGCCCCCTTGCGGGTGGCGTGCGGCACCATGGCGAAGATCGTGATGCACAGGACGTTGGAGAATGTGTCGTTCGCCCAGTCGGTCGCGACACCGAGGAAATAGCGGGTCAGCACTTCATAGCAGTACATCGCCGCCATGCCGCCGAGCCCCGCCATGCCGATGACATAGCCAACGTCGGAGATTGCGTCATGCAGACGACAAAGCGAGCGCAGAAAGCCCACTGCCCCACCTCCCTGAATTATCCTGTGAACACGCGTTTTCGAGGTGTTCTTATTTTCGTGACAATTTTGTACGTGGAAATATCCGAATATACAATCCCGGTATAAATGCGTGACCCGAAAGACGAATACCCGATAACCACGGAAGCGAATTGACTCCCCCTATTGCTGTCAATAGCATTTGGGCTCGAAAAACAAATGCCGATGAAAAATTCGGCAGGCATCACATAGGGAGATAGATCATGAAATTCAGAAACGTCGCGCTCGGCGTTGGGGTCTTGTTGGTTGCTTTGCCGACCGTCGCCTCCGCACAAAAGATTACGATCAAATACCTGACCGCGTGGGACAGCCGCGCAAAGCAGACGCAGGTTCTTGCATATGATTTCGGCAAGCGGGTCGAAAAGGAGACCAGCGGCCGCATTTCGATGAAATTTTCCGGCCCCGAGGTGATCAAGCCTCGCCAGCAGTTCCAGCCCACATCACGCGGCGTCTTCGACATGAACCTCTCGGTCGCGCCTTATTACATCGGCACCACCGGCGTGACGATGGCGGGATTCGCCCTGCACCCGGATACGGAAGACTGGCGCAAAAAAGGGTATTGGGACTATTTCGACGGTGAGATGAAGCGCTTCCAGCAGAAAATGATTTTCCATTCGGTTGGCGGCGTGAAGGCCGACGTCTTTCATGTGATGCTGAAGCGCCCGTTGGAAAAAGTCGAATTTCCGTTGAAGGGACGTAAAATCCGCGCCAACGGATTTTACAAGCCGATCATCGAGCCGTTGGGCGGTTCCATGGTCAACCTCAATGGCGGCGAAATCTACTCCGCGCTGCAGCGTGGCGTGGTTGAAGGCGCTGCCTGGCCGATCACCGGCGCCATCGACTTCAAATGGTACGAGCAGGCGAAATACATGATGCGTCCGCGCTTCGGCGTTCCCGCCTATACCGTGACCATGAGCCTGCAGAAGTTCAACAAGCTGACCAAGGCCGATCAGGCTCTGATGCTGAAATTGGGTCATGATCACGAAAAAGCCGCGCCGGCCGCCTTCGTGAAGGATACGGAAGACGAAGTCGCAGCCCTCAAGGCCAAGGGCGTGAAGGAAACCTATCTGACGGACGCGGTCTTCAAGAAGATGAACGCCGGGTTCATCAAAGGCGTCTGGAACTTCGCGATCAATTTCAACAAGAAAAGCAAGCCGCGAGTCCAGAAACTCTATGAAATGGCCCGCGCCAACGGCGACGCGCCGCAAAGCCTGAAGTAGCAATCGATCGAAGCGACGCCCCGGTTCCCGGTAGCCGGGGCGTCGTACGATCCACTGACCGAGCCCCATAAATCTGGATAACAAGCCGGACGAACGCGTCCAGCGTCGCCGTGCGGCCATCCTCGCGGGCTATTCGCGGCTGATGGGCGAGGACGAATTCAGCGCGGTTGGAAATCCCGGGCGCGCGGATTAGACTGCCCGCGATAACCAATGAATATCAAATTGAGGAGGCAACGGATGAGCATGGTGAAAACGGCGCTGAAGAGCGTCGCCGCGGCGGCGATCGTCGCCGGCGTCAGCCTGGGTCCCGCCCAGGCCCAGCAATATAAATGGAAGCTGACGTCTTACGTGCCGGTGGGTTCCGGTTCGTGGAACGTCTACATGAAGGAATTCATCGATCTGGTCCACACCATGACCGACGGTCAGGTGAAGATCAAAGGCTTCAGCGTCGGCGTGCTGGCCAGCCCCTTCGATGCCTGGAAGGCGGTCCAGAAGGGCACCGCCGACATTTGTTTCTGCTATCCCGGTTTCGCGGTCAACGCCGATCCCGCCAACGCGATCTTCGCCGGCATGTCCGGCGGCATGCCTCCCGAGACCTTCCAGCACTGGCTGCTGGGCGGCGGCGGCGGCAAGCTGTGGCGTGAATTCCGCAACACCACCAGCGATCTGCATCCGGTGCTGACCGGATTCGGCCCGACCGAAATTTTCCTGCATTCCCATAAGAAAGTGAAGACGGCGGAAGATCTCAAGGGCATGAAGATCCGCACCGCCGGTGCCTGGGCCGATATCCTGAAATCACTGGGCGCCGCCCCGACGACGCTGGCCCCGCCGGATATCTACACCGCGCTGGAACGCCGCGTGATCGACGGCACCGAGTTCATCACGCCGTGGACCAACTACAAGCTCGGCTTCCACAAGATCGCCAAGTACATCATGGTGCCGGGACTGCATTCGCCGACCCATGCGAACGAGGCCGTGTTCCGTCTCGGCGACTGGAAAAAGCTGCCGAAGGCGTTACAGGCGAAGCTTACCCTGGCCGGCGAACTGGCCGGACACCGCAGCCATATCTCGCTGGGGCTCAACGATCTCGGCGCGATGGAGAAGCTGCGTTCGGGCCGCAACGAATGGGTCGAAATCGACAAGTCGCTGCAAAACAAGATCCTCGATCTCGGCCGCTCCTGGTCCTTCGCCAAGGCAAAGGAGCAGACCACCAAGGGCAATCCGTGGATGGCGAAGGTCTCGAACTCCTACTGGTCGTTCTATGACCGGTTCCGCAAGAACGGCACCTATCGCCACAAATAGGCGCTAAAAGTCCGGCGGGCGGCGCATCGCAGCCGCCCGCCGGACACCTTTCCAACTGTCCCGGTGACATGACCCGGCTGCTTTCCGCCGTCGACGCGATCTCCAACGTTCTCGCCTATCTGGCGATGGCGTTCTTCGTCGTATTGGTGGGCGACATGCTCTACGAGGTGATCTCGCGCCGCGTGTTCGGCGCCCCGACGCTGTGGGCCTACGACATCGCCTACATGATGAACGGCACGCTGTTCCTGCTGGCGGCCGGCTATACGCTCAAGCTCAACGAACATATCCGCATCGATTTCCTGTCCACCCGGTTTCCGCGAAAGGTGCAGGACTGGATCAACGCGGCGGTCTATCTGTTCCTGCTGTTCCCCATGCTCGCCTTCGCCTGCCACGGCGCCGTGGTCGAGGGCTGGACGGCCTTCGTCACCGACGAACTGGAGCCGGCCAGCAGTTGGAAGCCGGTGTTGTGGCCGTTCTATCTGGGAATCGCGGTCGGGTTTGGATCGTTCTGGCTGCAGGCGCTGGCGCAGTTCGTTCGCCATGTCCGAAGCGCCCTCGGGCGGGACGTTTCTCCCTTGCAAACCCAGACGGCGGACGGCTGAGCATGTTCGAATATTGGGCCGCCGCGCTGATGTTCCCGATGCTGTTCGCGCTGGTCTTCCTGGGCATTCCGGTTTCCATTAGCCTGATGAGCACGGCGTTCGTGTTCGGCGTGATGGAATTCGGCTTCGCCCTGCCCACCCAGTTTCACAGCCGCCTGGTCGACGTCTCCTCCAACTTCATCCTGGCCGCGATCCCGTTGTTCGTGTTCATGGGCGCGATGCTGGAGCGTTCCGGCATCGCGGCGCGGCTGTTCGAGGCGGTGCGCCTGTGGCTCGGCGGACTGCGCGGCGGTCTCGCGCTGACCACCATCGTGATGTGCGCCATCTTCGCCGCCACATCGGGCATCGTCGGCGCGGTTGAAATCGTGGTCGGGCTGATGGCGGTGCCGGCGATGCTGTCGGCCGGCTATCGCAAAGACCTCGCCGCCGGCTCGGTCTGCGCCGGCGGTTCCCTGGGCACCACCATCCCGCCATCGGTGGTCATCATCGTCTATGCCTCGGTAACCGAAATGTCGGTGGCCGATTTGTTCGCGGGCATCCTGATCCCGGCGCTGGTAATGGTCTGCCTGTTCGGCATCTATATCGTCGGGCGCTGCATGATTCAGCCTGACGCGGGCCCCGGTCTGCCGGCGTCCGAGATCGATGTGCCTCTGGGCGAGAAACTGCGCTTCGCCGCGACCGCGCTGGTGCCGGCGGCGGTACTGATCTTCGCGGTGCTCGGCAGCATTTTCGCCGGCATCGCCTCGCCGACCGAAGCCGCCGCCGTGGGCGCGGCCGGCTCGATCGCGCTGACCATCGCCTACGGCGCGTTCACCTGGCGGGTCATGATCGAAGCGCTGCGGCGCACCGTGCGCATCACCTCCATGGTGATGATGATCGTGGTCGGCGGCATCATGTTCGCCTCGATCTTCATCGTGGTGGGCGGCGACACCATGGTTTCGGAATTCGTCGAACGGTTCGATCTGACCGCGACCGGCATCATCATCATGTTCCTGGGCATCGTCTTCCTGCTCGGGTTCGTGCTCGACTGGATATCGGTGGTGCTGATCGTGATGCCGATTTTCGCGCCGGTGATCCGCGCCGCCGAAATCGATCCGGTGTGGTTCGGGGTGATGGTGTGCATCGCGCTTCAGACGTCTTATCTGACGCCACCCATGGCGCCGTCGATTTTCTACCTGCGCGCAATCGCGCCGCGCGAGATCACCTATGGTGACATGTACAAGGGCGTCGCGCCCTTCGTGTGCGCACAACTTCTCACGCTGGCGGTGGTCGCTTTCTATCCGCTGTCGGCCACGTGGCTGCCGGAAATCCTGTTCGGATTTTAGCGTGCGTCGTCAACTCAGCCCGCCGGCGGCATCGCCGCCCTCGTAGAACCTCGCGCGCTTGATATCGAGAAGCGGTGTCCCGTCAAGGCAGTCGAGGCCGACCACGTCGAGCTCCTCTTCGCGAGCGGCGAGGATTTCGACCACCGTCGCCGCGATGGGGTTGGGACGCGGCGGCGTACGCGTGGAGAAGACACCGATCGGCTGGTCACGCACGCCGTCGCGCGCGGGAAGCTGCACTATGTCGCGCCGGGCGTGGTGGAGCCAGTAAAGCACCAGCGCCCGCCCGCCGGCTTCCAGCCCAACGAGACCGGGCGCGTACTCAGGTGCGAGTTGGATCGTACAGGGAGGTATTCGAGCTTGTTATGCCGCGAGGGGCAGTCTTCCATCCGCTTGTAGGGCGTTCGAATGGCGCCGATGACACGGCATTCGATGGTATCGCCGGGCCGCGGCGCATCGCCTTCGGGCTGGTAAATCGTATAGATGGGGGTATCCGACATCGTCACTCCGACTTTTAATACCATAGCCACATGGAATCATGTTCCAGGACTCCGACAATTAGACCCGATTGGCCGCTCCGGGTCACCAAGGGAAGAACCCTTAAACGCCACTCCATGTCCGCTGTTCGGGAAATAGCGCTCCCTTGGCGCCAGAAAATTCAGCGGTTCGACCGCCAGGATTTTGAAATCGAAACACTACCGGGATTTGCGGTCGCTTGTTCACGTTGGCGTGATCAGCTAGTCTTTCATGACGTCGACTCAATAAAGGCAACACCATCAAAGACGAAGGGAAGCGGACATGTCGAAATTAAAGACCATCGCGCCAGTCGCGGGAATCGCCGCGGCCGTATTCGCCTGGGCCGGACCGGTTCAGACCGCCGACGCCAAGACCGTGAAGATGATCGCGGTCAGCGCAGCGCCGCCGATCGTGACCTATGTGCGCGCGACCAAGGATTATTTCATGCCCGAGGTCGACAAGCGCCTTGCCGCGTCCGGCAAGGATTACAAGGTGAAATGGATCGGCGCCTATAGCCAGTCGCTCGCGAAGTTCACCGAGATTCTCGAGGCGGTCGAGGAGGGCATCGCCCAGTTCGGACTGGTGCTGAAGAACTTCGAGCCGTCCTCGCTGCCGCTGGAGCAGTATCTCTACATGGCGCCGTTCGGCAAGCATACGCTGGAACAGGCCGTTGCGATCGACGCCGCGGTGCGCGCCAAGGTGCCGGCCATGAACAAGGCGTTCCTGGACCACAACCAGGTCTATCTCACCAGCGCCGGCTCAAGCACCATGGACCTGTTCACCACGTTCCCGGTGCAGCGGTTCGAAGATCTCAAGGGCCGCAAGCTGGGCGCCAGCGGCTCCATGGGGCACTGGCTGCGGGGCACCGGCGCGGTGGTGGTGAACGCCAATATGGCGGCGTCCTACACCGACATCAAAAACAAACTCTATTTTGGTTATCCCATCTCGGTGGCGCTGGCCTTCCCCTATAAGACATATGAGGCGGCGAAGCACATGACCGCCATTCATTTCGGCTCCTCTGCGACCTCGGCCCTGACCGTGAACCGCGATATCTGGGAAGACATGCCGCGCCACGCGAAAAAAATCTTCCGCGACGTTGCCAAGGGCTGGGCGCCGACCCAGGCGCGCATCGACCGGGCGAAGCATAAGAAATTCGTCGGAATCATGAAGAAAAAGGGCGTGAAATTCAGCCAGATGTCGGACAAGGAACGCCGGCGCTGGGCCCTGACGCTGCCCAACATCGCCAAGGAATGGGCGAACAGCCTGGAGAAACGCGGCAAGCCTGGAAACGCCGTGCTCACGGCTTTCATGAATGAAATCCGCGCCCGCAACATTCCCATCGCGCGTCAGTGGGATCGCGAATAAAAGCGTAAAGTTCTCGTGTGAAGACGGCCGGGCCGAAACGCCCGGCCGTTTTTCTAATTGCGCTCGAGTTCCCCCCAACCTGTCGCCCCGGACCCCGATCCGGGGCCCAGCGGTCTTGAAAGGACAGGCACGACCGTTATTCAGGTCGGAGCCTCCTATTTAGCGACAGACCATGCGGCGTCATCGCTGGACCCCGGATCAAAGTCCGGGGTGACATCGGGCTTGCCTTGGTCTGAAAAACGCCCTGCTGGGTCTTCTACCCGCCGTCGACCAAGATTATATTGCCGGTCGCCGCCGCCTGGCGTTCCTTGACCAGCGCCTGATATTCCGGCGAGTAGTACCAGGTCTTCAGCGCATCCATATCATCGAACTGGAGGATCACGATGCGGTTGGGCGACCAGTCGCCCTCAACCGGCTCACCCGGGCCGGCGGCGGCGACCTTGCCGCCATGGGCGGCCAGTGTCTCGCCCGTGGCCTTGCCATAGGCGGCCATCCGGTCAGGATCGGTCACTTCGAAAATCTCGGCAATCGCGAATGCGGCCATCTTTCGTCTCCCTTTGCATTAAATCTCGGCGAGTTTCGGCATTATCTCGGTTGCGAACAGGTTCTGCGAACGTTGCGCGTCCGCGGCGCTCATGGTGCCGAAGAACAGATACGCGACCAGATAGTTGAGCCCGAGCATTTCCGCCTGGCGCTCCAATTCGGCGCACACCGTTTCCGGGCTGCCGGCGATCACCATACCCATTTCCCGCCAGCTTTCGAAGCTCTTGCCACGATGGACGTTGAGCCGTTCGGTGAACTCGGTCGACCCATGGCGTTCGCGCAGCCAGTTCAGGCTGGCGGCGTGATGCTCCAGCGCCGGCTTGGCGATGCGCACCGCGTCCTCGTCGGTGTCGGCGACCACGATGTGGCGCAGCAATCCGATCGCCGCGCCGCCGGGGAACTCGGCCTTCGGCTGGGCCGGGCCGCCGCGCTTGGCGAGCGCCGCGCGGAAGGCGTCGATATTCGGCTTGGCATGATCGGGCCCGCCGTTGGCGGTGAAATGCATGCCGTTTTCGCCGGCCCAGGTGGCCCCGATGGTGTTCGACGAGCCGTACCAGAAGGCGGGGTAGGGGGCCTGCAGGGGGCGCAGCGGCATCGGCACGTCGTCATACTGAAAATATTTACCGTCATGGCTGAATTCGTCGCTGGTCAGCGCCGTCTTGAGACAGTCGAAGGCGTCGAAGAAAATCTCGCGGGATTCATCGTGATCGATCCGGTGAAAATTAAGCTCGAACGGCGAGACCCCGCGCCCGACCCCGACCTCCAGCCGGCCCCGGCTCATGTGGTCGAGCATGCAGATTTCCTCGGCCAGCCTGAGCGGCGAATAGAGCGTCAGCAGATAGACCAGCGGGCCCAGGCGGATGCGCGATGTGGCGCGCGCCACCGCGCCGAGCCACACCCCGGGTTCCGGCACCATGTTCAGCGGCGAGGAATGATGTTCGGCCACATGCAGGCAATAGAAACCGGCTCGATCGGCGTTGACGACGAATTCCAGCCGCTCGTCGAACTGGGTCGCGAGCGGCCGGTCGGGAGAGCGCTCGAGATGATCGAACAGGCCGACTTTCATGGTTCTTGCCTTTGTTCAGAGGCCCAACAGACGGTGCGCCGCCGCCAGCACGTCATCACCCGGCTCGGCGAGCGCATTCAGGGCCGTAAAGTGATCGCACCCCGGCGCCCCGAAAACTTCGGCCGAAACATCCGACTTGTGCCAGGCATCCACCAGACTTTCCGCCTGGCGATGGAACTCGATCGATTCCGCGCCGCCATAGACCACGACCATCGGACCCCGCGTGGCTGGCGGCTGGAACATGGGGCTGAGGGCGCGCGCTTCGGCTTCGTCCATGCCGATGGCGTCGTTCAACGGCGTCAGGCGGACGGCTTCGAGATCATAGATGCCGCTGATGGGAAGCCCCGCCGCCACCACATTGGCCGGCAAATCTTCTCCGAAGGCCGGCCAGTCGGTGGCCATCATCATCGCCGTCAGGTGCCCACCGGCCGAATGGCCGGAGACCACGATGCGGTCGCGGTCATAGCCGAACCGATCGGCTTCGCGCCACAGATAGGCAATCGCGCGCCGCGCCTGCTGG
>CAZPMO010000037.1:21861-31961 GCA_964587515.1 uncultured Rhodospirillaceae bacterium | reverse complement strand
ATCGCGGCTTTAATGTTGTGGCGCTTGGCGCCGGCGAGGATCGCCTCGATCGCCTCCATGACGACGGGCGTACGCTGGTCGCCGCCGGGCGAGCCGCCCAGCGAGACCGACAGATCCGAGGGCCCGATATAGACCGCGTCGAGGCCCGGCGTCTTGAAGATGTCGTCGAGATTGTCGACGCCCTGCTGGGTCTCGATCATCGCGAACGTCAGCACGGTGTCATCGGCGTGCTGATGGTAGTCGGTCCCGGCATAGAACGCGGCGCGCACCGGCCCGGTCGAACGGTAGCCGGCCGGCGCGTAGCGGCAGGCGCCGACGAAACGCTCGACCTCCTCACGGGTGTTGATCATCGGGCAGATGATGCCGTAGGCGCCGCCGTCGAGCGCCTTCATGATGCTGGCCGGGTCGTTCCACGGCACCCGCACCATGGGCGTTGTCTCGTAGCGCGAGATGCCCTGCATCATGGTGATGCCGACCTGGTAGTCGACCACGCCGTGCTGCATGTCGATGGTGACCCCGTCGAAGCCGAGGCTCGCGATCACCTCGGCGGCGAAGGAATCCGGAATGCCCAGAAAAATATTGGTGGCGGTGCGGCCCTCGGCCCACACTTCCCTGATCTTGTTGGCGCGCATATTTGGTGCTCCCTGTCACACGTTCCCGGCAGTCTAAGCCGCGCGCCGTTCCCGGGAAAGTGGCCGTCTAATTCAGGGGCCGCATTCATTTAATTCAGGGACACCATGCTTAATTATTATTCGGGGACACCATACTTCCTATGAGTCGAAAACCAGGACCTTGCTCCAATGGTGTCCCCGAATAATAATTAAGCATGGTGTCCCTGAATTAGACGCTCGATTCCGACGCTAGGCGTTCGCGCACCAGCCCGACATGGACGCGCAGCGTATAGACGGCGTCGAGATATCCCGGCGGCAGGTGAATGTCGCGCACCGCGTTCTCGATGCGGTCAAGCTCGGCGGCGAACGATGCGGTGTCGTCGCCCGGTTTACGCGCGCCCAGCGCCTGCTCCAGCCGCGCAAGATCAGCATAGCTGCGCAGGATTCGCGAGCGCATGCGCCACCGATAAGTCGGCGGCAGAATGCGGAACAAGGGCAGCAGCATCACCTTGGTGCGGTCGAGAAAATTCGCCACCCAGAACGGCAGAAACCGCTGCAGGAAGCCCGGCCCCTGTTCCATATAGCGCCGCGCGTGTTCGCCGATCGGAAAATCGAGATGGAGCGCGGACGGAAAGGCGCCGGGGGTCTCGAGAAGCCCGCCGTCGCGGTGCACCCGCGTCGCCTCCCGCAGAATAAGCTCGACCAGCGCCGGGTGGAGATCGTCGCGCGCCACCAACGTCGCCGTCGGCACCAGCATCGCGATATCGGACGGCGGCACGTTGTTGGAGAGATCGATCACCCCCATGGGCAAATGGATGCGCGACAGAAAACGATGCCGCCGGGCGAGCGCCTCGGCGCGCTCTAAATCCATCAAATGGACCCCCTCGGCGCCCAGCAGCCCGCGCACATATGCGGCGCGCGGCGCGGCGACCATGATCGCCGCGTCGATCTCGCCCCGGCGCAAGGCGGTAGCGGCGTCCGCGCCGCCCAGCGGCGACAATGTCGCATCGTCGGCGACGCCGCTGTCGGCCAGCAGTTGCAGCGCGAGCGAGCGCGTGCCACTGCCCTTCGCGCCGATCGCGATGCGCCTTCCATGAAGATCGCTCAACCGGCGGAAGGGCCGCGCGCCGCGATGGAATACCCAGAGCGGCTCGAAATAGAGGCTCGCGAGCGACATCAGTCCCGGCATTTTCGCGGGCTGTCCCGTTCCGCCCTGGACCAGCGCGACCTGAATGCCGCTCGCGGGATCCTGGAGCAGCCGCAAATTTTCGATCGAGCCCGAGGTCTCGCGCACCGTAAGCTCGACGCCCGTACGCCCGAGCAATTCGCTATAGCGCTCGGCGAACGCGGCATAGGCGCCGCCGGGACTGCCGCCGGCAATCCCGATGCGGCCGTCCGGCGCGGGTTCGACGAACTGGATGGCGACCGCGAACCCCGCGATCAGGATCGCCAGCGCCGGCCCGCCGATTTTGATGATTTCGCGAAACGACCGCCGCCCTTGTCCGATAGTCATCTTCGCGGCCCCTTTCCGGTTGGTCCCGGCCGCGCCAGCACCAACGCGCCGCCGCGCAGCCGCGCAGCCCGTAGAGAAGTTCCGGCGCGCCGTCGCCGTTGAGATCGGTGCCCAGCACCTCGGTCACGATCTCCGCGGCGTTGTCGATCGCGGCAAGTTCGGAAAAGCGCCCGTCGGAAAAACTCACCACTCGCATCCGCCGCCGGCCCGCATCCGGCGCGGCGAGGTCGGGCACGCCGTCCCCGTTCCAGTCGACCACCGCCGACATATCGAGCACGCGGCTGCCGATGGAATGGTTCGAGAAATCATACGCCGAGTATTTCAGCAGCAATCGCGGCCGGCCCGCAACGAGCGCATGGACGCGCAGGATGCCGCCGATATGCGGGGTCTCCACATGGGCGATCTCGATCGCGCCGTCGCCATCGAAATCGGCGACCCCGGCCGGGTTGAGCCAGCGATGGGAAAGCCCGATCGCATCGCTCTCCGCCAGCGGCGCGATACGTCCGTTCTGAAAGCGGTAGACGGCGAGCGCCGCGCCGGCATCCAGATAGGTGCGGATGGCGACCAGTTCGTCTTCTCCATCGCCATCGAGGTCGACCAGACGCGCGCGCAAATCCTCGAATACGGAATTGTCATCGAGGGTGAAGTCGGCGCCGTCGCCGTTTCTTAGAAGCGCATGAATTCCCGACGCCTCGATAGCGTCGCCCAGGATGCCATGACCGTATCGCCGGGTCGGCCCGCTCAGCCAGGCGCCCGTGATGCGCCCGGCGCCTCGCGTGAATTCCCCGTCGGGCAGCATGGCCGGATCGCGCGAAAGCGGCGCGACAGGGGGTGATGCAACGAGACGCGGCGCGCCGTCTTTCAACAAAATCCGGAACCGGCTTCCGTCGCACAAGGTCACGAAGGCGCGGCGCGCGAGCGCGGGCGTCGCGATGCCCCGACCCGGCCCTTCGCCATCGTCGATCGCGGCGATACAATGTCCGGCGTGAACGCGGTGGATTTGCTGGGCGGGGGACGCCGCCGGAATCAGCAGCGCAATGATCAGGGCGTAAAGTATGTTGGCGGATTGTGATCCGAATTGACGGCGTGCGCGCGGCATTCTGCGTCCCGAAACGATACTGGAGACGGCATCATGCCCGATACGGCGCGATCGGAAAACATTCCTCCCAACCCGCGAGAAGTGCGTTCAGGGACTGATAGGAAACCTCAGGCGCTGGGGTCGGCCTGGGCGATGCGCGGCACTTTTTCCCAGCTCTCGCCGGCCGCGATCAGACAGGTGGCGCCGTTCGGCATGGTGATGATGATGGTCGAGCTTTCGCCCTGCTTCGACGACAGGACCTCGAGGACGCCGCCATTGGTGGCGAGGCCGATGGCCACCGGCGCTTCCGAATATTGCGCCGCCAGTTGACCGAGGACCGTGTTGCGTTCGGTGCAGGCGGATTGCTGCGCCGAGGCGGGCTGGATGGATGACCACGCTAACAATACAAAAAATACGGACGAAATGACGGTTCGCGGCATGTCTATCTCCTGAAAGGCCGGTTCGGGTCAGGCGGCGACGCGGTGCCGCCGGGCGTGTTCGATTCTGTACTGCATCGCGAGCTGGCCGTTCTCGCAATGGATCTCCTTTTCGGGCGTTCGCGGCAGCGGGATATCGTGGCGCCGGCAAAATCCGGACAGCGCGGCGATCAACTGGCGGTAGGACAAAGTGATCCGGTCGGCCCGCATCGGGCCATCCACCGCGAAGTACAGCGCTAGGGCCTGGTCGCCGCCCGGCATGATCTCGATGCGCTCGATGTCGGCCGCGGGATCCATTCGCGGCGGCAGAATTCCAGGGTGGCGGCAATCAGTTCCGCCCGCGAGAATAAGAGGCTGCGCATCTCGATCGACATTCGCGACTCCTTGCGGTGCCCGACATTAACGAAAGAGATATAGGCGCGGTTGGATTCTCAAAAAGTAATGATTGGTTTCATTTTGTAACCGAACGATTACAGGTGCTTCAGATAGAAAAGCCGCCGAGCTTGGTGTCGAGATATTCGGCGATGCCTTCCCGACCTCCTTCGCGCCCGAGGCCGCTGTCCTTGACGCCGCCGAAGGGCGCCGCGGCCGACGTCGGATTGATGTCGTTGATGCCGATGATGCCGAAGTTCAGCCCTTCGAAGGCGCGCATCGCGCGCGCGGTGTTGTTGGTATAGACGTAAGCCGCGAGCCCGTAGTCGGTGTCGTTGGCCATCGCCAGCACGTCGTCGTCGTCGCTGAACGCGATCACCGGCGCGACCGGGCCGAAGGTTTCTTCGCGATAGATGCGCATGTCGGGCGTGACGCCGGCCAGCACGGTGGGCGCATAGAAGAAACCGCTGTCGAGCCCGTCCTCGGTCAGCCGGCGGCCGCCGCAGATCACGTCGGCGCCGCGCTCGGCGGCGTTGCTGACCTGGCCGGCGACCCTGTCGACCGCCGCCTCGTTGACCAGGGGGCCGATCGTGATCCCGTCCGTGAGACCGTTGCCGGCGCGCATCTTGCCGATGCGCTCGGAAAGCGTGCCGACGAACTCATCGACGAGGCGTTCGTGAACATAAAGACGGTTGGGGCTGATGCAGGCCTGGCCGGTATTGAGGAACTTCACCAGTTGCGCGCCCTTGGCCGCGTGCACCGGGTCGGCGTCGTCGAACACCAGGAACGGCGCGTGGCCGCCGAGCTCGCACGAGACCCGCTTAAGATTATGGGTGGCTTTGGCCGCCAGCATGCGCCCGACCGCGGTCGAGCCGGTGAAGGTGAGCTTGCGCACCGCCGGGTTGGACACGAACTCTTCGCCGATCGGGGCCGGGTCGGCGGCGGTCACCAGGTTCACCACGCCGGCCGGCACGCCGGCTTCCTCGAATATCTTGAACAGTTCTATCGCGCAGAGCGGCGTCGCCTCGGCCGGTTTCAGGACCGCGGTGCAGCCCGCCGCCAGCGCCGGGGCCAGCTTGCGCGTGATCATGGAGACCGGATAGTTCCACGGCGTGATCGCGGCCACCACGCCGACCGGCTGGTGGAGAACGATGAAGCGCTGGTCGGCGCGCGCCGACGGGATGGTCGCGCCGTAAATGCGTTTCGCTTCCTCGGCGTACCATTGAAGGAAATCGGCGCCGTACTGCACCTCGTTCAGCGCCGCGCGCAGCGGCTTGCCCTGCTCCTCGGTCATGGTGCAGGCCAGCGCTTCCTTGCGCTCCATCATGATGCGATAGGCGTTCGACAGGATACGCGCGCGATCATAAGCGGTGGTCGCGGCCCAGCCCGGGAACGCCGCCGCTGCGGCGTCGATGGCGTGGGCCGCGTCCTCGCGCCCGCCGTCGGCGACATCCGTGATTATCTCCCCGGTGGCGGGATTGATCACCTCGAAACGGCGCTCGCCGTCGCGCCAATTGCCGTCGATATACATGTTCGGATCCTCGTTCGTATCGCGACCGGCCCCTGAATGAAGCAGGAGAAGAGGAAAATCAATGGGCAGCATTCCCGGAGACGCTCTCGCGCCCGCCAATCATGTTCCAACTCGCGCGATTTCATGGGGCTGCGCGGGTGAATCCGAATGGCGCGGGTTGGTTTGATCGCCTTGCACTGGACCCGCGCGGGAGCATCGTTATATTGCGGCTCGTAATCTATTTGAGGGACAAAGGAGGCCGCCGGTGGCCGATACCATACTTGAGCGCAAAGAAGCTGTTTTCGGCGATATGCGCGGCTGGATCGAAGCGCTCAGGCGCGAGGGCGAGTTGACCGAGATCGACACCGAAGTCGACTGGGACGTCGACCTCGGCACCATCGTGCGCATGGCCCAGGGCACCGGCGATGCGCCGGCGCTGCTGTTCTCCAACATCAAGGATTATAACGGGCCGGATTCGATCTGCGGCGAGGTGTTCACCGGCGGCAACGCGAGCTATTCACGCCTCGCGATGATGTTCGGCCTGCCGCGCGACACCCATCCGCGCGAATTGGTGAAAATCTGCCGCACCATCTTCACCGAGCGTGTCAAACCGGTGACCGTGAAGGACGGTCCGGTGAAGCAGAACGTGATTACCGGCGACGATATCGATCTGCTGAAATTCCCGGTGCCCAAGTGGAACCGCGTCGATGGCGGGCGCTACGTGCTGACCTATGCCGGCTGCGTCACCAAGGACCCGGACAACGGCGTTCACAATGTCGGCGTCTATCGCGGCATGGTGGCGGGCCCGGCGCTCATCCCGGTTCTGCTGTGGCGGGCCCAGCATTGGGGCGGGCATTTTTCGAAATACGCCGAGCGCGGCGAGGACATGCCGGTGGCTTTCGTGCTGGGCTGGGAGCCCTCGATCGGGTTTACAGGGGGCTCGCCGGTGCCGCGCGGCATCTCGGAATACGACGTGATGGGCGCGATCCGGGGCGCGCCGGTCGAGCTGATCGACTGCGAGACGGTGCCGCTGCAGGTGCCGGCCTCGGCCGAAATCGTGATCGAGGGAAGAATTTCCGCCGATCCCGAAACCTTCGTCGAGGAAGGCCCCTATGCCGAGTTCACCGGCTATTACGCCAAGGAACGCACCAAGAAGCAGGCGGCGCGGATAAGCTGCATCACCCATCGCGACAAGCCCATCTTCCGGGGCACCATCGAAGGGGCCATGCCGGGGTCCTATGCGGAGAACGCGGTGATGAGTTCGATCCAGCGTTCGGCCACCGCCTGGAACGCGCTTGAATCGGCGGGCGTGCCCGGCGTCACCGATGTGTGGGGCGCGCCGATCCAGGCCGGCGTGAACACCTCCGTCGCGATCAAGCAGACCTATCGCGGCCAGGCCAAACAGGTCGCCGCCGCGCTGTGGGGCAACTCGGCCTCGCATGTGCGCTACAAGCACGTCACCGTGGTCGACGAGGACATCGACATTCACGACTACGCCGCCGTCGACTGGGCGGTGGCCTACCGGGTCAACGCCGGCGAGGACGACGTGATCATCTTTCCCGCCAACTGGGGCGCCGGCCTCGATCCCTCGACGCGCCGGCGCGACGCCAACGTCCATATGTTCGGCACCGGCAAATGGAACCGGGTGCTGATCGACGCCACCATGAACCTCGATTACGAACCCGACGAGGACGGCAACCGCTTCCCCCCCAACGTCCGACCCTCGGACGAGGACATCGAAGCGGTGCGCAACGTGCTGGATAGGATCAAGGGAAACAGATAGAAAACCCATTATTTTCAATGTGTTTTCTATTGATACGAAAGTAAAGGAGTAGGAAAATTGGACGAAAAACCGGAAACTTCGAACCGGCTGGTGCCGCGTAATTTTGGTGATCTCAGGGGCTGGATCGAGGCGCTGATCCAGGAGGGCGAGCTGCATCAGATCGACGCCGAGGTCGACTGGGACTGCGAGCTGGGCACCGTGGCGCGCAAGGCCTTCGGCAATGGCGACGGGCCGGCGCTGCTGTTCAACAACATCGGCGGCTACGGGCCGGGCGACGACGTCTGGTCACGCCAGGTCTTTACCGGCGGCATGTCGAACAATACCCGCGTCGCCATGGCGCTGGGCCTGCCCAAGGACGCGCCGGTCCGCGACATGATCCAGGCCTGCCGCTACTACATGACCCAGCGGGTCGAGCCCAAAAAGGTCGAGACCGGCAAGGTCAAACAGAACAAGCACACCGGCGACGATATCGATCTCTACAAGATCCCCGTGCCGCGCTGGCACCGCGAGGACGGCGGGCGCTACATCAATACCTATCAGGCGACCGTGACCATGGACCCCGACACCGGGGTGCACAATGTCGGGCTCTATCGCGGCATGCTGGGCGAGAAGCCGGACACCCTGCCGGTGCTGCTGTGGGCGGCGCAGAACTGGGGCGTGCACTTCCAGAAATGGAAGGAAAAGGGCCAGAAGATGCCGGTCGCCCATGTCTACGGCTTCGAGCCGACCATGAGCTTTTGCGCCTCGGCGCCGGTGCCGACGGGGGTCTGCGAATACGACGTGATGGGCGCCATAAGGGGTGAGCCGGTCGAGCTGGTGAAGTGCGAGACGGTCGATCTCTGGGTGCCGGCCGACGCCGAGATGGTGATCGAGGGCTATATCGACGACGACCCGGCGACCTTCGAGATGGAAGGCCCGTTCGGCGAGTACACGGGATATTTCGGCGGCGATCAGGGCCCCAAGCACGTCACCAAGGTGACCTGCGTGACCCATCGCGACGATCCCATCCATCGCGGCACGCTGGAGGGCACGCTGCCCAAGATGCTGAACGAGAACTCGGTGACGTCGTCGATCCAGCGCGCCGGCGTGGCGTGGAACGTGCTGGAGCGCGCCGGGGTCCCCGGCATTACCGACGTGCACTGCGCGCCGGCCAATAACGGCACCACGCTGATGATCCAGATGCACCAGACCTATCGCGGCCAGGCCAAGCAGGCGGCGGCGGCGATCTGGGGCTCGAACTCATCGCATCTGCGCTACAAGACCGTCTGGGTGGTCGATGAGGATATCGACATCCGCGATTACGGCGCGCTCGACTGGGCGCTGGCCTACCGGGTGAACGCGGCAGAGGACGATATCGTGTTTTTCCCGGCCACCTGGGGCTCGCTGCTCGATCCCTCGACCCGGCTCGCCGACCGCGACCCCTTCCTCTACGGCACCGGCAAATGGACCCGCATGCTGATCGACGCCACGGTGAACCTCGATTTCGAACCCGAGGAGCAGTACCAGGGCAACCGCTATCCGCGCATGGTGATCCCCGACGACGGCGACTGGGCCCGGGTCAACGAACGCTGGGAAGAATTCGGCTTCAAACCCAAGGACTGAAAAAAAGTTTCACCGCAGAGGCACAGAGACGCAGAGAAATAATAACAACATGTTTTTGTTGTTCCTCTGTGTCTCTGTGCCTCTGCGGTGATATTACTACCGTCGTTCGGCGAAGAAATTTCGTAGCAGCGTGGCGGCGCGGGTTTCGCCGATGCCGCCGTAGATTTCCGGGCGGTGGTGGCACGTCGCTTGCGTGAAGTAGCGTGCGCCGTGCTCGACGCCGCCGCCCTTGGGGTCCGACGCCCCGAAATAGAGCCCCCGGATACGCGCGAAGGAAATCGCGGCCGCGCACATGGCGCACGGCTCCAGAGTCACGTAGAGATCGAAATCGGGAATTCTCGGTGCGCCGATAATTTCGCAGGCGGCGCGGATCGCCAGCATCTCGGCATGCGCCGTCGGGTCGCCCAGCGCCTCGACGCGATTGCCGGCGCGCGCGATCACCTCGCGCCGGGCCGGATCCACGATCACCGCGCCGACCGGAACCTCGCCGCGCGGCGCCGCCGCTTCCGCTTCGGCCAGCGCTGCGTCCATGAAAGTTTCGCCGTGTTCCATGGCGCGCAACTTGGCCGCGCGCGCCCGACCCCGTCAAGCGCCGGGTTTACGCTTTATCAACGGCCGGAGAATAGGGTTAACGCTCGGTAACCATTGTTGGCGAACATGTCGCGGCGTCTGGGCGAAGCTCCGAAACTCCAGGAAATTCTCGAACAAGCCCTCGCGCGCTACAATGAGGGCCGCCTCGAGGATACCGCCACGCTGTGTCGGCAGATCCTGAAAACGCTGCCCGACTCGCCGGGCGCTCCGCATCTGCTGGGCGTGGTGCATCTTCTGAATGGCAATGCGAAGGAAGCGGCGCTGGCATTGACCGCCGCCGCCGATGTCGAAGCCGACAACGCCGAAATTCTCGACAGTCTTGGGGCCGCGCTCGGTGAATGCGGCGATCTCGAACAGGCCGAAGCGAGCCATCGCCGCGCGGTGAAGCTGGCGCCACGCACCGCCGGCAACCACTTCAATCTGGGCAAGGTTCTGCGGGCGCGAAGCCAGGCGCACGAAGCCGAAAAGGCCTTCCGTAAGACGCTACGGCTGGAACCCGACCATCTGGAGGCGACCAACCATCTCGGGCTCGCACTGGAGGATCAGGGCCGGACAGAGGCCGCGCTGGAAATGTATCGCCGCGCCATCGCGGCCGCGCCGGGC
>CAZPMO010000037.1:0-21851 GCA_964587515.1 uncultured Rhodospirillaceae bacterium | reverse complement strand
GGAAGGCCACCGCAACGCCGCAACGCTGCTGGGCCGGATGGGAGACTGGGCGTCGAGCCTCGCCAATTACGATATCGCTATCGCCATCGAGCCCGATGACGGCAACCTGCACGCGGGACGCGGCAAGATGCTGGGCAAGCTCGGCCGGCTCAAGGACGCCAGCGCCGCGTTCCGACGCGCGCTCGACCTCGACCCCCTTTCTTCGGAGGCGCGGCTCGATTTCGCCCGCGCCCTAAGCGATTGCGGGCGGTTGCGGGAATCGCTGGGTCATTACCAGGCGGCGCTCATGCTCGCGCCCGACGACCCCGACATCAACAGCGAGTTGGGCTGCGCGCTTGTTGAACTCGGCCGGTACGAGGAAGCCATGGCGCGATTCGACCGGGCGCTGGTGGTGGTGCCCGAACATGTGGGGGCCTGGACAAACCGGGGCCACGCGCTGCGACACATGGGCCGGCTGGAACTCGCACTCGAAGCATACGACGCGGCGCTTTATTTCGATTACCGTCATCGCGAGGCCCGGTTCGGCCGCGCTACGATGCGCCTGTTGAAGGGCAATTTCGGCGGCGGTTGGCGCGATTATCTGGCCCGGCCGGCATTGCCGCGCGCGCCGGAGGAGCTCCACCGGGAGACTCTTCCCAAGGACCTCGACGGCAAGCGCATTATGCTGATCGGCGAGACGGATCTCGGAGAGGAACTGTTCTTTCTTCGCTTCGCCCCGCTGTTGGCGGCGCGGGGCGCGATCATCACCTACCGCGGCGACCGCCGGCTGTCCGCCATGATGCGCCGATCCGGACTGTTCGAGGACGCAAGTGATGGCGTCAACGTCCCGGATGGCGTGGACTGGACCATCGCGGCGGGCGACCTGCCCCATCTCCTGAGCGACGACGGCGCGCGGAGTCCGCCCGCGCCGTTCCCGATTTTGCCGGAACCGGCACGGGAAGCGGAAATCGCCGCGCGCCTCCGGAAACTGGGCCCGCCGCCTTATGTCGGCGTCACCTGGCGCGGCGCCACCGCCGAGATCACGCGCGCCCCGTCGCTTCAGGCGCCGAGCGAACTCATCGCGCGGGCGCTGAGCGACGCACAGGGAACCGTCATCGCGCTGCAACGCAATCCGGCTCCCGGCGAAATCGACCAATTCGCGACCGCGCTGGGTCGTCCCATTGCCGATCTCACCGATATCAACAGCGATCTCGAAGACATCCTCGCCCTGATGGGGCTCCTCGACGATTATGTTTGCGTCGGCAACACCAATGTCCATTTTCGCGCGGCGCGTGGTCGGCCCTGCCGGGTGCTGGTGCCGCTGCACCCGGAATTCTGCTGGATGGCATGGGGCAGCCGCTCGCCCTGGTTCCCCGAGATGCCGCTCTATCGCCAGGCGCCCAACGGCGGCTGGGACACTACGCTGGACTGGCTGGCCCGCGATTTCGTCGTCTCCCATGGCCCGGCGCGGACGGGCTGAACGGACGATGGCAAAAGGTCTTTCCCCGAAATATCAGCAGGCCATCGAGCGCGCCGCGCGCGATTATTCGGAAGGCCGCACGAAGGACGCGGCCGCCGCCTGCCGTAAAATACTGCGCAAGATCCCACGCGAGGCCAACGCGCTGCGCCTGCTCGGCGCGATCCATCTGCGCGAGGGTGAAACCGGGGACGCCATCGAGATGCTCACGCGCGCCGCGAAGGCCGATGCGCGCAACGCCGAGATCCACAAAAATCTCGGCATCGCCCATCAGGCGGCCGGCGACCATGGCCAGGCGGCGCGAAGCTTCAAGACCGCGCTGGCGGCCAATGCCGGTCTCTCGGACATCCGCATGCGGCTGGTCGCGATTGCGTTTTCGGCGGAGCGCCATGAAGAGGTCCTGGCGCTGTGCAAGGACGGGCTGGAGGCAAATCCACACGACGCGGCGCTGCACAATGCGCGCGGCGCGGCGCTGATTGCGACCGGTGATGTCGACGGCGCGTTCGCGGCGTTCCGCGAGGCTCTCACCCTCAATCCAACGCTGAGCGACGCGCATGTCAATTTCGGCAACGCGCTGGCCGATTCATACGCGGCCGAAGACGCAATCCCTCATTTCGAAAAGGCGCTGGCGCTGGCCCCGCCGGATGCGGAAATACTGGCCAATTACGGCCACGCGCTGCGCCAACTCGACCGCTTCGACGATGCGGTCGCGCTATATGACCGCGCCGTCGTGCTGGATCCGGGCGGCGTCGAGCCCAATTTCGGCAACGCGGTCATGCATCTCACCCACGCGCGCTATGGGCGCGGTTGGCGGTATTATCTCGGTCGCAACTCCATGCGCCTTGCCGAGCCCTCTCTTTGCCGCGAGAGGCCCGCCGACGATCTCTCCGGCAGCCGAATCCTGATCCTGCCTGATCAGGGAATCGGCGATGAAATTTTCTTCCTGCGCTTCGCCCCGGACCTCAAGGCGCGCGGCGCGCGGCTCATGTACCGCCCCGATCCTCGTCTCGCCGGGATGCTGACGCGCGCCGGCGTCGCCGAGACGATCCTGGGCACCGACGACGCCGCCGGGCCCTGCGATCTCACCGTCTCGGTCGGCGATCTGCCCTTTCTGCTGGCCATGGCGGACAATGATGCGCCGCCGCCGCCGTTTGCGATTCCGCCGCTGGACGACTCCCACGACCGCATGAAAGCGCGCCTCGAAGCGCTGGGCCCGCCGCCATATCTCGCCGTGACCTGGCGCGCCGGCGCCAAGGGCCGCCGCCGTCTGCTCGACAAGGAAGCCCCGCTCGCCGGAATCGCCCGCGCCATGCGCGCGACGACGGGAACTCTCGTCGCCCTGCAACGCAATCCGAACCCCGGCGAGATCGACGCCTTCGCCGACGCCGCGGGCCGCCAAATCCACGATCTCACCGACCTCAACGAGACGCTGGAGGACATGCTGGCGCTGGTCGGCCTGCTCGACGATTACATCTGCGTCAGCAACTCGAACGTCCACCTCCGCGCCGCCACCGGCCGCCCGTGCCGGGTGCTGGTCCCCTCCCCGCCCGAATTCCGCTGGATGGCGGCAGGCGACGAAAGCCCCTGGTTCCCGGGCACGCGCGTCTACCGCCAGCACGCCGATGGCGACTGGGACCAGGCGCTGGCGGCGCTGGCAAATGATATGAAGGTCTGAACCGCAGCGCACGCCGAAAGGCTGGACAAACCCTTTACCTTTCGGGCACAAACTGGCCGCCATGACGCTTCCCGTAATTGGAATAACCGTCGATTCCGAAGCCGCCGGCGGCTACGCCAAGCTGCCGTGGTATGCGCTGCGCGAGAACTATGCCGACAGCGTCGCGCGCGCCGGCGGCTTGCCGTTGTTGCTGCCGCATCACGCGGAGCTTGCCGGCGACTATCTCGACCGCATCGATGCTCTGATCGTCACCGGTGGGGCGTTCGACGTGGACCCGGCGCTGTTCGGCGCGGCGTCGCGGCACGAGACGGTCATTCTGAAGGAAGGGCGCACCGATTTCGAGCTTGCCATGACGAACGGCGCATTGGCGCGCGACATGCCGGTGCTGGGCATCTGCGGCGGCCAGCAGCTTTTGAATGTCGCGCTGGGCGGCACGCTGGTCCAGCATATCCCCGACGAAATCCCTGGCGCATTGGAACATGAGCAGAAAAACCCGCGCACCGAACCGGGCCATTCGGTCGCGGTGACCGAGGGCACGCTGCTGCACCGCATCGCCGGCGCGACTGAGCTCAATATCAACTCAGCCCACCATCAAGCGGTGAAGGGCGTCGCGGACGGCACCATCGTCAACGCGGTGGCGCCGGACGGCGTGATCGAGGGAATCGAGGCGCCCGCCTACCGTTATTGCCTCGGCGTGCAATGGCATCCCGAATACGCCATCGACCAGGCCGACGAGAAAATCTTCGCCGCCCTGGTCGCGGCGGCGCGAGAATAGCCCCCAGGTGAACGCCGAGCCAAAAAGCGATCCGACCCGCGAACGCATCGCGCGCCGCATGGCGCGCGCCGGTCTGTGTTCGCGCCGCGAGGCCGAGCGCTGGATCGCCGACGGCCGCGTCTCCCTCGGCGGCAAGAAAGTCACCACGCCGGCGACCCTTGTGGGACCCACGGACCACGTCACCGTCGACGGCAAGCCCCTGGATGCGCCGCAGGCCGCTCGGCTGTGGCGTTATCACAAACCCAAGGGCGTGATCTGCACCGAACGCGACCCACAGGGGCGCGAGACGGTGTTCGACCGTCTGCCGAAATCGCTGCCGCGCGTGCTCACCATCGGCCGCCTCGATCTCAACTCCGAGGGGCTGCTGCTGCTGACCAATGACGGGGCGCTGGCGCGCAAGCTGGAACTGCCGTCCACCGGCTGGACGCGGCGCTACCGCGTGCGCGTCTTCGGCCGGGTCGACGAGGAACGGCTCGAAAAACTGAAGCGCGGGGTCACGGTGAACGGGGTGCGCTACGGCGCGATCGAGGCGCGTTTGGAGCGCGTCCAGGGCGCCAACGCCTGGCTCGACGTGGCGCTGCGCGAGGGCAAGAACCGCGAAGTGCGCCGCGTATTGGAGCCGTTAGGCCTGACGGTAAATCGTTTGATCAGAACAGGTTACGGACCATTTCACCTAGGAAACCTTAAGGTGAACGCGGTGACGGAAGTCACCGGCAAGGTGCTCAAGGAGCAGCTCGGCGATGCGGATCGTCGGCGGTAGGCATCGCGGTCGCGCTCTCGTCGCGCCGCGCGGCGCGACCGTGCGCCCGACCTCCGACCGGGCCCGCGAGGCGGTGTTCGATATCCTCGAACATGGCGACGGCGCGGGCGTCGACGGCGCGCGCGTGCTCGATGCGTTCTGCGGCACCGGCGCGCTTGCCCTTGAAGCGCTGTCGCGCGGCGCGGCGCGCGCGGTGCTGATGGATACCGACACCGCCGCGGCGCGAACAAATATCGAGGCGCTGGGCGAGAACGACAATGTCGACCTGATCCGGGGCGACTGCCTGAAGCCGCGCAAGGCGCGCGAGGCCAGCGATCTGGTATTCCTCGATCCGCCCTACAACAGCGCCCTCGCCGCGCCCGCGCTCACCGCGCTGGCCGGGGCCGGCTGGATCGCCGACGGCGCGGTCTGCGTCGTCGAGATGGCGGCCGGCGATGCTTTCACCCCGCCCGATGGCTTCACCGTGACCGATGACCGCCGTTACGGCAAAGCGCGGGTGACCTTTCTGGTCCATGAAACGGGATAAGGGTGCTATCCTTCGCCGGGAATTAAATTCACGGGGAGAACGAGGACATGGCGGGATTTACGGGCGGCTGTTTGTGCGGCGCGATCAGGTATGAGGTGACGTCGGACCCGATCCGCACGGCCCACTGCCACTGCGACGATTGCCGGCGCGCGACGGGATCGAGCTTCGCGACCAACGTGTTCGTGAAAGAGGACGATCTGGTCGTCCTGCAAGGCGAGCTTAAGAGCTATCAGCACCCGACCGACAGCGGCGCGACCATGACCAAGGAATTCTGCGGCGATTGCGGCGCGCAGCTATTCGGATACAGTTCCGGCAGCGTCGGCGCGAAAGGCGTCAAGGTCGGCAGCATCGACGATGCGAGCTTCGTGCGCCCGGAGATCGAGGTCTATGTCTCCCGCGCCCTGCCGTTTACGCGTCTGTCGGACGAGACAGAGAAGTTCGAGACCGGCCGCCCGAGATAGGGCGTTACGTCTCCGCGCCCTCTTCGCGCGGGCGCACGTCGCGGATGCGCAGATAGATGACCAGCGCCACGACCGTCACCGCGGCGAGGAAGCCGAATACCGCGCGGTAGGCTTCCTCGGGCGCGGTCGCTTGGCCGGCGCTGAAGTCACCCACGATCAGGCCCGAGATCGACTGGATCACGAATACGCCCAGGAACACCGCGAGGTTCTGCAGCGTCAGCCCGCGCCCGACCACCCGGTCCGGCAGCACGGCGCGGGCATGGGCGTGGATCAGCATGATATGGGCGCTGGTCAACCCGAACAGGAGCAGCAGCGCCGTCGCCGGCCACAGCCCCAATCCCGGCACAAGCGCCAGTACGCCCAGCAGCGCCGCCGAGATGATGGCGCCGCCGCCGATTGCCCATTTGCGCGAATTCAGCCAGCGTTCGACGGAGCTGAACGCCATCACGCCGACCAGCGTGGAGACGTTCAGCGCCAGCAGGAAATTGCCGCGCTCGACGCCCTTGAGCCCGTGCACATCATTGAGATAGGGACCGGCCCACAGACCGATCACCGCCAAGACGGTGCCGTAGTTCACGAACTGGATGGCGCAGACATACCAGAGATCGCGATTGCGCAGCACTTCGGCGAGGCCGCGCCAGATTTCACCCGGCGTTTCCGGCGGGCGTTGATGGATATCGTGGCCGGATGGCGCGTCGCGCACCACCAGATAGAGGAGCGCGGCCAGGATCGCCGTCGCCGCGGCCATCATCCAGAACGCGCCGCGCCAGCCGATCGAGGCCGAAACCGCGGCCAGCGGCGTGGTCGCCAGCAGGAAACCGATGCCGCCGATGGTGTAGACCAGCGAAGACAGCCGCGCGAAACGCGCCTGCGGGAACCAGCGCGCGATCGCCACCAGCGAGCCCATCAAACCGGCGGCGCAGCCCACCCCCATCAGGGCGCGGCCGAGGATCAGTCCGGGCGCGCTGTCGGCCATGGCGAAGGCGGCCGAGCCCGCGACCGCGATCACGAACAGACCGGACATGGTGCGCCGGGGACCGAAACGGTCGAGCAGCACGCCGGCGGGAAGCTGCATTGCGGCGAAGGCGAGGAAAAAGACGCCGGTGATCACGCCCATGGCCTCGGGCGAGATGGAAAGACTGCGCATCAGTTCCGGCGCGATCACCGCGTTGGAGACACGGTAGAACTGGCTCGCCACGAAGCCGGCGCAGAGCACGATAAAGATGCGCCACGCCTGGCTACTCACGGCCGCGGGCGCGGCGGCGGACACGGTCAGCCGTCCCCTTCCAGCCGCGCCAGCTTTTCGGCGAAAAATTCCCAGGACGCCTTGATCAGCCAGTCCATCTGGCGCGCCTCGCTCTTGCGCACCATCTCGGCCTCGCTGGGGGCGCTCCAGTCGAGGCCAGTCGAGGCCAGAAAAAGCTGGGCCTTGCAGGCGCTTTCGATATGGATCGCGTTCAGCGTGGCGCCGCGCACGTCGGGGCCGCAGAAGGTCAGCCCGTGGTTTTTCATCAGCACGCCCCATTCGGCGCCCAGCGATTGGGCCAGCGCGCGCCCGGTCTCGCGGGTGTCGATCAGGTCGGTGCGCTCGTCATAGCGCGCGAGACGCCCACCCAGCACCCGCGCCGAGCCCTGCACCACCGCGCGGAGCGGTTCGTCGGTGGCCGAGAAGATGCTGGCATGGAAGGAATGGGTATGGCCGACCGCGTTCACGTCGTCCCGCGCCAGCATGATCTCGGTATGGATCGGCCATTCGAGATGCATCGGCCCGTCGCCCGCCAGCAATTCGCCCTCGAAGGAAATCAGCACCAGATCTTCGATATCGCGCACCTGACGCAGGCTGATGCCGCGCCGCTTCATCCATATGCCGCGCCCGTCCGGGTCGCGCATGGTGAGATGTCCCTGGGTGAGATCGGTGTGGCCTTCCATGTCGAGGATGCGGCAGGCCCGCGCCAGATCGTCGAGCTCGGCGGCCAGGGCGTTGCTGATATCGACCATTTTCATCTACCTCGCAAATCTCGGGAACAGGGGTTCTGAATTGGCGCGGTTGATGGCCGCGCGGGTCGCGTCGTCGAACCCGTCCCAGCCGTCGAAACCAGTGGTCTCGGCGGTGGCGATATCTTCCGGGATATAGGGGTAATCGGTGCCGAACAGGATACGCGAGGGATCGACCACGCCGGTCAGCGCCGCCAGCGGCACCGCGTCGCCCGACAACGCCGTGTCGTAATAGAAGCGCTGCAGGCTGGCCATCGCGCCGTCCGGGTAATTTTCCTGAAACGGCGTCTTCTTGTCGAACAACGCGACCCGATGGGCCAGCATCGGCAGCGTGCCGCCGGCATGGGACAGAATGAACCTGATGTCGGGGCAGCGTTTCATAACCCCTTGCATGATCAGATTGACGGCGACGCGCGTGGTCTCGAACGGGTAATCGATCAGCATGCGGGGGATGTCCCAGCCGTCGGCCTCGGTGCCGGCCGGATAGCAGGGGTGGATCAGCACCACCGCGCGGCGGCGGTTGAGCTCTTCATAGATCGGCTCGAAATCGGGATGACCGATATAGCGGTTATCGACACTGGTCAGCAGCGTGATGCCGTCAAGCTTTAATTCGTCATAGAGCCGCGCGATCTCGGCCAGCGAAGCGTCCACATCGGGCAGCGGCAGGAAGGCGAAGCCGCCGTAACGGCCGGAATGGTCTTCCGCCAGCCCCGCGAGATAATCGTTGCACTGACGCGCCAACGCGGTGGTCTGAGTCTGGTCGCCATACCAGATGCCGGGCGAGGTGAACGACATGATCGCGGTCGCGATATCGAGATCGTCCATCAGCGCCAGCGATTTCTCCGGCGTCCAGTCGGGAAAGCCGCGATAGGCGGTGCCCGTGATGCCGGCGCCGCGCTGCGCGTCCTTGTAGAATTCGGGCAGCACGTGGTGATGCACGTCGATGCGGTTTTTCGATGACGCCATGGCTCCCTCCTTGTTTTTACATATACACCTTACAAGTCATTGCCGGGCCCGTCTGCGCTTCACGCACACGGCCGGCAATCTTGCGCGTATGTTCCACGAGATGCGCGGATCAAGTCCGCGCATGACCGGATATAATCAACGCCGGCCGAACAGCTTTTCGATATCGGCGAGCTTGAGCTCCACGTATGTGGGGCGGCCGTGGTTGCACTGGCCGGAATGGGGCGTGCGTTCCATTTCGCGCAGCAGCGCGTCCATCTCGGGCGCGGTCAGCCGGCGTCCGGCGCGCACGCTGCCGTGGCACGCCATGGTCGAACAGACCTCTTCCAGCCGCTCCTTGAGCGACAGCCCGGCGCCGACCTCGGCGAGATCGTCGGCCATGTCGCGCACCAGCCCGGCGGCATCGGCGAGCCCGAGCAGCGCCGGACACTCGCGCACCACCACGGCGGCCGCGCCGAAGCGTTCGACCACCAGGCCCAGCTCGGCGAGTTCGTGGGCGCGGTCTTCGATGCGCGCGGCCGCGGCCTCGTCGAGCTCCACCACTTCGGGGATCAGCAGCCCCTGACGCGCCACCCCGCCATTGGCGAGCGCCGCCTTCATGCGCTCATAAACCAGGCGCTCGTGGGCCGCGTGCTGATCGACGATGACGATGCCGTCCTCGGTCTGCGAAACGATATAAGTCGCATGCAACTGGCCCCGCGCCGCCCCCAGCGGGTAGGACTCGCGCACCTCTTCCTCTTCCTCGGCCTCGGCGGTTTGTCCCATAGGACGCGCGATGGGCGCCTCGAAGCCGGTGAGCGGCGACTGAAACGCGGCGGCGCGCTCGGCCAGTCCCGGAGAGACCGGCGATCTTCCCAATTCATAAGCGGAACCGCCCGGACGCACCGCCCCCAACGCCGCCGCCGCGACCGTGGTCGAGGCGCGGTGTCCGGCCTCGGCCAGCGCGTGGCGCAGCGCGCCGACGATCAGCCCGCGCACCACGCCGGCGTCGCGGAACCGCACCTCGGCCTTGGCGGGATGGACGTTGACGTCGACCATGCCGGGCGGGGTTTCCAGGAACAGCGCGATCATGGGATGGCGGTCGCGCGCCAGGAAATCGGCATAGGCGCCGCGCACCGCGCCGCTCAGCAGCCGGTCCTGCACCGGGCGGCCGTCGACGAACAGGAATTGCTGGCGCGCGTTGCCCCGGTTCAGTGTCGGCAGCCCGGCATGGCCTGTCAGCCGGAAGCCGTCGCGCTGGGCCTCGATGGAAAGCGCGTTCTCGGCGAACTCGCGCCCCATCAGTTCGCCGAGCCGGGCAAGCCGCGCATCGAGCAGATCGCCGGACCCGGCGGCGCACCGCAGATGGGTGCGCTCCTCGCTGGTCACCGAGAACGCGATATCGGGGCGCGCCATGGCAAGCCGGCGCACCATGTCGACGGCATGGTTGAGCTCGGTGCGCGCGGTCTTCAGGAACTTCAGCCGCGCCGGGGTGGCGTAGAACAGATCGCGTATTTCCACCCGCGTGCCCGAAGCCAAGGCGGCGGGCCGCGCCGCGCCCTTCGCGCCGCCTTCGACGGCCAAGGACCAGGCGCTGTCGGAATCCCGCTTGCGCGAGGTGATCTCCATGCGACACACCGACGCGATCGACGGCAGCGCTTCGCCGCGAAAGCCCAGCGTCGCGATGTTCAGGAGATCGTCGTCGGCCAGCTTCGAGGTCGCGTGGCGTTCGACCGCGAGGGCGAGTTCTTCGGCGGCCATGCCGACGCCGTCGTCGGCCACCACGATCAGGGTGCGCCCGCCGTCGTGCAGGGTCACGTCGATGCGGCGCGCGCCGGCGTCGATGGCGTTCTCGACCAGCTCCTTCACCGCCGAGGCCGGCCGCTCGATCACCTCGCCGGCGGCGATGCGGTTGACCAATGTGGGCGGCAGCACGCGGATGGTCATTACGATTTTCCAGACTGGGCGAGATATTCGCGAGTGAGAATCTTACCCTCCTCGACCGCCGGCTGGTCGAACGGATCGACGCCCAGCAGATGCGCCGCGATGATGGTCTCGAGCATGAAATGCATCATCAACGCGCCCATGGCGCGCTCGTCCAGCGCCGCCAGTTTAAGGACACGCGTCGGCCGTCCGTTGCGGATCAGCGTCTCGGCGGTGGCGCGCTGTTCGGCGTCCATCAGATCGCCGATGGCGCGGCCGGAAAGATACGAGAGAGCCGGATCGGCGGCCAGCGCCGGGGACACGGCCGCGCCGAGTCCGGCGCAGTCCAGCAATACAATCGTGTACATCTTGTCATCCGGCCCGGCGAGATAGAGCTGAAGCTGGCTGTGCTGGTCGACCGTGCCGACGGCGCGGATCGGGGTGGTGCCCTCGCCGTCCTTGCCGAGGCTCTCGGCCCAGAGCTGGCGGAACCACAGCCCGAAGAAGGCGAGCCGGTCGATATAGGGCATCAGCACGGTCTGGGTCACGCCGCGATGGCGGTTGAGCGCCACCGACAGCGCCGCGCCGACGGCTGGCGCAACATCGCCGGGCGCGGCCCCGGCCAGCACCGGATCGAGCACCTCGGCCGCGCCGGCGCGCACGGCGGCCGCATCCAGCCCGGCGACCATGGCGGGCAGCAGCCCCACCAGCGACAGCGCCGAATAACGCCCGCCGATGCCGGGATCGTGCTCCAGCGTCTCGATGCAATGCGCGGCCGCCAGCCGCCGCAGCACATTGTCGGCGGGCTCGGTGACAGCGACAAAATGCCGGCCCGCATTCCCTTTTCCGACCGCGCCGGAAATCCAGTCGAGGCCGATCAGGAACTGGGTCAGGGTCTCGGCCGTGCCGCCCGACTTGGAGATCACCAGGAAACCGGTGCGCCGGGGATCGAGCGACGCCGTCAGACACTCGAAAGTGTCGGGATCGACATTGTCCATGAAATGCAGCCGGGGCGCGCCCTTGGGCGGACCGAAGCCGCGATCGGCCAGCGCGTTCAGCGTCTGGCCGCCGAGCGAGGAGCCGCCGGTGCCGAGGATCACCACATGGTCGGAATCAGCGCGCAGCCGGTCCGCAACCGGGCCCAGCGCCGCAAGGTCTTCGCGCGCGGCGGGCAGACGCAACAACGGCAGCGACCCGTCGCCATGGGCCGCGCGCAGGCCTTCCAGCGCCCCCGCCGTCCCCGCCAGCGCGTCGTCATAATCCTTCGCCGCAAGCCCGGCGAAGCAGTTTTCGGTCAGTTGTTGGTATGGCATCGAGACGGCCTCACATGGCCCGCCACGATAGCCTCGCGGGTGAGTCGGGGGAAGCTACTGTTGTCCCGTGATGATCGAATTTAAACCCCGGCCGGCGCGTCGCAGACCACGGTCGGCATTTCGGCGGGGACGGATAATTCCAGCAGCTTCAATGATTCCGACGTGGCGGTTTCCTGGTGGCGTTCGCCGCCGGGGATCATCACCGACTCGCCTGCCTCCAACCGCACCGTGCGGCCGTCCTCGAACTGGAGATCGACCCAGCCTTCCAGCAGGTAGACGAACTGCATCTCGCATTCGTGGTAGTGCCATCCGGTCGGCTCCGACAGGCCCTGATCGGCCGAAGTCACCTGCGCCCGCATGCGCCCGCCGGTGGCGTCCGTGACGCCGAGATCGCGGTATTTGAAGAAGGCGCGCCGACCGTCGACATATTTCGCATCGGCCATGGTGGATATGGCGAGTTTTATCGCGGACTCTTTCTCCGCCGTCATCTGATCGCTGCTCATGTCGTGGCTCCCCACTTGGTTTCCGTCTCCAGCGCCTCGAAAGGATAGCGCGTGGCGATACGCCGGGCAACAACGCCCGCTATTGTTCCATGACGGTCCGGTTTATATGTTGGCGCGACAACCAAGGAACGGGGAACGGATATCATGAGCGTCAACGGGAGCGGGCCGCCATTTCGGGCCGAACATATCGGCAGTTTCCAGCGCCCCGACGCGCTGATGAAAGCGGTGCGGGACGCGCGCGCCGGCAACGCGACAGCCGACGAGGTGCGCGCCGCCCAGGACGCGGCGATCCGCGATCTGGTGGCGTTCGAGGAAGAGATGGGGCTGAAATCGGTCACCGACGGCGAGTTCCGCCGGCGCGGCTGGTCGGCCGGTTTCATCGACGCGGTCGAGGGGTTCGGGTTGCGCGAGGGCGCCATCGGTTTCCGTACGGAGGACGGCGACGCGAAGCTGGAAAAATCGCCCTACGCCCAAAAACCGCTGCGCCGGACGCGCCCCATCGTGGTCGAGGATTTCAAGTTCATCGCCGGACTCACCAGCCGCACGCCCAAGGTAACCATGGCCTCGCCGCCGGTGATGCATTATTTCCTCGGGCCGCGCGCGGTGGAGGAAACCGTCTATCCCGACATGGACGTCTATTACGACGACCTCGCCGCCATCTACCGCGCCGAGATCGCGGCGCTGGCCGAGGCCGGCTGCACCTATCTCCAGCTGGATGAGACCGCGCTGCCGTGCCATTGCGACACGCGGTTCCGCGAGGACGTGGTGGCGCGCGGCGAAGACCCGGAACAGCTCACCGCGCGTTACGCCAAACTGATCAACGCCGCCGTCGACGGCCGGCCTGACAACATGACGGTGGGCATTCACATGTGCCGCGGCAACCTCAAGGGCACCTGGATGGCCGAGGGCGGCTATGACCCCATCGCCGATGTAATCTTCAACCAGGTCAACGTGGATGCGTTTTTCCTGGAATACGACACCGAACGCGCCGGCGATTTCGCGCCGTTGCGCCACATGGGCCCCGACAAACACGTGGTGCTGGGCCTGGTCAGCACCAAGACGCCGGAGCTTGAGAGCGCCGACGACCTCAAGCGCCGCATCGACGAGGCGGCGAAATATATCCCGCTCGAGCGGCTGTCGCTCAGCCCGCAATGCGGTTTCGCCAGCGCGCCGGGCTCTGGTCAGGTCATCACCCACGATGACGAGCGCCGCAAGCTGGCGCTGATCGTCGGCATTGCCGAGGACGTGTGGGGGAGCGCGTGACGGAATCGGGGCCGCCGGCCTCGAACGACGATCCCGCCGCGAATTGGGACGACCGCAAGCGCGCCGCCCTGGCGCGCCACCGCGCCGGATACCCTGCCGAGGCCGAACCGGTGTATCGCGACCTTCTGCGCTCGGCCCCCGACGACGCTGACCTGCACCATCTGCTGGGCGTGGTCGCGCTTCAGACGGGCGCGGCGGCGCGCGCCATCGATTGGATCGAAAAAGCCATTGCGCTGGACGGTGACAAGGCGGAATTCTTCAACTCGCTGGGCGCGGCGCGGGGCGCAACAGGTGAGCCCACGGCGGCGGAAGAAGCGTTCCGGGAAGCCATCGCGCGCGATCCCGGGTTCGCGGACGCCAGGTTCAATCTCGGCGCGGTCCTCGCCGAACAAGGCCGCCGCCGCGAGGCCGAGGCCATATACCGCGAGGCGCTGGAGCGCGCGCCGGATCATCTCGGCGCGCTGAACAATCTCGGCGTGCTGATGAAGGAAGACGGGCGGCGCGACGACGCCGTGGAAATTTTCCGCCGCGCCGCCGAGATCGCCCCCGATGACGTGGACACGCTTTACAACCATGCCGAATCCCTCGAACGGCTGAACCGGCGCGACGAGGCGGCGCGGGTGGTCGCGAAGCTGCTGGAAATCGCGCCCGCCTCCCCGGGCGGCAATATTATCGCCGGGGCGCTGGCGCGACACGCGGGGGATTTCGACGACGCGGCGGCGCATCTTCGCCGGGCGCTCGCCGAGACCACCGAACCCGAACTTCGCATCGCCGCCCATTTCGATCTCGGCCACACTCTCGACCGGCTGGGGCAGGCCGATGACGCCTTCGCATCCTTCGAGACCGCCAACCGGCTCGACGAAGAGACCGACGCGGTGCGCGGCATCGACCGCGATGAATACCGGCGCGAACTGGACCGCGACCGCGCCTGGTTTACGGAAACCCGGCTGGCGGGCCCGTCCGTCGGTATCGACCACGGCGACGAAAGCCCCGTCTTCCTGGTCGGCTTCCCGCGATCCGGCACCACCCTGATCGAACGGATGCTGGACGCCCATCCCGACCTGTTCACCACCGAAGAAAGCAGTCCGCTGGAATATCTCAAGCAGCGACTGGTGTCGCGCGGGACCTATCCGGATTGCCTGGACGCGCCCTCGGCCCGGACGGTGGAACGCTGGCGCGGCATATTCGGGACCTATTGCGACAACCGGTTCGGCGCGCGCGGGCAAGGCCGCCGCCTGGTCGACAAGCTGCCGCTGAACATCACCAATCTCGGGCTGATCGGGACGGTCTTCCCCAACGCGCGCATTGTCGTCTCCCTGCGCGATCCCCGCGATGTCTGCCTGAGCTGCTTCATGCAGCGGTTCGAGCCCAACAAGGCGATGGTGAACTTCACGTCGCTGGCGTCGACCGTCGAGCTTTACGCCGACGTGATGGGGTTCTGGCTGCACTGCCGGGCCCACACGCGGCTTGCCTGGCTCGAATATCGCTACGAGGACCTGATCGCCGATTACGAGGGGACGATCCGGAAAATACTGGGTTTCCTGGATGTGCCCTGGCATGACGCGATACGCGATTACCGGAGCGCGGCGGCGGGGCGTTTTATCTCGACGCCGAGTTACGAAGCCGTGGTCGAGCCGATCTATCCGCGCGCCAGCGGGCGGTGGACGCGATACCGCGCGCAGTTCGAACCCCATCTGGCCGCCCTGCGTCCGTTCGCCGAAACCTTCGGCTACGAACCAGACTGATCCCGGGGCTCGTTATCAGTAATCCTCGGAAACGGGCGTGCTTTTGAGACCCTTGGGATCGCCGACCACGACAATGGTCAGCTTTTCCGGCGCAAGGTAGCGCCGCGCGACGCGGCGGATATCCTCGTCGGTGACCGCGTTGATCAGGGCGGTCCGGCGTTCGATGTAATCGATGCCGAGATTGTTCACCTGAATGGCGACCATCAGACCGGCGATGCGGCGGCTTGAATCAAGGCGCAGCGGGAACGAGCCGTTGATATAGGTCTTCGTGGCGTCGAGCTCGGCGTCGCTGAGGCCGTGTTCGGCGGCCCGGCGCCATTCGTCGCGCAGAATGGAAAGCGATTTCGCGACGCGCGCATTCTGGGTTCCCAGGCCGCCCATGATCAGCCCTGCCCGGTCCATCGGATTAAGATAGGAATAGACCGAATAGGCGAGGCCCCGTTTTTCGCGAATTTCCTCGGTCAGGCGCGAGGTGAACCCGCCGCCGCCGATCGCATGGTTCAACAGATAAAGCGCGTAATAATCCGGGTCGTGCCGTTTGACGCCGGGCTGACCGAATATCACGATGGATTGCGGTATAGGCTTGCGCACCACGATCAACCGGCCGGAGCTCGGCGGCTTCGCCTCGGGCACGGTCCGCGCGCGGCCATTTTCCGGCAGCGCGCTGAACATTTCGTCTAGGCGGCGGCCGAGTTCATTGCCATCGATATCGCCAACCACCCCGATCTTGAGTCCAGAGCGGGCGAAGCGCGCGCGCACGAACCCGGCAAGGTCGGCGGGCGTTATGGATTTGACCGTCTTGGGCGTGCCGCCGACGGGACGGCCATAGGGGTGGTCGGGAAACATGGCTCCCATCCAGGTGCGCCCGGCGATGCGGCGGGGATTTTTCTCTTGGGATTTTAGCCCGGCGATAAGCTGGGACCGGATCCGTTCGACCGGCTCCGCGTCGAAGCGCGGCGCTGTCAGGGCCAACCGCATCAGACCAAACGCCGCGTCGCGGTGGGCGCTCAAGGTGCGTAGAGAGCCGGTGAACCGATCGCGCCCGGCGTCGAAGGAAATCCCGGCGGAAATATCCTCGATGGCGCGCTGAAAGGCCTGTGAATCGAGATCGCCGGCGCCCTCGTCGAGCAGCCCCGAGACCATGTCGGCGAGCCCTTCCCGGCCGGCCGGATCGAGCGACGCGCCGCCCTCGAACGCGAAGCTCACCGTTACGGTGGGCACCGATGTGTCGTGGACGAACCAGGCCTCGATACCGCCGGGACTTTGGACGCGCTCGATCTTTACCGCGCCCGCCGGCGTCACCTGGGCGACGACGGCGATCGCTAGCAGGATCACGACATGGATAAGTTTTTTCATGCCTGCCCTCTCCTTCAGCTCGCCGGGTCGGGCAGCAGGACGCTGGTCACCGAATTGCGTTCCAGCAGCACCGCGCGCGCGGCTGCGTTGACTTGTTCGACGGTCACCTTGCCGATGCGCTCCGGCCACGATTCCACATCGGCGACCGTGCGGCCCGTGGTCAGCGCGCGGCCTATGATGTTGGGCCCGGCCCGCAGGCCGTCGCGCACATAGATCGCGGCGGCCAGCAGCGATTTGCGGGCGCGCGCCACCTCGTCCTCGGTGACGCCTTCTTTCAACAGCCCGTTGACCTGTTCCAGCATGGCCTTTTGCAGCGCGGCGGGATCGGTCCCCGGACGCGGACTGCCCGACAGCCCGAACGAGCCGAGATCGAGGTCGTCGGGGCTGTACCACGCGCCGGCCGAGGCCGCGATCTTCGCGTCGACCACCAGCGCTCGGTAAAGCCGGCTGGTCGAGCCGCCGCCGAGAATTTGCGACAGCACCTGGAGCGCCGGCGCGTGCTGTTTTTCACCGGCGTTGTAGCTGGGCGCGAGGTAGCGGCGCGACCATGAGGGTTGGCCGACCTGCGGGCTCTTCAGGACGACACGCCGGGCCGCCAGATGCGGCGGCTCCACCAGCCGGTCGCGCGGCGGCGTGGCGCGCGCCGCGATCGGTCCGTAATATTTTTCGGCGAGGCGGCGCACCTCGTCGGCGGTCACATCGCCGGCGATGATCAGCACCGCGTTGTTGGGCGCGTAATATTTGCGGTAGAAATCGAGCGCATCCCGGGTGTTCAACCGCTCGATCTCGTTTTTCCAGCCGATCACCGGATTTCGATAGGGATGATGGAGGTAAAAAGCGGCGCGGCTTTGTTCATAAAGCTGGGCGCCCGGATTATTGCCGGTGCGCGAGCGGCGCTCTTCCAGCACGACGTCGCGCTCGGGCAACACTTCGGCGTCGGTCAGGGTCAGGTTCGCCATGCGGTCGGCTTCGAGGCGCATCACAAGTTCCAGCCGGTCGCGCGCGACGCGCTGGAAATAGGCCGTGTAATCATGGCTGGTGAAGGCGTTGTCCTGGCCGCCGTTGCGGGCGACGATCTTGGAAAATTCGCCGGGCGGCACGCTCGGCGTGCCTTTGAACATCAGATGTTCGAGGAAATGGGCAATTCCCGATTTGCCGGCGGGCTCGTCGGCCGATCCGACCTTGTACCACAGCATCTGGATTGCGATCGGCGCGCGGTGATTGGAAATCACCACCACCTGGAGCCCGTTCTTCAGCGTGAAGGTCGTGGGATTGAACACGCCCGCGATTGCGCCGGGCGCGAATGTCGATGCGAACAGGATTCCGAGCGCCGCCAGATGGCGTATCGAAACGCAGGAACGGATGCGCGTCATGCTTTCCTCCAAACCACGAACGGTAGCCTGGGCGCACTTTCACGCCCGCGGGCACCACCGCTTTAGCTATATGGTCGGAAGGCGAAACTTTCGCAATAGAGGACCGATCACAGTTCGGTCAGCGCGCCTCTAGAAGAATCGGTCGAGTAGTCCTCGCCGTTTGTGCTCGATGACCGGGGTCGCGCCCTTTGTCGCGGCGTCGCCCAAGGCCGAGTTTTCGCGCAACCGTTTCGCTTCGAGACCGGCATTGAGCACCGATCCCGGGGGCGGGCTCTCCCGCCAGAACATCATCTTGTCCACCAGGCCGCCTTCGTTCTCGGCCAGCACCTGGTTCTCGCGGTTGACGGTCTTGCGGATCGACGGGTCGGCGTTGCGCGCGCCGGCGCGGGCCAGCAGAGCGGATTCGCCCGCACTCTGCCTTCCCTTTCCGGCCAGCGCGGGAAGGGTCCGGTCGGTCCCGCTGGAGACCAGGGTGCGCCGCGCCTGGTCCTTGATTTCACGCTCCTGGGGTCGCCTGACGCCCGGCGCCGGCGGCCGCAGACCGTAATCCGGCGGCATGGCCAGCGGCACGCGGGCCACGACCGCGAACTCGTCGGGCGCGGATTTCGCGAGTCCGAAGATCTCTTCCGTGCCCGAACACCCGCCGAGCGCGACGGACAGGGCGAGCGCCCCCGTGATCGCCAGGCGTCTGCCCGGTGCTGAAAGGGTGCTGATCATGGCTCAGCGTTCCTCATCGTTATTTTGCAATAACTTATGCCCGTCGGGACGGGCGATCAAGGCATCAATGATCAGGATGACGACCCCCACGCAGATCGCGGAATCGGCGATATTGAAGGCCGGCCAATGATATTGCCCGGCATGAACGTCGAGGAAATCGATCACCGCGCCGAAACGCAGACGATCGATTACGTTGCCGATCGCGCCGCCGATGATCATGCCGATCCCGGCCGCGAGCCAGCGCTGCTGGACGCGGCGCAACCAGACGAAAAGAACGCTCACGATAACCACCGCGATACCCGACAGCAGCCACGGAACCCAGGCCGCCGGCATGTTCAGAATGCCGAAGCTGGCGCCCCGGTTCCAGACCAGCACGATGTTGAAGAACGATGTCAGCGGGATCATCCGGGGCGGGTTCATCACGTCCGTGAGGATCCACCATTTGGAAAGCTGGTCGAGAAAGACCACCAGCGCCACGAACAGGAGTCCGAACCGGGTCATCGCCGGGACGGCTTATTCCGCCGCTGCGCGGAAATGTCCGACCGCGTCGGCGCAGCGATGGCAGAGCGTCGGGTGCGCCGCCTCGGCGCCTACTTCGGGCAGCTCCTTCCAGCAGCGTTCGCACTTATCGCCCTTGGCGCGCTCGAACCCGACCGCGACGCCTGCCCCCTCGTCTTCCAGTTCGAAAGTATCTTCGTGTTTATGCCAATCACCGAACTCGGCAATGCTGGCCGACGAAGTGATGCAAACCTCCGCCCAATCGACGCTTGTCGCGATATCATCCCAGCGGCCGTCGAGGAAGATCACCGGCGCGGCCTGAAGGCTGGAGCCGATATCCTTGGCGGCGCGCTTTCCTTCAAGCGCAGCGGTGACCACGCGGCGCACCTCTCGAATTCTGGTCCATTTCGCGGCCAGCGCGTCGTCGCGCCAGGTGGGCGGGGTTTCAGGGTAGAGCCGCAGATGGACACTGCCCGTATCGTCGGGATAGCGGCTGAGCCAAGCCTCCTCGGCGGTGAAGCAGGCGATCGGCGCGAGCCAGGCGGTCAGGCGCGAGAACAGCTCGTCGAGCACCGTGCGGGCGGCGCGGCGGGCGGGATCGTCCTTGCGGCTGCAATAGAGGACATCCTTGCGGATATCGAAATAGAACGCCGACAGATCGACGGCGCAGAAATTATGCAGCGCGGTGAACATGGTGTGGAAATCGAACCGGCCGGCGCAGTCCCGCACCAGCGTGTCGAGTTCCGCCAACCGATGCAACACCCAGCGCTCCAACTCCGGCATGTCGGCGGGGTCGAGACGCTCGGCCTCGTCGAATTCATGCAGATTGCCCAGCAGATAGCGGATCGTATTGCGCAGCCGGCGATAGGCGTCGGCCTGGTGGGACAGGATTTCCGAGCCGATCTTCAGGTCCTCGGAATAGTCCGACGCCACCACCCAGATACGCAGGATATCGGCGCCTTGCGTCTTGATGATCTCCTGCGGCGAGACCGCGTTGCCCTCGGATTTGGACATCTTGGTCTTGTCCTCGGACAGCACGAATCCATGGGTCAGCACGCCGTCATAGGGCGCGCGGCCGCGCGTGCCGCAGGATTCCAGCAGCGAGGAATGGAACCAGCCGCGATGCTGGTCCGACCCTTCGAGATAGAGCGAGGCGGGAGAGGCGAGTTCCGGACGCTTCTCCAGCACGAAGGCGTGGGTCGAGCCGGAATCGAACCACACGTCGAGGATATCGGAGACCTGTTCGTAATCGGCCGCGTCGTATTCGTTGCCCAGGAAGCGTTGCGGATCGCTGACGAACCAGGCGTCGGCGCCCTCGGCCTCGACCGCGGCGACAATGCGTTCCAGCACCTTCTCGTCGCGCAGCGGCTCGCCGGTTTCCTTCGCGACGAACACCGTGATCGGCACGCCCCAGGCGCGCTGGCGCGAAACGCACCAGTCCGGCCGGCTTTCGATCATCGCGCGCAGCCGGTTGCGGCCGGCGGCCGGGTAGAACGCCGTTTGGTCGATCGCCTCCAACGCCGTCGCCCGCAGGTCGTTGGTGTCCATGGAAATGAACCATTGCGGCGTATTGCGGAAGATCAACGGCGCTTTCGAGCGCCACGAATGGGGATAGGAGTGGACCACCGTGCCGCGCTTCACCAGCGCGCCGGCTTCCTCAAGCGCATCCGCCACCTTGCCATCGACCTTGTAAACGTGATCGCCGGCGAACAAGGGCACATGATCGTAATAGCGCCCGTCGCCGCCCACGGTCTGAGGGGTTTCGATGTCGAATTTCTGGCCAAGCTCGAAATCCTCCGCGCCGTGGCCCGGCGCGGTATGGACGAAACCGGTGCCGTCTTCCGCGGTGACGTGATCGCCGGGCAGCAGGGGGACGTCGAAATCATAGCCCTTGCCATGGAACGGATGGCGGCAGACGCCGCCCGCGAGGTCCGCGCCCCTGAGTGTCTTCGCGATCGTGTAGTCGGCGATCCCGACATCGGCGGCAAAGGCCGACGCCAGCGCCTCGGCGATTACCAGTTTTTCACCGGGACGGGCGAGACCGTCCTCGGCCGCCGCGTCGACCGTCAGGACCACGTAATCCAGGTCGTCGCCATAGGCCACGGCGCGGTTGCCCGGGATCGTCCACGGCGTCGTCGTCCAGATTACCACCGACGCGTTTTCGAGGTCCGGCGACGGCGCCTTCACGACCGGAAAACGCACCCAGATGGTGGTCGATTTGTGGTCCTTGTATTCGATCTCGGCCTCGGCCAGCGCGGTCTTTTCGACCACCGACCACATCACCGGCTTGGCCCCCTTATAGAGCCCGCCATTCATGAGAAACTTGCCGAGCTCGCGCACGATCTGCGCCTCGGCGTCGTAAGTCATGGTGGTGTAGGGGTGGTCCCAATCGCCCTCGACGCCAAGGCGGCGGAATTCCTCGCGCTGGATGTCGATCCAGTGGGCGGCGAAATCGCGGCATTCCTGGCGGAATTCGACCACCGGCACTTCGTCCTTGTCCTTGCCGTCGGCGCGATACTTTTCCTCGATCTTCCATTCGATGGGCAGGCCGTGGCAGTCCCAGCCGGGCA
>CAZPMO010000036.1:10856-32347 GCA_964587515.1 uncultured Rhodospirillaceae bacterium | reverse complement strand
TAGGACGAGAGTTCCTGCTCGTTGATGTGGCGCTCGACCAGACGTTCGGCCTCGGCGCGTTCGGCGTCGAGGTCGAGCGCCGGCAGCACCGCGCCCGGACGCACGGTGAGCGGCGCGGCACCGGCCAGCACTTTCTTTTGCAGCGCTTCGGGGAAGCCGCCCGGCGGCTGGCCGACATCGCCCCGGAAAAACGAGATCACGGAATCGGGAAAGGCGATCTCGGTGTCGGGATCGGCCACGTGCTCGGGCGTAAGGTCCCGGGTCACCATCATCAGCGCCAGATCGCCCACCACCTTGGAGGTCGGCGTGACCTTGATCACGTCGCCGAACATCTGGTTGACCTGGGCATAGGTCCGCGCCACGTCGGGCCAGCGTTCGGCCAGCCCCAGCGCGGCCGCCTGCTGACGCAGATTGGTATATTGCCCGCCCGGCATCTCGTGCACATAAACCTCCGAGGCGCCCCAGCGCAAATCGCTCTCGAACGGCGCGTAGGCATGGCGCACCTGTTCCCAGTAATTCGACATCCGGCGCACCACCGCGGGATCGAGCCCGGTATCGCGCGGCGTATGCTCCAGCGCCGCGACGATGGACCCGAGATTGGGCTGCGAGGTGAGCCCGCTCATGGCGTCCATCGCCGCATCCACCGCATCGACGCCGGCATCGATCGCGGCCAGCACGCTGGCCACCGACGCGCCGGAAGTATCGTGGGTATGGAAATGGATCGGCAGGCCGCATTCCTGTTTCAGCGCGGTTACCAACCGGCGCGCGGCTTCCGGACGGCAGACGCCCGCCATGTCCTTGATGCTGAGGATGTGTGCGCCGGCGGCTTCAAGCTCGCGCGCAAGGCCGACGTAATAGCCGAGATCGTATTTCCCGCGCGCCGGGTCGGTGAGATCGCCGGTATAGCAGATCGCGGCTTCGCACAATTTGCCGCTCTCCAGCACCGCGTCCATCGCGACCCGCATGTTCTCGACCCAGTTGAGGGAATCGAAAACGCGGAATACATCGACGCCGGCGGCGGCCGATTGTTCCACGAAGTGGCGCACCACGTTGTCGGCGTAATTGGTGTAGCCGACCGCGTTGGAGGCGCGCAGCAGCATCTGCAACAGGATGTTGGGCATGCGGTCGCGCAGGATTTCGAACCGCTCCCAGGGCGATTCCTTCAGAAACCGCAGCGCGACATCAAAGGTCGCGCCGCCCCAGCATTCGACCGAAAACAGATCAGCCATGTCGCGCGCATAGGCCGGTGCGATGGCCAGCAGATCGCGCGAACGAACGCGGGTCGCCAGCAGCGATTGATGCGCGTCGCGGAAGGTGGTGTCGGTGATCAGGGTGCGCGTCTCGTCGCGCATCCATTGGGCGAACGCGGCCGCGCCCATATCATCGAGACGCTGGCGGGTGCCCGGCGGCGGCGCGGCGCCGTTCGTTACCGGCGGTGGCGTCGGGATAGCCGGCAGCGACGGGCGCGCGAGACCGGCGACTTCCGGGTTGCCGTTCACGATCACGTCGCCGAGGAACGCCAGCAGCCGTGTCGCGCGGTCGCGCCGTGTGGCGAAGCGGAACAGCTCCGGCGTCTCGTCGATGAAGCGGGTGGTGTAATTAGCGGTGCGGAAATCATCGTGGTTGATCACCGCTTCGAGGAAACGAAGGTTGGTGCCGACGCCGCGAATGCGGAACTCGCGCAATGCGCGGTCCATGCGCGCGGCCGCCTCGTCCGAGGTCTGGCCCCAGGATGTGACCTTAACCAGCAGCGAATCATAATGCGGCGTGATCAGCGCGCCGGGAAACGCGGTGCCTGCATCGAGCCTTATGCCGAAGCCCGAGGCGCTGCGATAGGCGTCGATGCGGCCGTGATCGGGCGCGAAATTGGCTTCGGGGTTTTCCGTCGTGACCCGGCACTGGATGGCGTGGCCGTGCAGCGCGATATCGGCCTGGGCCGGCACGGCGCCGTCCGCGCCGCCGATTTTCGCGCCTTCGGCGACGCGAATCTGCGCCTTCACGATATCAATGCCGGTGACGCATTCGGTCACGGTGTGCTCGACCTGAATGCGTGGATTGACCTCAATGAAATAAAACGCGCCGGTGTCGGAATCCTGCAGGAATTCCACCGTACCCGCGTTCTGATAACCGGCGGTGTGGGCGATGGCCAACGCGGCGCCGCAAATCTCTTCGCGGCGCGCGGCGTCAAGATAGGGCGCCGGCGCGCGTTCGACCACCTTCTGGTGGCGGCGCTGCACCGAACAGTCGCGTTCGAAAAGATGTACAGCATTGCCGTGCGCATCGCCCAGGATCTGGACTTCCACATGACGCGCGCGTTCGACCAGTTTTTCGAAATAGACCTCGTCGTTGCCGAACGCGGCGCGCGCTTCACGCTTCGCGGACTCGACCTCGGTCTCAAGGTCGTCGGCGCTCTGGATCACCCGCATACCACGACCGCCGCCGCCCCAGCTCGCCTTCAGCATCACGGGCAGACCGATCTCGCCGGCGATGCGCGCAATCGCGTCCGCGTCGTCGGGCAGGGGGGCGGACGCCGGCATCACAGCCACCCCCGCCTCGACAGCGAGCGCGCGGGCCGAGACCTTGTTGCCGAGACGCCGCATGGTGTCGGCCGACGGCCCGATAAAGACGATCCCGGCCTCTAGGCAGGCCTCGGCGAAATCGGGATTTTCAGACAGGAACCCGTATCCCGGATGAATGGCGTCGACCCGCGATTCACGCGCGATGCGAATTACATCCGCGATATCGAGATAGGCCTCGATCGGTCCCTTGTCGGCGCCGATCAGATAGCTTTCATCGGCTTTGAAGCGGTGCAGCGCGAACCGGTCCTCGCGCGAGAACACCGACACCGTGCCGATATCCATCTCCGACGCCGCGCGCATGATGCGAATGGCGATCTCGCCGCGATTGGCGACAAGCAACTTGCGAATCCGGCCGGTCCGAGCCATGCGCCGACCCTATCAGAATCACCCGCCCCATGTCGCCGTTCATGATGGGCGCTGGACGCCCGCACAAATTGTTGAACAGGGGCCTCGATTGAATTCGACGATCCGGGGATCACTTACGGCGTAAGTTGTGATATACTTAAAATATAAAAAAGGCGGATGAATTCGACCCTTGGTCCCGCCTATGTAAATACAGGTGAGGCACAATGGTCGGGTATTGGCGCTTATTTTTAATTGCCGTTCTTTTGTTCGCGGTTTCGCGAGAAGCGGTCGCCGAGGCGTCGCTGGTGCGGACCGATACCGGACGGAGCATCGCGCAAGGCGCCGTCGGCCAAACACTGGCGCAAAGCGGTGTGTTCGCCCGCCTTGACGGGGATAAGTCTCTTTCGTTCCTTGGCCTCTCCCTATCCGGCGCGGCGGGCAGCGCGGTGTTCCTCAACGCCTCGGCGATCTGGTATTCGCGGCCTGCCTGAGGGGCACGATCCGGGCAGGCGAGGCGGAGGCCGGTCCGGGCGAGTTGATCCTTTGGCAGCCGGGCGGCGCGGCGCCGGAATCGTTCGATTTCGATGTCAAACGCTTCCTGTCCACCACTTCGATCGGCCTCGACGCCGCGTTGCAGACCTCGCTCGATGCGCTGGTCGTCCGGCAGAAGAAACTAATGTATTGGGGCGCGCTGCAGCCCGTAAACCTCAATATCCAGTCGCTCAAGGCGCCGGTTATCGAAACCGCGCGTCGGTCCTATCTGCGCCGGCCAACGGTAATCCAGCTTCGTCTGCGGCACCGCGCCCTGAGTGAGTTGGCGCGGGGCGCCGCGGCAAAATTCGTCGGCGCGTTGAGGAAAGGCGACGTCGAGACCGTCGCTGACCTTCTCGATCCGACATTGTTCGTCGCCAAGGGCGGCAGCGTCGCCACGGGCAACTGGAATTCGGTTCGCCGCGCATTCGCCGCCCGGCTCGCCGGTCAGCCATGGCGCGCCCGGCTCACCGCCGACAAACCGCTCCAGGCGACCCGCAATTTGGGCGAGTGGTACGCCGCCGGCTCGCCGACCGGTTTCGCCGTGACACTAGGAATATTCGACGGCATGGCCTTCGTACGATCGGTCAAACCGGCGGCCGGTCCAGTCCGGAAGGAGGAGAAGCTGTGATTACGCAAATGATACGGCGCGCGCCGCTGGGCGCCGCGTTAATCGCGCTGAACCTCGCGCCGTCGGCATGGGCGGCTCAGGACACGGTGAAGATTTCGGGCGACCTGGGTTTCGACGACAAGTCCATATCCCAATTCGTTCGCCAGCATAGCGCCGGCAACGTCAATCCGCTCCGTCTCGACAAGGCGCAGCTTGCCAAGCGCGATTTCCTGTACGGTTTCGGCAACTGGTTTCGACTGATCGCGGCCACCGATTCCACGCGGCTGAGACGCACGTTCGCGCCGCGCGACAAGGCGACCCTCGCGCAATTGCTCGACACCAAGGCCAACCGGGACGCTCCGGGTATCTGGCGCTATTTCTTCCGCTCCAGTCTTATATATGTGGGGCTGCTGGAGTCGCCGGTTGTGCGCATCGGGTTCTATAACCCGATCGTCGATGGCTGGGTGATGACAAACTGGTCGTGGCGCGGCCGGGAAATCAAGCTCGCCGACGTACAAGTTGTGTCCGGCGAAGCCATGCGCGGCGACAAAGTGACCGATGCGACCCACGTGGCGTGGGTCGCCCGCAAGCAAGGTTCGCTGACCGGAAACATCCGCGATACCACCGGCATCGCCGGCTTCGCTTTCGCCAGGGCGCATCTGATGCTGGGCATCCAGCCGCCGCGCTTCCGGCGCTCGCCGAAAACCGACCATTCCCGCGCGGTGGTCGAATCGCGCCTGGTCGGCATGCTCGCCAATTTGAACCAGCATTACCGCTCCGCCCCCATGACGGCGGCCAGCGAAAACCTGGTCAAGGCCGTGGCCACGGGCGATACCGCCGCACTCGCGCCGCTGACCGCGTCGGTCGCGCCGTTGTCGCTGCACCGGATCGATGGCCAGCGCCTGGTCGAGCAGGTCGAGCGCCTTTGAACTTTCTTCCTTTTCCAGCGCCCAGACATGCGGCATCGCCCGCATGGTGTAATCGTAGGCGCCCTGGTCGTGCGGCCGCTTGCCGCGTGAACGCTCGATCTCGGCGAGCCGGATGGACGGTTGAAGCTGCCCGGCCACGCGTTCGGTAATCCTGTCCTGAAGATCGAATATTTCCTCTATGGAACCGTCATAATGTTCGGCCCAGATGTGCGCGCCCGCCCCGGTTTCGATCAACTGCACGGTAATCCGGATGCGGTCGCCGGCTTTCTGCACACTGCCTTCCAGCAGATAGGCGACCCCCAGCTCCCTGCCGATATCGACGGCATTGGCCACGCGGTTCTTGAAGGTAAAAGCGGAATTGCGCGCGATCACGAAGAACGAGCGAATGCGCGAAAGCGCCGCGGTTATCGCCTCGACGACGCCATCGGCGAGAAAATCCTGCGCGGGATCGCCGGACATATTGTCGAACGGCAGCACCGCGATCGACGGCTTATCGGGCAGCGCCAGCGGTTCGGACGCGTCGGGAACGATGGTTACGGTTTCGTTTGATTCCGGCTGCCAGAGCCAGACGTGCAGCGGCCGCGCGATGTTCTTGACCTCATGATCGCCGCCGTCTTCGAACGCGACGTCCAGCTTGCCCTGCGTCTGCTCATGGGCGTTGTTCGAAATGGCGATCCCGCCGGGCGTCGCCAGCCCCTCGAGGCGCGCGGCGACGTTCACGCCGTCGCCCAATATATCGTCACCATCGATCACGATATCGCCAACATTGATGCCGATGCGATAGAGGATGCGTTGATTATCGGGCAGACCGGCTTCCCGCTCGCCCATCGCCCGCTGGATATCCACCGCACATTCGACCGCGTCGACCGCGCTGGCGAATTCCACCAGCATGCCATCGCCGGTGGTTTTCACGATCCTCCCCTTGTAAGTGGCGACTTTCGGGTCGATCAGGTCTGTTCGATGGGCGCGCTGACGCGCAATCGTGCCGGCTTCATCGACCTCCATATGTCGCGAGTAGCCGACCATATCGGCCGCTAATATCGCCGCCAGCCGCCGTTCGACCCGATCCGAAGCCACGAAAACGATTTCCCGATCCAAGAATTGCTGAATTTCGCGACCATACGAACGTATATGTCCGGTGTCCATAATCACCGACCCGGAAATGTCCGAATTGAGGCTATCCCGCCCGCCATCTCGAAGGGGTACAACAGCGGAATTTGTGCTAGACTGGTCGTTTACGGTTTCGCACGAAGGTAAAAAATGAGGAAAAACGCCCCGTCGTCCACACGGCATATCGTACTTACGTCGCACCCGCAGGCCGGCGACGTTCCACCGATTGAATGGTCGGCGGCGAGCGCGAAGGCGCGCGGTCCCATCATCGCCTCACCGCACGATGCCGGGAAGCGCAATGCGATCGGCGTCCATTCCGGCAGCTACGCGATTTACCGGTCGCTCGCGGTGGCGGCGGGCACGCTCGACCCGGTTCATGTCCCTGATCTTACCGATACCGCGCCGGCCGAACCTATCGGGCCGTTCCCGCAATGGTCGGAGCCCGGCAGGATCGTTTCGCTGGATCCGCGCGGCCATCTGGTCGCCGAGGATTACGCGGACTGGCTGAAAGAAGGCTGGGATATCCGCCCGACCATCGCCGTCACCAAGGCCCATGTCGACATGCCCGAAATCAAGGAGGCGGTGCGCGACGGGCGTCTGGAAATCGACGGTGAAATTCTCTCCGGCGACGGCGACGTGCGCGTCACCAAGGCGGCCATCGATCCGGTCTGGTATCTCCCGGGCATCGCAGAGCGCATCGGCGTTGACGAAGGAGAGTTGCGCCGCACCCTGTTCGAGCATTCGGGCGGCATGTTCCCGGAACTGGTTACGCGCGGCGATCTGAAAGTATTCCTGCCGCCGATCGGCGGCGCCACGATCTATATGATCGGCGATGTCGCGGCCATCGCGGATCCGAAGCGCAAGCTGACCTGCCGGGTGCATGACGAATGCAACGGCTCCGATGTGTTCGGCTCCGATATCTGCACCTGCCGACCCTATCTCGCCTACGGCATCGAGGCGTGTGCGCGGATGGCACAGAACGGCGGCGCCGGTCTGATCGTCTATAACCGCAAGGAAGGCCGCGCGCTGGGCGAGGTTACCAAGTTCCTGGTCTACAACGCGCGCAAACGCCAGGAAGGCGGCGATCGCGCCGATACCTATTTCGAGCGCACCGAGTGCGTCGCCGGCGTCGCCGATCTCCGTTTTCAGGAGATGATGCCTGACGTACTGCACTGGCTCGGGATCAAACGCATCGACGAGTTCGTTTCCATGAGCGACATGAAGCACGATCCGATCGTGCGCCAGGGCATCGAGATCGTCGAGCGCGTCACCCTGCCCGACGGGCTGATCCCCGAGGACGCCCAGGTCGAGATCGCGGCGAAAAAGGCGAGCGGCTATTTCTCGGCAGACGCGCCGCCCAGCCAGGGCGATCTTGCCGGCATCAAGGGCCGGACCCTGAGCGATTAGTTAGCCGGTGACGCAAGTCGAAAATAACGCCGTTGCCTGGCTGCGCTCACCGCAGGCGATTCGCGCGCGCTGCGGCGATCTGTTTGCCCTGGTCGAACGCGGTGAATCGGATCATTTCACCCTCGACATGACGGCATTGGAGGCGGCGGCAAGCTTCGTCGCCGAGATCATTCGCGAGAATTATCCCGATCTGAAAGTCCCGCCGCACAGTCGCTGGGGCCATTTCACGGTCGGCGGCGTCGACCGATGGGGCGATCTCGCCACGCACGGTTCCGACCTCGCCCCCGACGAGCGCGCCCGCGCGCGCATCGACCTCGCGGTGACCAGCGTGCTTCTCGATGCCGGCGCCGGTGCGACATGGCGGTTTCGCGAACCCGGCGCGGGTGCGGAATTTACGCGCTCCGAAGGGCTTGCGGTGGCGAGCTTCCATTTGTTCGCCTCGGGCGCGCTGTCAGCGGATGCGAACGATCCACTGCGCGCGGACGCGGCGGCCCTCAAACGTTTCGACGAGGCCGCGCTGGCGACGGCCTTTCAGATCACGGCGGACAATCCGATGGCGGGCGCCGCGGGGCGCGCCGGGCTCTTGCGCGCGCTGGGCGCGGCGCTCTCGGCCGCGCCGGATTTGTTCGGCGGGACCGCGCCACGCATTGGTAATCTTTATGATTATTTGTCGGGCCGCGCGCGCGACGGCGTCTTGCCGGCAAGCGAAATTCTGGCGGCGCTGCTGCGCGGCCTCGCCCCGATCTGGCCCGGGCGCGTCATACTCAACGGCGAAAATCTCGGCGATGTCTGGCGTCATCCGGCGATCCACGCCGATGACGAGACCAACGGGCTGGTGCCGTTCCACAAACTGCCTCAATGGCTCGCTTATTCGCTTATCGAGCCGCTGGAAGAGGCCGGGTTAAAAATCAGCGGGCTGGATGCGCTGACCGGTCTCGCGGAATACCGCAATGGCGGGTTGTTCGTCGATCTCGGCGTGATCCGGCCGCGCGCCGCGTCCACGGGTTCCGACCCGCTGGACGTCGGATCGCAACAAGTGGTCGAATGGCGGGCGCTGACCGTGGTGCTGCTCGACCGGATCGCGGATCCGGTGCGCGCCGTGCTCGAACTCGACGCGCAAGCGCTGCCGCTCGCGGCGGTGCTGGAAGGCGGCACCTGGCGCGCCGGACGCGTCATCGCCGCGAAGCTGCGACCGGGCGGTCCGCCGCCTTTGAACGTGATCAGCGACGGGACGGTTTTTTGAACCCGCCGCCAACAATTATGAACAGGAAACCGCCATGTCCGATAATCTCACCCTGATCGGCCACCCGCTGGTCCAGCACAAACTCACCGAACTGCGCGATAAGGATACGCCGGCGCCCGATTTCCGCCGGCTGCTGCGCGAGATTTCTCTGTTGATGGCCTACGAGGTGACCCACGATCTGCCAGTTTCGACGCGCGCGGTCGAGACGCCCATGGCTGAAATCGTCGCGCCCACGCTCGCCGACGCCCCGCCGGTGCTGATCTCCATCCTCAGGGCCGGCAACGCGCTGCTGGAGGGCATGCTGGAACTGCTGCCGGCCGCGCCGGTCGGCCATATCGGGCTCTATCGCGACCCGACCACCCATGTGGCCGTCGAGTATTACTGCAAGCTGCCCGAAATAGACGAAGGCCGGCTGGTGGTGGTGGTCGATCCCATGCTGGCGACCGGCAACACCGCCGTCGCCGCTGTCGACCGGCTTAAGTCGCTGGGCGCATCCAATATAAAGTTCGTCTGTCTGCTGGCCGTGGAAGACGGGGTGAATAATCTCCGTGATATCCACGCCGATGTTCCCATATACGCCGCCGCCCTCGATGAACGGCTCGACGATCACGGCTATATCGTCCCCGGCCTCGGCGACGCCGGCGACCGGCTCTACGGCACCCGCTAAGCGCCAATCGGAATCGAGGCGACCGGCGTCAACTGGTCAGAACAGATTGGACGCATTCATGCCGACTAATCACCGAGAGTCGGAATTAGCATTTATGTAGTAGGTCAAATAAATTATATTATTTAAATATTCTATACTTTCCGCGTATCTAAATAGATAAGCAGACTCGTGTGGAATTTTGCGCTTGTGTATTAATAATGTCCAATCGGCAAACACATTAGGTTAATTGAGCATTCACCGAAAAATGCTCTTATGGAAGCGCCTCCTGAAATCAGTGCGGCGTTTCGATCCGGACGTGACCATCGGAAACAGACCTGATTCAGCTCCACCGGAAGAATTGAACAGGAGAATAAAATGAAATTACAAGTGGGCCTGACCGCCCTTGGTCTATTATTGGCAAGTTTGTCCGTTGGCGAAATTGCGCCGGCGAACGCGGACGAAATGGCGAAAAAGAAAAAATGTCTTTTCATCTCTTCCTATCACCGCGGATACCAGCATGCCGACGACATCGAACAGGGCGTCCGATCCGTTCTCGCCGGGAAATGCGAAATCAAGCAAGTCGATATGGACACCAAGCGGCATAAATCCGAAACGGAAAAGAAAAGCCGCGCGCTGAAGGCCAAGGCCATGATCGAGTCATGGGAGCCGGATGTCGTCATCACCGCCGACGACAACGCCGCGAAGTATCTGATTAAACCATATTATGAGAACCATAGGGTCCCCTTCGTTTTTTGCGGGCTGAACTGGACGGCCGCGGAATACGGATTCCCGTTCTCCAATGCGACGGGAATGATCGAGGTTGCGCCGATCGCACCGATGCTCGAGCGAGCCCGGGATATCGTGCCGTCCATCAAGCGGGTTTTTTACGTGGGCGCGGACGTGCTCAGCGAGAAAAAGAATCTCAAGCGATTCCAGCGCGCCGCCGCGAAGCTCGGGTTCAAGCTGGACTACGCCCTTGCCGGCACGACCGAGTCCTGGTTGGAGGCATATGAGCGCGCCCAGTCCTACGATCTGGTCGTAATCGGCAGCCGCAACGGAATCAAGGATTGGGACCACGAATTGGCTCTTGCCGGGGTTTTCAAATACACGCACAAGCTCAGCGTGACGAATCATGGCTGGATGATGCCCTACACCGTGCTCGGCATGACCAAGGTATCGCGCGAGCAGGGCGAATGGGCCGCGAAGACGGCATTGAAAATCCTTGACGGAATGGCTCCATCCAGCATCCCGATCGTCCCCAACCGCCGGCGCGATATCTGGATCAACAAGGACATCCTCAAGACGGCTAATCTGAGGCTGCCCGACGATCTGATGCGCAAGGGCAAAAAAGTCGCTTCGCTTCCAGCGAAATAGCGTCGCATTTCGGGACCCGCGCGACGCGCGGGTCCCGATTGTCTAAATAGAAAGTCGGACACTTGCTGGGCTCTCAGCGAGATACCAAGCGCCGATTGTTCCGACGGTGGGAAATCCTTTGCCTCGCCGTGCTTTCGCTGGCCGGTTGCGCGGCGATGGGCGGCTTGGCGGCGTGGATAGACCTGTTGAGCGCGGAACGCGCTTTCAACCAACAGGTCAACAGCATCCAGCGTGACATCGCGCAGCGCTTCGGCAGCAGCGACGCGGTGCTGACATCGCTGGTTGGGCTGCATCATGCGAGCGAAGACCTGAAAACACACGAGTTCGGCGCGCTGTCGGGTGAGCTACTCGCCACGTATCCTTATATCCGAACCATATCGAAAATCCTCGTGATGTCCTCGACGGATCGCGCATCGTTCGAAGAGGAAATGCGGGATGATGGATTCCAGCAATTCAGCGTGACGGAACTTGCCGCGGACGGAGGCCTGGCCCGCGCGGCGCCGCGGGACGTCACAATGCCAATCCGTCTATTCGAGCCCCTTGATCCGGAATTCGCGCAGCTTGTGGGATTCGATGTGAGTTCAGATCCTTTATTGCGGCCGGCCGTGGAAAGAGCCATAGAGTCCGGGGCGGTCATCGCGTCGCGACTGGTTGAATACCCGGGCATCGGCCGGGGGTTTTTCGTGTTCAAGGCATATTATCTGGGGCATGAGGTGCCGCGAACGCCGCAGGGAAGGAAGGCGCAGGTAAGCGGGTTGGTTGGCCTCTACCTGCAACCGGCGCAGCTGTTTCAGGACCTTATCGGTCGCTACCGGGATTACGGATTCCGCCTTTATCAAAAAGGAGGATTAAGATCTCTGGACAGCGCATTGATCTATGATCATCCGCCTCCCGCTTCGTCCGGTATCGTACATTTCCTCGGACCATTTTCATCCTCTGTTTTGATCAGCCAGCAAGGGAAAATTTTCGTCCTTAAAATTACACGGTGGCCCGCCGCCGGGGCCATCCGCGGATGGTTGGCGTTCGTCTTGGTTCTGGTCGCCGCGCTGGCCGGTGGGATGCTCATCTTGGCGCTACGCAACCATCGCATTGGGTTGTGGCATGCGCGCGAAGGCGAACGGATTTCCCGTGAAAACGAAAAACGCTTTCGTGATTACGCGGAGATCGCCTCGGACTGGTTCTGGTCGACCGGAAAGGACGGCCGGTTCGAATACGTTTCCGACCAGATCAAGAATGCGGCCGGGCTCGACCCCCGCATGTTCCTTAAACGCGCCGCGGAAAAAATGCCGGACTTGACACCCGGCGATGGATATCACCAGAAACATTTCGCCGATTCCCACCAGAGGCTGCGGTTCAGAGATGTCCGCTACAAGTACGTCGACGAAAAGGGACAGACTCAGTGGTGGTCGGTCAGCGGCAATCCGGTCATCGCCGAGGACGGGCAATTTCTCGGATATCGCGGCACCGGGCGGGACGTAACCCTGGAGTCCGAGGCCCGCGATACCCTTCAGAAAGCCAAGGAAGAGGCCGAGATCAACAGTCGCGCCAAATCTCAGTTCCTCGCGAATATGAGCCACGAACTGCGCACGCCCTTGAACGCGATCATCGGTTTCTCACAGATCATCAAGGACCAGGCGATCGAATCCGATGGTCAAGTCGGCAATATAGAATTTGTCCAGCACATCCATGATTCCGGCCACCATCTGCTGGAACTGATCAACGACGTCCTTGACCTGTCCAAGATCGAATCCGGAAATACGGAAATCCAGCCCGAATGGTTCGTGGTCCCGGATATGGTCGGTGCGGTGATCACCATCGTCAGTGGTCGCGCCGAGCACGGGGAGATCAACCTCGACGTGGATCTGCCCGACACCATGCCTCGCCTTTACGCCGATAACCGCATGATGAAACAAATCCTCGTCAATCTGTTGTCAAACGCGATCAAATTCACCAGACCCGGTGGCATTGTCGCGCTTTCGGTTTCCGTGGATGCGGAGCGCCGGAGCGTGTTCGAGATATCCGATACGGGCATCGGCATGGCGCCGGAAAATATCGAGATAGCCTTAACCCCGTTCGCCCAAATATACAGCGATCTCGATCGCCAGTTCGAGGGTACCGGACACGGCCTGCCGCTGGCCAAGGCGCTGGTCGAACTCCATGACGGGGAACTCATTATCAACAGCGAACCCGATGTCGGGACGACCATCCGCGTCGTCCTGCCTCGTTCACGTCTCGAACAGTCCGATGGCGCGGCGGAAACCGACTGTCACGATAGGCCCCGGGTCGCCGCCAACGCCGAATAGGCGTTCAGGCGCGCTGCTCAATTCTTCAGGATCAGAAGAAGCCCACTGCCGAGAAGCAGCACGCTGATCATCCGGGCGTAGGATCGCGGCGACATCGTCGAATGGACGCGGCCGCCCAGCCACAGGGCAACGCCGACAACGGGAAGTCCCGCCAAGATAGCAAGAAGCACTTCCCTGTCAAAAAAACCGAACGAAGCGTATGCCGCAAGCCTGATGGCGCCGTCGATCAGAAAATTCACCGCGAAGGTCGCCCGAAGACTGCCCTTATCGAGACCCCGGAGGGTGAAATAGATGATGTAGAGGGCCCCCCCGGTGCCGAACAGGGTTCCCACCAGCCCGCCCGCGAGGCCGCACGGCGCGACAAACAGACGAGAGCCTCGCACTTCCCCCAGAGGAAGAAGCTGGTAAACCGCATAGGCGATAACGAATCCACCGAGCGCCTGAGCCAAGACCGCCGCTTCAAGTCCTTTCAGCAACACCAGCCCAATGGCGACGCCGATCAGGGTGAACGGCACCAGCGGCAGCTGTTCGCGCCAGGCGATCCGCTCGCGATTGTGAATCCCCTGGCTGGCCGAGCCGATATAGTCAAACAGGACGATGATCGGCACGACGATTTGGACGGGAAACAGGAACGCCAGCAGCGGGACCGATATAAGACCCGAACCGAAACCGGCGACGCCGCGCACCATATAGGCCAGGAACAGGACCAGTCCCGAAAGGATCGCGGTGGTATAGGTAAATTCCACGAACGGACAGGATCATGCGGTGGGCGTCGGTTCAGCCTCCAGTTCGATGCCGCCCTCACTGCGGAGCCAGTAGCGCAGCAAATGACGCCGCGACGGGGCATCGGTTCCGGCATCATGGAACGCGGTGCGCCCATGGGCGATCAGCCTGTTCTGGCCGAACTCAATCTGACCGGGCTCCAGGCGGAACTCGATCCAGTTCTCCGGATCCTCGACGATCTCCCGCATGGTCCGTAGCGCGTTCTCGGTCTCGTCGTCGATCGCGGCGCCCATCAGCCCGTAACCGTTGCGGATATAGTCGTCGTAGTAACGGACGGAAAGCGTGGCGCCGTCCGATTCGAATATCGGCAGCCAGTTCGAGGGTCGTTCATCGTCGCCGTGCTCGGCCTGCCTGTCCCACCAGAACGGCCGGTAGAGACGTTCAAGCTGTCGTGGGGCGGTCTCGCGCAGCCTCTCATGCACGGTCACCAGACTTACCACCCTGCTCATGCCGCCCGCCTCGGCCTGAGACATACAGGCGAGCGCGAGATAGTCGGGGGTCACGCGAAGGAAGGACCCGTCGGTATGGAACTCCTGTTCAAGATTGGTAATCGAACGGCGGATGCCGTATTCGAGCTTCGCGCCGGTGTCGCGTACGTCATACGCCCGGGCGCCCTTCCACTTCTGATTGATGGCAGGCGCCAGAAAGTTTGTAAGAAGCCACGCGATCGCCCGACTCGCCGTTTCCCCCCCAGCGTTCCACGGGAAGGCCATCCAGCACCGCGAACCCGATCCCTTGGTTGAGGCGGGACTGGATGTCGACCATGATTTCCGTCGTCGCCGGCCAGTCGAACGCGTCCGGCCGGAGGTCCTCGATCGAATCGTCGTATCGGGCTAAGGCTGAAGCCATCGTATCAAGTTCGGCCAACGCGTCTTCCGTAATCGGAACCCGCCAGCCACCGTGGATGACATCCTTGGCCCGCCAAACGGTGGGCCCGGTCATAGGGCGTTCTATTATTACCGGTCCCGCCTTTTCAGCGGTCCGTTGCTCCTCGATCAGGGCCATGATTTGTTTCCCAATCGGCGCCTCAGGGACGTAATCCCAAACATTTTTATTCACGCGGCGTCAGAAGTCTGCTTGGACGCTGTGATTGAAAAACATTTTGCACGCGAAAAACCGGCAACACAAGGGAACTGACGTTAGCAGAGGCCGCAAGACGCTGTTCGAGAGCAGTGAGAGGCGTTAAAATCCAAAGAGTTCTTTGGCCGCGCCGAGGAATGGGATCGATTGGAGGCCTGCCATGCATGACGTCGAACTGCCGCAATTCATCACGGACCGCATCGCGAAACGGCGCGGGCGCTCATATGTTTTCGAGACCCTGGACCCGGCGCGCACCGCGCTGGTGGTGATCGACATGCAGCGCGCCTTCGTCGATGAAGGCGCGCCCATGGAAGTACCGGTGGCGCGCGGCATCGTGCCCAATATCAACCGGCTGGCGAGCGCGATGCGCGAGGCCGGCGGCGCGGTGATGTGGATCGCCATGACCATGGCGGAGTCCGGCCCCGACCATTTCCCGATTTATTACGAATATTTCTTTCAGGAAGAAGGACGGCGGCGCCACCGCGAGGCGCTGACCGAAGGCTCCGAACTGCACGCGATCTATCCCGCACTTGATGTGCGCGCCGATGAGGATCTGGTGCTGAAGAACCGCTTCTCGGCCTTCATTCAAGGATCGTCCGACATCGACGCACGCTGCAAGGCGCGCGGCATCGATACCGTGATCATCACCGGCACGCTGACCGATGTGTGCTGCGAATCCTCGGCGCGTGACGCGATGATGCTGGACTACCGGGTGCTGATGCCGGCCGACGCCAATGCGACGCTGAGCGACGAGGAACATCTCGGCGGGCTGATGGCGGTGGCGCAATATTTCGGCGATGTCCGCGAGACCGATGAGATCGTCGCCCTGATCGAAGCCGGCGCGCGCGGCCGCGAGGCGGCGGAGTAAATCATGAAGGTCGAGGCGGTAAAATCGGACAACTCGCAGCCGCTGGCCGTTTATACGGAAGCCTTCCGGGCCGGGGATCTGGTGTTCGCCGCCGGGCAGTTGCCGACCGATTTCAAGACGGATGTGCCGCCGGAGGCGCGCACCGATCCCGCCTTTCCGTTCTACGGCTCCGACATCAAGAAGCGCACGATTTACGTGCTCGACAATCTCGCGCGCACCTTCGAGGCGGCGGGCTCCTCGCTCGATCACATCGTGAAGGCGCAGGTGTTTCTCGAAGATCTCAACCAGTTCGCCGCCTTCGACGAGGTGTGGAAGGACTATTTCAAAATCCCGCCGCCGCGCACCACGGTCGGCACCACCGGGCTGCTGGTCAGGGACGCGATGATCGAGATCGACCTGATCGGCTATGTGCCGGGCGGGGATACGAAATGCATTTCGGTGACGTCAGACATCCCGCAGCCGCTGGCCAACTATACCGAGGCCTACCGGGTCGGCGATCTGGTGTTCGCCGCCGGGCAGTTGCCGACCGATTTCAAGACCGGCATTCCGGCCGAAGCGCGCACCGATCCCGCCTTTCCGTACTATGGCTCCGACATCAAGAAGCGCACGGCCTATGTGCTCGACAATCTCGCAAAGACCTTCGAGGCAGCGGGCTCCTCGCTCGATCATATCGTGAAGGCGCAGGTGTTCCTCGAAGACCTCAATGAATTCAACGCCTTCGACGAGGTGTGGAAGGAATATTTCAAGACCCCACCACCGCGCACCACGGTCGGCACCACCGGGCTGCTGGTCAGGGACGCGATGATCGAGATCGACCTGATCGGCTATGTGCCGGGCGGGGATACGAAATGCATTTCGGTGACGTCAGACATCCCGCAGCCGCTGGCCAACTATACCGAGGCCTACCGGGTCGGCGATCTGGTGTTCGCCGCCGGGCAGTTGCCGACCGATTTCAAGACCGGCATTCCGGCCGAAGCGCGCACCGATCCCGCCTTTCCGTACTATGGCTCCGACATCAAGAAGCGCACGGCCTATGTGCTCGACAATCTCGCGAAGACCTTCGAAGCGGCGGGCAGCTCGCTCGACGAGGTCATCAAGGCGCAGGTGTTTCTCGAAGACCTTCACCAGTTCAGCGCTTTCGACGAAGTGTGGAAGGAATATTTCAAGACCCCGCCGGCACGCACCACGGTCGGCACCACCGGACTGCTGGTCAAGGACGCGATGATCGAGATCGACCTGATCGCGGCGATTCGGTCCTGACCATCCCAGCGAAACAGGAGACCACATGGCGAAATTTCTGATACTGGCGCGGCCCAAAAAGCCGATCCCGGAAAAGGCTAATGTCGAGGGCGCGCGCGCTCACTTGCGCGGTCTGCGCGACGCGGGCAAGGCGGAAGTCTACGAAATCATCGAGGATAACGGCGCCGGGTTCGCCGTGTTTCTGGACGTGGACGATCATGACGAGTTGATGACCATTCTTTTCCAGAACCCGCTGGGTAGCTGGGGCGAGTATCAGGTGCTGCCGCTGGGGACGCTGGAAGGCGAGACCGCGGCGATGCGGGCCGCAGGAATCATCTAAGACCATCATCTGAGAACGGAGAAAGACAAAGACATGGCGAAGTTCCTGATTATCAACCGGCCGCCGCCGCACCGCACCAAATCCGCCCCCGTGGGCCAGTGCGTCAACCATTTCGTCGAGCTTGGCGCCAGTGAAAACGCGAGCGTCTATCCCATCGCCGGCTACAAGGGATATGCGACGCTGGTCGAGGTCGCCGACCACGAAGAATTGCGCAAGGTGGTGGGCGGCAACGCGATGGGCAACATCGAGGAATACAAGGTCATCGCGCTTACCGAGTTGAGGGACTGACGCGGTGGCGATAATTATCGAGTTCGAGGGCAAGGTTCCCAAGATCGCCGAGACCGCTTTCATCGCGCCGACCGCCGTGTTGCTGGGCGACGTGGAGGTCGGCGAAGGCGCTTCCATCTGGTTCGGCGCTGTGTTGCGCGGCGACATGGGCCCCATCCGCATCGGCGCGGATTGCAACGTCCAGGACAATGTGGTGGTGCACGCCGAAACCAACAACGGCACCGTACTGGAAGAGCGCGTTACCATTGGCCATAGCGCGGTCCTGCATGATTGCTGGGTGGGACGGTCGAGCCTGATCGGGATGAGCGCCGTGGTGCTGGATGGCGCCCGGGTCGGCCCCGAAGCCATTGTCGGCGCGGGCGCCGTCGTGCGCGAAGGTTTCGAAGTGCCGGAACGCACGCTCGCCGTGGGCGCGCCGGCGGTCAACCGCAAAAAGATCGAGGGCAACGCCGCCCACTGGATCGAGCGCGGCGCCCAGGATTATATCGACCTGGTGAAACGCTACGGAAATACCTGGCGCGTGGTCGAATAGCGCAATCTCGGCTTACGGCTTCGGCGTCGGGTCCTCGATCACCGCGTTCGACAGCGTGCCGATGCCGTCGATTTCCACCTCGCAAACATCCCCGGCGCGCATGTGAAGCTGGCCTTCCACCACCACCGGGCCGCGCGGCGTCTCCGGCGTCTCGCCGGGCCGCAGCGGCAGCGCGCCGGGCGAGCCGGTCACGATCACGTCGCCGGGCTGCAGCGTGTAGCCCTCTGATAAATATGACACCAGATGAGGCACGTCGAACAGCATGCCCGAGATTTCGGCGCGCTGGCGCTCGATGCCGTTGAGCCGGGTGATCAGCGTATGATGCGCCGGATCGCCGAATTCGTCCTTTGTCACAAGCCACGGCCCAAAGCTGCCGGAGCGTTCGAAATTCTTGCCGAGGCCGAACTGGCGGTTCTGGCTCTGATATTCGCGCACCGAGCCTTCGTTGTAGCAGGAGTACCCGGCGATATGGTCGAACGCGTCTTCGCGCTTTATGTGCCGGCCGGGCTTGCCGATGATCACGGCAAGCTCGCCCTCGTAATCATAGGCTTCGGCGACATCGAGCCGGGGCGCCCAGAGTTGCTCGTTGTGACCGACCTGAGAAATCGGCATGCGCAGGAAGATCTGCGGATACTCGCGCGACGTGGTCAGCCCGGTCTCCTCGATGTGAAGCGTGTAGTTGAGGGCCAGCGCCCAGCTCGCGTGGGGTTCGGGAATCAAGGGATCGAACGTGATGTCGTCGATGGAGGAGTCCGCCGATTTGCCGTCGGTCGCGGCGCGCACGCGTTCCAGGTCGGGGTCGATCTCGAGGATCGCCCGCAGGTTGTCGGGCAGGTCCGGCGCGGCGTTGGCCAGCGCCACGAAACCCTTGTCGTCGACCATCACGCCGACGCCCGGCGTCCCGTTATGACGATATGAAATGACCTTCATCGTTCCCTCCCTTTTATATTTAGCGGGCCCATAATGCCGCCTCTCGACCGCCTTGCCAATGCACGCGGACTCAGGCGAGCGCCAGCGCCCGCAACACATTTTCGGGCGTGATCGGGATGGCGTCGAGCCGGGCGTCGAGCGGACGCAGCGCATCGTTTACCGCGTTGAATACGGTGCCCGGCGCGGCCGCGGTCCCCGATTCACCGGCGCCTTTCGCGCCCAGCGTGGATTTCGACGTCGGGGTTTCGATATGGGCGACCTTGATGTCGGGCGTCTCTCCGGCCATTGGCACGAGATAATCGACCATCGTTCCGTTCCGAAGCTGACCTGACTCGTCATAGAGGCTGTGCTCGAACAGCGCGTCCCCCAGCCCCTGCACCACCGCGCCCCGCACCTGTTCCTCGACGAGCTGTCGGTTGATGATGCGCCCGCAATCCTCGACCACCCAGTAATCGAGCAGTCGGACGAAGCCGGTTTCCGCATCGACTTCGACGTAACAGCCATGCGCGCCATTGGTGAAGATGTAATCCTTTACGCGGAACCGGCGAGTCGCGACGAGTTCCGGATGCGACCCATCGGGCAGTTCTCCGGCCCGGAAAAACGCGATCTCACCCAACTCGGCGAGGGTCATGCGTGGGACGCCGCCGCCTTCGACGATCCCGCTGGCCACGATGTCGAGCGTCTCCGACGCCGACTGAAGGAGAGCCGCTGCGAGCTCGATGATTTGGTCGCGCAGCGCCAGCGCGGCGCGATATGCGGCCTCGCCGCCGGTGCCCGCGCCGCGCGACCCATAGGTGCCGCCGCCATAAGGCATCGAATCCGTATCGCCCGAGATCACCGTGACGTCGTTGATGCCGACCCCAAGCGCCGACGCGACGATTTGGGCGATGATGGTCTCCGTGCCCTGGCCCTGTTCGGTGACGCCGACCAGACAGGTGATCGACCCCGACGGCTCGAGACGGATGGTGCAGCCTTCCTGGGCCGAGATGGGCACCCGCGCCGGGCCGTAGATCAGCGGTCCCGGGTTGGTGCCCTTGATGAAAGCGGTGATGCCGACGCCGCGATAGACGCCTTTCGCCCGGCAAGCGGCCTGATCCGCGCGCAGGCCCTGGTAATCCATCAGCGTGACCAGCTTTTCGAGGCAGGCCTGATGCGACAGATCATCGAGCGCGACGCCCGAGGGCGCGGTGGCCGGATAGCCGTCGTCGGGCGCGAAGTTGCGCCGCCGCATCTCGACCGGATCCAGCCCGATCGCCTCGGCCGTCATGTCGACCATGGCCTCGCCCGCCAGGATCGCGATAGGATGGCCGACGCCGCGATATTGCGAGATCGGCGTCTTATTCTGAAAGACGACCGTGGCCCGTCCCCGATAATTGCCGATGCGGTAGGGTCCGCCCGCGATGTTGAGAACCTGATTGGCCTCGATCGCGCTGGTCCGGGGATAGGCCGAATAGGCGCCGGCGGCGACGAGATCGTCGATTTCGAGCGCGGTGATCTCGCCGTCTTCGCCGACCGCCATGCGCGCCGTCACCCTATGGTCCCTGGCATGTATGTCCGAGACGAAGGATTCGAGCCGGTCGGCCAGATATTTCACCGGCCGGCCCAGCATCATCGACAGCACGGCGGTGGTGAACTCATCGCCGTAGATGTGGCTCTTCACGCCGTAAGAGCCGCCGACATCGCGGGCGATGACCCGGATATCGCGGTCCTCGATGCCGAGATGGCGTGCGAACAGCACCTGGATCATGTGTGGCGCCTGACCACTATAGCGCAGCGTGAGCTTACCCTCGGACGGGTCGAAATCGGCGATCATCCCCCTCGCTTCCAATGCAACGCCTGTATGGCGTCCGAACCGGAATGTCCCTGAAACCACCTTGTGCGCGTGCGAGAAGGCGCGCTCCACATCGCCGAAATCGAGCTCGCGCTCATATAGCTTGTTATCGCCCAACTCCGAATGCAGCACCGGCGTTTCAGGCGCCAGAGCGGTCTCCATACGGGCCACGGCCGGGAGTTCCCGCCACTCTATGCGCACCAATTCGGCGGCGTCTTCGGCGATGGCGCGGCTTTCGGCCGCGATGGCGACGACCGGTTCGCCCTGCCAGCAGACGCGATCGACCGCCATGGCGTATTGCGGCGGCGATCTGAGCGCCGGGGCGTTGGCCAGCAGGCCGCGCCAGGGTTCGGTCCGACGGGCCAGTTCGGCGCCGGTCAGGACGCCCGCAACCCCGCCATGCGCCCGCGCCGCAATCGTGTCGATGTTCACGATGCGGGCATGCGCATACGGGCTGCGCACAAAGGCGACGTGAACCATGCGGGGCAAGGTTTGATCGTCGACATAGACGCCGCGCCCGGCC
>CAZPMO010000036.1:0-10846 GCA_964587515.1 uncultured Rhodospirillaceae bacterium | reverse complement strand
ACGGCGCGGCGCGCGCCCCGCCGGGCGGGAGATTGCCCGAGAAGGCTTTCCGGCCGGTCCGGGGAAAGGGCGGAGGGGGTATCGGCCATTTAACTCGTATCCCGAAAATAATACTTCCGACAAATGCAATGACACAATTTCGTGCAATGCGTGGCAATTGAGGCTCCGATGACCGATAATTGCAAGCACACAAGGTGGCGCGGCCGCCGAATTGCCGTGGGACATATTCCGTCATATCTCATAGGCTTGCGCCGCATGGCGCGGGGAAATAAGCGTCGAGGGAAAGACAGAAATGAACGATCAAGCGAGCAAATATGACTGGCCGGAAGGACGGCCGCGGATCACCCATATGGGCATCAATGTGATCGAGATGGACAAGATGGTGGATTTCTACACCGGAATAATGGGAATGACGGTTTCGGACCGCGGTTTCTCTGAACGGATGCAATGCAACCTGACCTTCATGACGTCGAGCCCAAACACCCATCACCAGGTGGTGCTGGTCGATGTCCGCGAGGAAGGCTCCAAAAGCACCATCAATCAGATTTCATTCACGCTGCCGTCGCTGGCCGCCCTGCGCGGGTTGAAAGAGCGCCTCGACGAAGCCGGCGTTGAGAGCAACCCCATATGCCATGGTAACGCGTGGTCGATCTATTTCGACGATCCCGAGGGCAATCTGGTCGAGACCTATCTCGATGCGCCGTTCTATGTTCCGCAGCCGCAGGGCAGGCCGTATGATCTCAGCCTCAGCGACGAGGAAATCCTGAAATGGACGGAGGAAGAGTTCGGCGGGATCGAGGGTTTTGTCAGCCAGGAAGAGTGGTCGGCCGGGCTCGCGAAGAAAATGGAGACGCCGCGCTAACCGGCGCGCCAACAAGTTAAACCGCATAAAAAAGGGAATATCGATGGCCAAGATACCGACGAAACTGAACAAACATATCGACAGCGCCTATCCGGAACATGTCTGCACGATGGGCACGGTGCTGCCCGACGGATACGTCCAGATCACGCCGCGCGGCAGCATCCTGGTCTATGATGAAGAACGTCTCGCGCTGTGGGAACGCGGCAAGGGCACATCCAATGCGAGCCTCGCCGACGGCACCAAGGTGACCGTGTATTTCCGTAACCCGGCGCTGCGCGAGGACGGCACGTTGAAGAACGGCGGCATCGCGCGGTTCTACGGCACCGCCAAGCAATATAAATCGGGCGAAATTTACGACGAGGTCTGGGACCGCATCATCCCGGTCGAGAAAGAACGCGATCCGGAGAAAAAGGGCTATGCCGTGATTATCGACGTGGAGCGCGCGGAGGATTTATTCGGCAATCCGCTGGAAGAATAATTCCGACGGGCGGGCCTTGACCTGCATCAAGAACCCGGACCGCGCGACCATCGATAATTCTTCTTCCGAAAGAATGCGGGAGAATGAACGATGGCCGTCGCGGAACCGATCCTGGATATTGCGCATCTCGGCCATATTGAGCTTCTGACGCCCAGGCCGGACGAAAGCCTGCGCTATTTCACCGAACTCCTCGGCATGGAATCCGTCCACGCCGAAGGGCAATCGGTGTATCTCCGGGGATACGGCGATTACGCGGCGACCACGCTGAAACTCACCGAGGGAGAGGGCGCCGGGATCGGCCATATCGCCTGGCGGGCGGCGAGCCCCCAGGCGCTGGAGCGGCGCGCCGAGGCGATCGAGGCGGCCGGGCTCGGCATCGGCTGGTCAAACGGCGATTTCGGCCACGGGCGCTGCTATTGCTTCCGTGACCCGGACGGCCATGCGATGGAAGTCTATTACGACGAACAGAAATACGATGCGCCCGAGGCGCTGCGCTCGACGCTGCGCAACCTGCCCATGAAATATCCCAAGAACGGCATCGGGGTGCGGCGCACCGACCATCTCGCGGTGCTGTGCCAGGACGTGGCGGCCAACCGAGATTTCGCCCAAAACACGCTGGGCCTGAAGCTGCGCGAACAGGTGGTGTTCGACAAGGGCGCGACCGAGATCGGCTCCTGGATGAGCGCATCCGCCGTCCATCACGAACTCGCCTACGTGGTCGATGTGAAGGGCAAGAGCGGACGGCTTCATCACGCCTCGTTCTGGGTCGATAACCGCGAGGACGTGCTGCGCGCCGCCGATATTTTTATGGAAAACGACGTTTTCATCGAGGCCGGCCCATCGAAGCACAACAATTCGCAGGCCTTCTACCTCTATTCCTACGAGCCCGGCGGCAACCGTATCGAGATTTACACCAGCGGCTTCTTCGTGCTGGCCCCCGATTTCGAGCCCGTCATCTGGGACGAGCAAACGCGGGGCACTGGCGTCTATTGGGGCGCCGCGCTGCCGGAAAGCTTCCTCAACTACGCAACGCCGGAAGAGGCGGCCGAGTAGCAACCCGCCCGCCCCTGTGCGCCGAAACAGGTGTCGGTGGATTTTACAACTGGTCGCGGCGCGCGTCGCCCGCGGCGCGTTAACCTATTGAAACAACGGGATTCAGCAAAACTGGCATGGTTCTTGCATGACATTTCCGTGAAGAGGCGCAAACGCCAGCAAAAGGAATCGGCGACGCGACGCGCGGGCCGAAGCAGACAGGTTAGACGGCAATGTCCTATCCCACGTTCATGCTGATTGTCGAATTTCTGACGCTGGCGACCCTGCTGGCGACCGTGGTCATCGGCGCGCACACCATGATGAAACGCGCCGAACGGATCAAACGGGATAAACGCCGCGACGCCGACCAGGAGTCCAGCCGGGACCGCTAATCCGCGAAAAACGACTGTCTTTGGCCTTCCTTAACGCAACGCCAACAACATTGGCGTCGGACTCCCTGTGGATTGGTCATGGCTCAGGAATACGCCGAAATCGCCCTCAGTATCGGTTCCGCCTGCCTGGCGGGCAGCCTCATCGGGCTTGAACGCACCTATCATGGCCGCCCGGCCGGGTTTCGCACCCATGCGCTGGTCTGCACGGCATCGGCGATCCTGATGCTGGTGACGTCCTATCAATGGCAGTGGCTCGGCAGCGCCCCGCTTGAGACGATCCGCACCGACCCGACCCGCATGGCGCAAGGCATCATGACCGGCATCGGTTTCCTGGGCGCCGGCGTGATCTTCAAGGAAGGGGTGACGGTGCGCGGCCTGACCACGGCCGCGTCGATCTGGATGACCGCCTCGCTCGGCATTCTTTATGGTATCGGCTTTTATTATCCGGCGGCGCTGGCGACCTTCGTGACGCTGGGCATTCTCGCCCTGTTCCGTCATCTCGAAGCGCTGATCCCAACCCAGTTCTATGCCCACTATGTGATGCGATTTCCGCGCGGGGAAACGCCGTCCGAGCCCGAGCTTCGCGAGATCCTGCGGGCGCATGGGTTCCAGGTCGCCGGCATGAGCTATGCCGTGAGCCGCAACGGCGAGGTCTTCGAGTACCGCACCGTGATCATGACCGACCGCAAGAAGAACGCCGAACGGCTGGCCCAGTCCCTGCGGGAAATGGACAACCTGCTCGAATTCTCGATCTCCCCGACGGGCGACTAGAACATGATCCAGCCAAATAGGATCATTTGACCGAGATTAGTCCGCCCCGTGGTTAGGCGCGCTTCGCATGGCGATGCGGCGCATCGGCAAAGACGCGCAACGACGCCACGGGTCGGACTAATCCGGCCTTCGGTGGGCAAATCGGTTTCTCGGGTGCGTTGCGACGCTTGCCCGATGCACCGCATCGCGCTACGCGCCGCGCCTGCCCGAGAAGCCGATTTGCCTCCATCAAATGATCCTATTTGGTTGGATCATGTTCTAGGGCGTTCTCTGTTCGAACCGAGTCGGCTAGACTATCCCTATTCTGGAGTTGCTGGGGGCGGACGATGATCGTCTTTCGCTGGATCGGGTGGATCTTGATCGCGCTCGCCATCGCGGCGGCGGGACACGAGGTGATCGCATCGATCTCGGGCGGCGGATATCGGCCGTTCGCCTTTGGCGAACTTTGGTACATCATCCACCGCGCCAGCCTCAATCTCGTCCAGGCCGTGGTCCAGCGCTATATTTCGCCGTGGCTGTGGGACGCGGTGATCGCGACCATATTGCTGTGGCCGGCGTGGCTGGTGATGGGCGTTCCCGGTCTCGTGATCGCCTGGGCGGCGCGCCGGCGTCGCGAACGCTATGGAATCAGGGAGTAGGATTCGGCCCGTTCAGCGGCGGTCTTCGTCGCTGATTTTCAGCGCCTGGATGAAGGCCGATTGCGGGATTTCGACTTCGCCGAACTGGCGCATTTTCTTCTTGCCCGCCTTCTGTTTTTCCAGAAGCTTCTTCTTGCGCGTCACGTCGCCGCCATAGCATTTGGCGGTCACGTCCTTGCGCATGGCGCTGATGGTCTCGCGCGCCACCACCTTGCCGCCGATGGCCGCTTGCAGCGGCACCTTGAATAGCTGGCGCGGGATCAGATCCTTCAGCTTCACGCAGATCGCGCGGCCGCGGCTTTCGGCGCGGTCGCGATGGACCACCATGGAGAGCGCATCCACCGACTCGCCGTTGACCATGATGCCGAGCTTCACCAGTTCGCCGTCCTCATAGCCGTCGAGCTGGTAATCGAAGCTGGCATAGCCCCGGGTCACCGATTTCAGCCGGTCGTAGAAATCGAACACCACCTCGTTGAGCGGCAGGCGATAGGCCACCAGCGCGCGGTTGCCGGCATAGGTCAGCTCGAGCTGGATGCCGCGCCGCTCCTCGCACAGCGCAAGAACGCCGCCGAGATAATCGTCGGGCACCAGGATGGTCGCCTTGATCCACGGCTCCTCGATGTTCTTGATGCGCACCGGATCCGGCATGTCGGCCGGGTTGTGCAGTTCCTTCATCGATCCGTCGTTCAGGTGGATGCGATAAATAACCGACGGCGCGGTGGTCACCAGATCGAGGTCGAACTCGCGGCTGAGACGTTCCTGGATGATCTCAAGATGCAGCAGCCCGAGGAAGCCGCAGCGGAAGCCGAAACCCAGCGCGGCGGATGTTTCGGCTTCGTAATGAAAACTCGCATCATTGAGGCGCAGCTTCGCGAGAGATTCGCGCAGATCCTCGAAATTCGCCGAATCCACCGGGAACAATCCGCAGAACACCACCGGTACGCTGGGGTGGAAACCGGGCAAGGCCTCGGCGCAGGCGTTCTTTTCCTCGGTCAGCGTATCGCCGACCTGGGTTTCCGCGACATGTTTGATCGAGGCGGTGATGAAACCCACCTCGCCGGGACCAAGCTCATCCACCGTCTCGCGTTTGGGCGTGAACACGCCCACCATGTCGATCTGGTGAACCGCGCCGGTCCCCATCATCTTCAGCTTCATGCCCGTGCGCAGCACCCCGTCATGGACGCGCACCAGGATCATGACGCCGAGATAGGAATCGTACCAGCTATCGACCAGCATCGCCTTCAGGGGCGCGCCCCGCGTGCCTTCGGGCGGCGTGAGGCGCGTCACCAGGGCCTCCAGAACATCGGTGATGCCTTCGCCCGTCTTGGCCGAGACCAAGATTGCATCGGCGGCGTCGAGCCCCACCACATCCTCGATCTGCTGGCGGATGCGCTCGGGTTCGGCGGCCGGCAGATCGATCTTATTGAGCACCGGGATGATCTCGTGATCGTTGTTGATCGCGAGATAGGCGTTCGCCAGGGTCTGCGCCTCGACGCCCTGGGAGGCGTCGACCACCAGCAGCGAGCCCTCGCACGCCGCCAGCGAGCGCGAGACCTCGTAGGTGAAATCGACGTGGCCGGGCGTGTCCATCAGGTTGAGCTGATAGGTCTCGCCGTCCTTGGCCTTATAGATAAGCCGAACCGTCTGCGCCTTGATGGTGATGCCGCGCTCGCGCTCAAGCTCCATGGAATCGAGCATCTGGTCGCGGAACTCGCGCTCCTCGATGCCGCCGCAGGCAAGAATCAGCCGGTCGGCCAGCGTCGACTTGCCGTGGTCGATATGGGCGATGATCGCGAAGTTGCGGATACGGGCGAGTTCGGTCATGTGCGGGAGTTATACAGCGTTGTCAGGGAGATGGGGAGGCGGGAGACGGGGTGCAAGGTGGCACTTAGTCGACTTTGAACGGTGATTTCGAAAATGCGATACGCGCCAAAATGGAATTCACGTATCGAATTCGTCGGCGATAGGTGGAATGCTCAGACCACCAAGTTGTCCCCACACTTTTGAAGAAGGAACATGAATCAGTGTCGATCTCCCAACCACCCTGCTCTCCAGCGGGTAAAATCAGAAGCTCGCACAAAGTGATTAGCCAAAGGGTCTACCAAAATATGCCAAACCCCAAAGCACAAGCAAATACAAACAGGTGATTGATTGAACGCCAGCAACTGTCCTGGGCCAACCTTCCAGCCGCACTCCATAATCACTAAATTGTATGCGCGTCAACCAATTGCTAATGTTAACATCACCCCAACCGAAATGAAATGATGAATAAACACAGATTTGTAAAGACCTAAAAATATATTCAATAGGCCGCAAAAATTTACCAGATTTTTTAACTGTTACCAATCTTGGGGTTCTACCGCTCAAATTTCTAATACCGGCCACCGATTCAACTGAATCATGCCAGACTTGGGCGTTTCCAAATCCCCGAACCGCAAAACTATATGGAATCATTCCTATTACTATAATCAATAAAATAATATTTATTGGTCTCCAGTACCTCATACCATAGTCGCTTGTAATGCCGAAAAAGAAAAATCTCATTCCTCCTTCAATTAATTTAAATAAGTTATTCGACTTTAATTTTATATTTGTATTCGATTTTTCAATAGCAAATGTGATCTTTCTCTCTAAATCTCTTCTACCATTATTAAAAAATTCCTTTTTTAACGCATACAGCCCATCTGGATTTTCGCGATATATTAGATACTCGATGTTTTCAGCCTCTCTAATTTCGCCAAAATGGGGCTGTGATTTTAACTTTGGCTCATAAATCACTTTAACTGAGCCGACTTCGAGGAATTTTTGCTCCTGCTAAATTTACGTTGTGAAGGTTTGCGCCGCTTAAATCGTACGAATTAATCGGCAAATGTCTTAAGTCAGCGCACCGAAAATCTGCTCGTTCTGGGTCTTCTTTGGCAGCAGATGAATTTAAATCCCCAGAATAATTTTTTAACCATTTAACGTGCTTCGTAACACTTTCTGTGAATTCACTTAGAGTAGGTACCCTGCTGCTATGTGGACCACAATCTAAGCTATGGGCCTGAGAAGGTATTCCAATTATTGCAATCAAGATCATTGCAAAGGCACGAATAGACATGCAATTTATTGCTGATTCATTGTCGGCAGACAAGAGCCCGAAACTCCTCCTAAAGCTTGAAACTCCCTCTTATAAAATTTTGGGATTATGATTTTCTCAGTATTGATCGAATGACTCGGCCACATAATTGTTTTTTGCTGGCGAGGTCGGTCCACAAAATATTCTACGTCGTGCATTTTCATCCTCGTCCGACGCCTTCATCGATCTAGAATCAACAACCTACCAAAAATTGTAGTCGAGCATTGTTCAAATTGATCAGAATTTTTTCTGTTCTGAATAGTTATGGGATGCCCAAAATGAACGGCGGAAAAGATCACCGACATCTAACGTGTTAAATAAGAAGTCAATTCACCCCCATTTGCGGAAGCGAAATTTATGCCCCGCGGAAGCCATAATCTTGAATTTACGCTATGTCTTTCAAACATTTCCCCATAATTTCCAACGGATTTTATTATGGCTAATGAGGCGCTCGGTTTTAGGCCAATTTTTTTTCCAAGCACTTCGACATTGTCAATAAATCCTGCTTGTTTTACGTTTCTCTTGCTCCAACGAATAATTGATCTAATATTGCGAGAAGAAATTCCTAAAACTTCGGCGGAAACCATAAAATCAAGAGTAAATCTTACAATTCCCACCAATTTAATATCTTCTTTTTTGACATACGGACCCACGACACTACGTGATATATAACTAGACATAAAAATATGTTTCAACGGATTCTTGAGAGAAGAACGAAGTTTTGCAAGAGATAAAATATCGCCTGTCATTACGTCGCATTCTCCAGAAAGATACGAGGATATGATACGAGAAAAGGTAGGCAATATCACTGGTACATATGACACTTTTTGTTCTTGAAAATAATCATACAGGTTCGTTTCAGACCGAGAATTTTTTAAAACACAGATACGGGCTCCATTTAGTTTCTTTATATTTTTAAATTCGAGCTTTTTAGAAGATAAAAATGTTTGCCCATGAAAAAACAAAGCTCCGGCAAAAACATATTCAGTGTTTTTAATATCAGGCAAATCAACCAACGAATTCATTAAAATATCGAATTTATTAATTTTTTTCATGGAGTTTTTCTTTAGAAAATATGTTTTTATTCTATCTGGGCTTCCAAATATTGCGGAGGATACGCCTCGACATGTGTCAATATAAAAATTTTGCCAAGGGTTTGTAGATATTAAGTTCCCTTTTGGGAGTAATTGTTTTGCGATGCCGCAAGAAAGATAACCCCGCTCTTTTATTTGGTCGATCTCATCTGCTTCCACAGCCATCGAAAACGGAGAGCCAAAAATGAACATTATGGCGCTTGAAATCAAAAATTTAACGAACATGAAGTACCCCCCATTGTCTCGGTATATCTCACCATTTTCTCATACTACCTTTGGTATCCTAACAAATCTTTCTGTTATCGGGTTGAAAAATATTGTGTTCACTCGCTATACCAAATCATAATAGCACGTAATTATGTCGTTAGTGAGGAATAGGTCGGAATGGGAATTGATTTAGCTGACTAATTAATATCAATTTATTCGCTATTTGTTGTGTCATGATGACGCAGTGATCAATTCCTCAACGCGCCCCCCGTCGCCTTGGCGACAGCCGCCGTGACCTTGTCGGCGACCGCCTCAATTTCGGCGTCGGTGAGCGTCGCCTCGGTGGGTTGCAGGGTGACGGCGATGGCGACGGATTTCTTGTTCTCGCCGATCTCCTTGCCCTCGTAGATATCGAACAGCGCAACCCCGGCAATCAGCTTTTTCTCGGCGCCGCGCGCCGCGCGCAATATGGTCTCGGCCTCGACGGCGGCGTCGACCACGAAGGCGAAATCGCGCTCGACCGGCTGGAGGACCGAGAGGTCCAGCAGTGGCCGCGCGGGTGATTTTCCGGTCCGCGCCGGCGGGATGTTGTCCAGCAGCACCTCGAAGGCCACCGCCGGGCCCCTGAGATCGAAGCGCGTCAGCACGTCGGGGTGCACCTCGCCGAACCGCGCCAGCACGGTTTTTCCCAAACCGAACACCGCCGAGCGGCCCGGGTGGTACCAGTCGGGCGCGTCGCGGTCGGTGCGCATTGACGCCGTCGGCGCGCCGGCGGCGTCCAGCGCGGCCAAGACATCGGCCTTCGCATCGAAGGCATCGACGGCGCGGTCGTTCCCGGCCCAGTTGCGCGGCGCGGCCTGGCCCCAGCGCAGCCCGGCGGCAACCAGCGCTTGGCCGTCCGGCGTCCCGTCGGCATATTGCGGGCCGATTTCGAACAACGCGCCGTCGCCCGTGCCGCGCGCCGCGTTACGCGACGCCGCCGAGATCAGATTGGGCAACGCCGAGGGACGCATCGCGTCGAGATCGGCGCTGATCGGATTGCCGACCCTGAGCGCGTCCGGTACACCGCCGAACAGATCGGCGTCGGCGGAATGCATGAAGGAGAAGGTGATCGCTTCCACCAGGCCACACGCGGCCAGCGCCCGGCGCACGCGTCCGGCGCGGCGCTGGGCGGCATCCAGGGCCGGGTGCGCCACCGCGGTTTCGCGTTCCAGCGCGATGGACGGAATGTTGTCATAGCCGTGTATGCGCAATACTTCCTCGACCAGATCGGCCTCGCCGTGGATGTCGGGCCGCCACGGCGGGATCGAGGCGTGGATGATCTCGCCGTCGTCTTCGTTGTCGAACCCGAGGTCGGCGAGGATGCGGGCCGCCTCACCGGGCGGCAGATGCACCCCGCCCAGCGAGGCAATGCGAGACGCGCGCAATGTCTGGCGGCGTTCCCAATCGGGTTCTTCGCCCGCGATGGAGAGATGGCTGGCTTCGCCGCCGCAGCATTCGAGAATAAGTCTGGTCGCGACCTCCGCGCCCCATAGCGCCGAGGTGGGATCGACGCCGCGCTCGAACCGGTAGCGCGCGTCGGACAGAATGTTGAGCTTGCGCCCGGTGGTCGCGGTGCGCACCGGATCGAACAGCGCGACCTCGAGGAACACCTCGGAAGTGTCGGTGCCGCAGCCCGAGCCTTCGCCGCCCATCACGCCTGCGATGCCCTGGATGCCGTCATCGTCGGCGATCACGGTCATTTCGCCGTCGAGTTCGTAGGTGCGCCCGTCGAGCGCGCCGATGGTTTCGCCCGCCCGCGCCAGCCGCATCACGAGATCGCCGGCCACCGCGCCGGCGTCGAACACATGCAGCGGCCGGGCGAGATCGAAGGTGACATAGTTGGTGATGTCGACCAGGGCCGAGATCGGCCTGAGCCCGATGGCGAGCAGCCGGTCCTGCAGCCATTGCGGCGACTCGCGGTTGGTCACGCCCCGGAAATAGCGCCCGACCACCATGGGGCACGCATCCCCGGCCGCGCCCGCCAGATCGCGTTTCCACTGGATGGGGCTGTCGAATGACCCCGGCAGAGGTTCCGTATCGAGGCTTTTCAGCGCGCCGAGGCCGGCGGCGGCGAGGTCGCGGGCGATGCCGCGCACGCCCGTGCAATCGGGCCGGTTGGGGGTCAGGCCGATCTCGATCACCGGATCGGAAACGCCGAGCAAAGCGGCCGCCGCCGCGCCGACCGGCGCGTCGTCCGGCAGTTCGATGATGC
>CAZPMO010000035.1:0-32616 GCA_964587515.1 uncultured Rhodospirillaceae bacterium | reverse complement strand
ATGTCTATACCCGCGATATCGGCCGGGCGATGCGGATGTTCGAGGGGCTGAATTTTGGCATTATCGGCATCAACGACATCAACCCGGCCTCGGCCGCCGCCCCCTTTGGCGGCATGAAGGATAGCGGCCTCGGCCGCGAGGGCAGCCGCGAGGGGATCGCGGAATATCTCGAGACCAAGGTCGGTGGGTTCTCGATTTAGGTGACGAGGGCGGAGATCTCCGACTCTTCGGGAAAGCGGCCGAGGTCGCGGCGCGACAATACCAAGGCGCCGTCGATGGTGATGTCGAATTGGCCCGGTCCGCCGGGTACCAGGTCGAATTCGGAGACCCCCTTTTCCTCAAGTAACGCCCGCGCACGGTGGGCCCGGGTTTCATAGCCTCAAGGGCGGCAATATTCGATACGTACATGCATGGCTGAAGACGTCTCCGAAAATGATGGTAAGCTGTTCTGTCCTGCTAATCTATCTCAAAGGGGATTTCGTTATCATCAATGATCGTGCTCCGTATGAGCAACCGATCGTGAATTGATTCCAGCAAACCCTCCCTCAATATACCTTGCTTCATAGCCAAGACAGTCCAAGCTGGACACAGTGGATCCTCCCTTTTCTCGCTATATTTGTGGAAATCTGGATTTCTGACGATTAGACCCGTTTCATAATCGACCTTTGAGTATGCGGACCGTGTCGCGCATCCGCCTTGGCATAGATCGTTCGCATAAAGGTCACAGATATTTGGCGAGCAAACATAGGAGCCATACCCCGTCGAAAATTCCTCACGGTAATCTTTCAACTCATCACTCTGAACGAGATCGCGAAGGGAAAAGTCCTCATCGAACGCGCTGCCGAACGTGTACCTACCGTGGCCGGAACCGTGCCGATCAAATTGGTGACCGAAACAGCAAAATCAACCAAGAAGCGCACATACAACATGCGATATCCGTCAGAAACTAAAAGGCCGGGGCTCGCCTTGGCAAGCACCGGCCCGTTTTGAAAATAAATATTTTTAACCCGTTGCCTAGGTTTCGACAGGCTTACGATCGGAAAAAATGAATAGGCCGCATCGAATTCGAGAAATATTCTAATTCACATTGAATATTGCCGTCCCAAGACTTTATCTTTAGGACCATGTTCTCAACTGGCGTTACGTCGGTAGCCGTTTCGCGATAGGATTTCCGTTCCGGGAAGCACCCGTTGAATAAGAAGAACTGACTGGGCAAATGCAATGAAAGTAACGCCAACCGATTTGCCAGAGGCCTTGCTTATAGAGCCCCTAATTTTCCCCGACACCCGAGGTCATTTTTTTGAAACCTGGAAAGAGTCGGAATACGCGAAAGTTGGTCTTTCCGAGTGCTTTGTTCAGGATAACTTTTCCCGATCAAACAAGGGTACGTTGCGGGGGTTACATTTTCAGGAACCAAAAGCACAAGGCAAACTAATTACCGTTTTAGCCGGCCGGGTCTTCGATGTCGTCGTCGACATTCGCCGCGGCAGTCCTCACTTCGGCCAGTGGGTCGGAGTTGAACTCAATGGTGCGACGCCGCGACAAGTTTGGGTTCCACCCGGTTTCGCACATGGATTCTGCGTGCTCAGCGAAACAGCCGATTTCTTTTACAAATGCACTGAATTTTATAGTCCGGAGACCGAACGTTCGATTCGCTGGGACGATCCGGATTTATCAATCGACTGGCCAATCGGCAACCCTAATTTGTCCTCGAAAGACGCTAAGGCGCCAACACTCGCCGCTGCGCCTCTTCTTCCTCATTTGAATATATCGGAGTGAACAAATTGCGGACCACTGGAGCCGGTCAACAATGCTGCAAATTGACGTGGACACTTACATCGAAGGTTGATTTCGGAACTGTTGGTTCAGCGAATTTCGATATTGGCTAAACGGCCATGTTTAGTGATCGAGTTGGAAAGGTTACAATCAAATCTAATCGTTACCGTGGGGGCTTCCACGCGGTAGCGTTCAGGGAACTGACCACAGTTTTTTGGTTGACCGATGGCGCCAATTTTTCCAAAGCGACACGATCGCAATCGACTGAAGAATTATAAATACAGGATCCATCGGAAGCCGATATTTTGGACTTCCGATGGGACCGTTAATAAGAAGAATATACAAGATGAAGAGCATGGCGAGGATCGCAGGCCAAAATTGACGTCGAAAAAGAATTGCCCATCCCGCTATTTGAAAAGCTAGCGCGATCGTGCCGGTGATGAGCCCAACAAATAGCCATCCAATGTAGGAGGAATCGTTATCGGCAAGGAAATTCAATAGTCGCGCAGCCAATGAATCGCCTACCGAATTGTAATAGCTATTTTTATTCAAAGCACGAATTCTTGGATCAATCACCGTCACTGGGGCCGCGAGATTCACCGCGACGCCGACCAACCAAGCCTTCAATATGCTAGACACCGACATTCGCGCAAGTTCCTCTTGGGCAAGAGATATTCTTTCGCGCGATGCCTCAAATGAGGTGAGTCGCTTTGTGTCAGGCTGCGCCTTACGCCGTGCCAGTAACTTCTTACTCAGTCGATGCGTGGTGATCTCGAAGGATTCCCCACGCTCCAGAGCTTGGGAATAGCCGACGACCCATCCAAGGATATGTGTGCCTGTTTGGCTCGTCAGTTGAGCGGTGTCGAACTGATTGATGTTTCGGACAACGAGAGGTGCAACGGGCAGTGCCGCTATAATAATTGTGACCAAGGCGGTCGCACCGCATTTGCGCCAATCGCTTCCTTGCCGGTGCAGAACGATCAATGTCACGACAAAAACTCCAATGGGTATGAACATCGCGACTATACGTGTCATGATCGAGAGACCGCTTATGAAACTCGCGACAAGAATGTCGCTTGTCTTACCACTCTTCACGAATCTCGCAGTGAATAATAACCCGACGGAAATGAAGAAAACAAAAAGGGTATCAGTCAAGATCAACGCGCTATGGATGATCATGTTTGGCCAAGCCGCCGCAAGGAGGCCGGCAACGATACCCGTGGTTCGATCGATCATCCCACCGAGCAACGCAATAACGACACATGTACTGGCATCGAGCACAGCCTGTGCAACCAGGGCGGGACCGATAAGGTCGCCGAACATCCAGCGAATGGGCACCAAGAACAAGAAATAGAGCGGGACCCGTTCCGTTCTCGGAACATATTTTGTGCCGTCAAACAGCGAAAAAGACCCTGACTCGATCCACTCCAACGCCCCATTCCAGTATGTAGACGAATCCTCGACCATGGCATATGCAGTCAAGTCGTCGATCACGGCGAGATTAAAAAGGCGCAGGGCCAGGGCGATGCCGAATATCAGAACTAAATTCGATTTCACCAAATTCGGATTCTCGATTTCAAATGTGTTTCCCGTCATCATGGGTTGAATGATTCGCTCCTTCTGTTGAAGCGAACTAATCGTTGGTGTCTTGAAGTGTGGTGAGATTCGAACCCGTCTCCAAGCTTCTCAGCCAGAGCTCCAATTCGACAAGCCGTTGCAAGACTAAGCCTGATTTCCGGTCGCCGGATCGGAAGGTTTCGACCAACGCCGTAAGTTTTCCGCCTTCGGCATAGGCAGATAAACGCGTATGTGGCTCGGTTAGGAGTTCGAGGTATTTTCCAGCGCCAGCCGGGTCTGCAAACCATTCGTGATAAGGTAACCAGAGACCAATCTTACGTCGGTGGATGAGCGACCTTGGCAGGTATTTCTTCGCGAGCTCTTTGAGAACCGGTTTGGTCGCGCCGCCCGGCGCACGAATGTTCCGTGCAAGCTGATTGACTATTCTTAAGAGCGGAAGATGAACAAAGGGAACGCGCGCCTCTACCGATTGCGCCATGCTCATCTTGTCTTGGCGAACCAACAGGGATTCAAGATAGGAGACCTGGTCGACGGCAAACATACGGTCCCGGAAGTCATTGAAGCGGGCGCTCGTCGCTTCCCGGGCGCCGGGTGTGGGAACCAAGGCGGGGAAAATGCGCGCGACGCTGCGAAAATCATGGTAGACGGCCGAATATGCGGCGGCATCGAGACCACCGAGTCGTCGCAATCCGGCAAACGGCCATCTGTCGGGCCACCAACCGGTCGGCAACCAACTTGAAATCCGTTCCTGCCACATTGTTTTGCGCCAGAGCGAATAGCGCAGGTAGCCGCCGAACATCTCATCGGCGCCCTCGCCGGTAAGGACCACCTTGGAATGATCGCGAATGCGTCCGCAAAGAAGCATTAGCGTTGCGCAACCACCATGTGGCGTGGGCCCTTCCATATGGTGAACCGCGGCGGGCAAGATCTCCGCATAATCTTGGTTCGTCACGGTGACCGCTGTATGATCCAACCCGTACTGCTGGACCACCATGTCTTGGAATTTGCCTTCGTCGTAGGGGTGATCCCTAAGATTGACAGAGAAGGAGGCCAGATTTTCCTTCGCGGCAAGGGCGGCGATAAGGCTGGAATCAATGCCGCCGGACAATTGGACAGTGTAGCCAACATCGCTGACGAGGTGATCCGCAATGGATTCTTCGACCGCGGCCCAAGCTTCCTCTTTTCCGATGTCATCGCCGGGCACCAGTGTCTCCAACGGATCACAAAATTTGCGCTCGACCACGCCACCGTCGGATAGTGAAACCTTGACCAGCGTGCCACCGGGCAGGCGGTCGATTCCGCGATAATTACTGAGTCGTCCAGCCGCCCAACCGAATGTAATTAGCTCCGCCAGGGCCGCCTCGTCGACCGCCGCGGAACGTAACCGGTGCAACGGCCGAGCTTCACTCGCGAATGCCAAAAGCGCACCGTCCCGGAGCATATAGAGCGGCTTTATACCGAGCGGATCGCGGGCGGCAATGGCAACCCCTTCCTCGCGATCAACAAGGCAGAAGGCATACATGCCTTCGAGGTGATCAAAAACGCTCTCACCCCAATGTAAATAACCTTTCAGGAGGACTTCGGTATCGCCATCGGTGCGAAACGTGATGCCGTGTTGTTCGAGCGTCTGGCGGAGACTCCGATAATTGTAGATCTCGCCGTTGAAGACGAGATGACAACGGCCGGTCTCGTCCCGCATGGGTTGATCCGAGACCGGTCGCGGGTCGAGGATCGAGAGCCGGCGAAATACCAGGCCAATGCCCTCTTCCGAGAGCTGATCACCCGAATCGGGACCGCGATGCAAGAGATCGGATTCCATCGCCGAAAGCAATGTTGGATCAAACCGTGTACCGGGCTCGAACAGAGCGGCAAATCCACACATCTCGGTCTATCTAGGCCTTTGCGACACGATCGATCAGTCGGGCGTAATCGGCGGCGATCTTCTCTGGATGGAATCGCGACGCGGCCGCTCGGCCCGCCCGACATAGAGCCTCGGCCCGGTCCGGATCCTCAAGTAAAGATGCAATGGCGGCGGTGAGGGCGGGCGCATCATCGTTGGCCACCAACAATCCGTTCTTGCCATCGGCAATGATATCGCGCGGTCCGTACGGACAATCGGTGGCAATGACCGGGAGCCCGGCCGCCATCGCCTCGACGATCACATGCCCGAATCCCTCCCAGCGAGAAGACAAAACGAAAAGGTCCGCATGCGCCAACCAAGGCGCCAAATCCGTGACGAAGCCGGGCATGATCAAACGATCCGATATACCAAGATCACTGGCAAGCGACAGAAGTGCGAAACGATCCGGTCCCTCCCCAAGCAAGACAATCCGGACCGATCGATCGGAGATCGCGGCGACACTACGCAATAATAGGCTGAAATTCTTTTGTCGTGTAAGACGGCCAATGCCAATGATCACCGGTCCTGATTCGGAGAATGGGGCCGAGGGCCGCGCCTCGACAGTCTTGGCAACTGACTTTACGTCGACAGGGTTGTGTATGGTGTGGCATTTGTCGGAATTAATATTGTAACCGGAGGTCAATTCGAGACCGACACCCTCGGAAAGTGCAACAACAGCGTCGGCTCGGGGATAAGCGAGCGAGATCATCCGTCGACGCCACCAAGAGATATCGTCGCGGGCACGATGGCTGTTGGTTTCTCGTAGGATTAAACGGACCGGTAAATTTCGGGACGCCAGCCAAGCAACGATGTTCGCATCCGCCAAGGTTGAAAGCAGGACCGTTGGCGCCTCTCGTTTTAACAAAGCGCGCAACGGCAGGACGGCATGACTCAGCCGGCTCGCCTTCAGGTCGATGAGTGGATATTGGTCGCCAAACCATTCTCTTGCCGGTCCATTTGTTCGCCCGGCGACAAGGGTGGTCTCGATGTCGTGGTTCGGCAAGGCATTCGCCAAGTTTACGAAGGTGCGCTGGGCACCACCGCCATCCATATCCGGAAGGAAGAGAAAGACGCGGAGCGGCGTCATGCCTTTTGGAACAACCACCAATTGACGTTATCCAGCCCCGATGTGCGCTTCCAGAAAAAGCCGTTGGCGACGGGTTTCAACTCCGGAAACAAATCCAACCATAACCCGCCGAAATCACGTTTGAACAGCAATTCGGTCTCGCCGCGATAGGGGATCTGTACCGGCGTCGGGGAGAAATATTCGATCGACAGCAGATAGCGCACCGACACACGATGCATCTCGCGGTAGGCATCCTCGATTCGATCTTCCGGGATGTGGATCAAGACACCAGCGGTGAAGACCATATCGACGGCCCCGTCCTCCAATGGCAGATCGGTGGCGACGGCATCGACCGCGTGATTTACCGGAACCACGGCGTCGCGGGTCAGTATTTCGCGCGCCTTTGCATTCGGTTCAACGGCATACAATGTCGCCTCGGAAATCTCCTTCAGCGCGCGTAAATTCGCACCGATATTGGCGCCGACCTCTAGGATCGACCGGGGCGTCTGACTTTCGATATGACTGAAAATCTCTTTAAACGCGCGAATACTGTTGCCGACGCGTTCGCTATCAGCGGTGTTCCGGTCGACATAGGCGTCGCCAAACTCGCCGCGCCAGGCCTCGATTTGCTTTCCTGGGGAATTCATTCTCTCTCCATGCTCTCCTCGTTCGCCCAACTCATTGGGTGTTGAGTTCGGCGAGCTCGGGATGTTCGTTCAAGAGCGCCTCGATCGCCTTAAAATCGAAACAGGGGTCGTCTCGACCGAGCGCCTCATAGACCGCCCGAATCAGCTCGTAATCGGCTTGCGTATCAAGGGTGAGACGCCAGGCACGACGGTCGGGCCGGCGGTCAATATAGGTGACCGGAAACCGGTTGGGTTGGCGCCATATAAAAGGTGTCACGTGTTCACGTTCGGCCGCTTCCGTCGCTCGCCGATCGGCTTCGAACAACAGTCCGACTGGCATTGCCTCGGTATCGAGACCGAGCGGAAACCCGGTCTCGAAACTCGTTCGGGCGCAGGCGTTTGTTGCGTGCGCGGTGGCAACCACAGCGCCCGAAACAGCCGGGTCGATGAGCGGACAGTCGGATGTCACGCGCACCACGAAATCAGCTTCCGTGGCCTCGGCGGCGATCGCATAGCGCCGCAACACATCCGCCTCGGGTCCCCGAACCACCGAAAGGCCTTCGTAGCCCGCCGCGACATCGAGGATCGGCTGATGCTCCTCGCCCTCGGGGACCGCCAGACAGACTTGATCGATGCCCGGGATTCGGTAGGCCCGTCGGAGCACGCAATCGAGTACGGTTCCTGGGCCGAGCCGTAGCATGACCTTCCCCGGCAATCGGGTCGAGGTCATTCTCGCCTGTATGATGACGACCGTATGGCGGGTTGGGTCGACATTCATTATGAGCCCGCCTTCGCATCGTCCCAGATGACGGCGCCCTCATCGAGCGGGTCGCCGCGTTTCAAATCGCGGGCCGCGGTTCGTCCAACTACCTCGGTTAAGCGTTTCGGGGGCAGACCGAAACCTGGCCGGATGCAGCGGATATGGTCGGCGGTGAAGACCTCACCCGCCCTGGTGTCGGCGACGACATAAATCGACCGCCGGAACTGCACATTCGCGGTCTCACTGGCCTTGCAAGTGTAATCGACGCGGCCAAGCGCCTCGTGGGCGAGACGGCATCCTTCGATCATTCTCCTCAATTCCGCCGGTTCCAAGCTAAAAGCCGCGTCAGGCCCACCATCTGACCGGCGAAGCGTGAAATGTTTTTCGATCAGCGCGGCACCGAGGGCCGCCGCCGCGATTGGCACCTCGACCCCTTCCGTGTGATCGCTCAGACCAGCCACCACATCGAACGTTGCCGCAAGATCGGCGATGGTCCGGAGATTGTAGTCGCCAGCCGGAGCGGGATAGGCGCTGACACAGTGCAGGAGACAAATCTCGGCGGCACCGCCGTCCCGTGCCGCGGCGACCGCCTCGCCTATTTCGTCGTGGTTCGCCATCCCGGTCGAAATGATCATCGGCCGCCCGGTTGCCGCGACCTTGGTGATCAGTGGGATATCCGTGCATTCGAATGAGGCAATCTTGTAGGCCGGTGGATCGAATGTCTCAAGGAAATCAACAGCTGTGGCGTCAAAAGGCGTGCTGAAGACCGCCATCCCCATCTTCCGGGCGCGGGCGAAAAGGGCTTCGTGCCACTCCCAAGGCGTATGCGCCTCTTCGTATAGTTCGTACAGTGATCGCCCGTCCCAGAGCCCACCTTCGATGTCGAACCCCGGCCCGTGATGGTCGATGGTAATGGTGTCGGCGGTATAGGTCTGCAATTTGACGGCGTCGGCTCCAGCATCGGCGGCCGCATCGATAAGCGCCAGGGCACCATCGAGCGAACCGAGATGATTGGCCGATAGCTCGGCAACCATATATGGCGCTTGCGCCGAGCCGATAAGACGCCCAGAAATTTTAAAGGTCGATGCTTGCATGACCGTTTGGTTCCTCGGTTCGGCGGAAGTCAGGGTCGGGTAGGGATCCGCTGGCGGATGACGTCGAATGTCTCGGCGGCGCTAAACCCAATTGTTGCGCCGCGCCATTTCGCCAGAGCTTCCACCGCTTCCATCGATCGCGCATGCGGAAACGGCCGCATCTCGCTTTCGTAGCAGGCAAGTGCCGCCATCTTGCGCTCCAGGGTGTTGGAAATGTCGACGAAGCGTCGGGGTGTAAATTTTCCGACGGCATCGGGCGGAGCCCAGTCCGTGCTTGAGGGAGTCTCGAATGTATAAATTCCGCTAATCCCAGTGTCTGGCTGCGGGCGGCACGCCGTGATGACGGCGCGAAAGGCGATTTGGTGATCAATGTTCAAATCACCTACATAGTGAGTGTAAACGATGGTTGGTGAGATTTCAGAGATCACAGCTTCAACGGCTTTAACGACGTCGAGAAGATCCAGGCTATCGAGCCGATTGTCTGGAAGACCGAGGAATCGCGGCGGTGCCACACCGAGAATTTCGGCCGCCTTGGTCGCGGCGGTCTGCAACGCCGTCACTTCGGCGGAGAATGTAGACGCCGTATTCCCATCCCGAGAAGTCGCCCCTTCCGCAAGAATAAGGATAAAGACATCATCGCCATCCAACGCGTGGCGGGCGATGGTGCCACCACATCCGAGAACCTCGTCGTCGGGATGTGCGGCAACGACTAGGACGGTATCGGTCATATGGATTTTTCTCCAATTACCGCCATGACATGTTTCTCAACGGTAAACTTCTCATTTTGTTGAAAATGAGCCTCGATATCCGTGGCCACGGCGGCTTCGCAAGTTACGTCATGGAATGTCGAGGCCCGCCAGTATTCCATGACGGCGTCCTGACTGGGATAATGAACACGATTGACGAAGGTCTCTTGGCGCACGTTCAAATGCTGCTCAAGCTCGGGCAGGACCTCGTGTTCCATAAAAGTGGTCGCACTGCGAACGACCAGCTCCGGCAGGTCAAGATGACGCCCTAGTAGGTCGAACAGACTTGCATTGTTGCGGCCGTATGGACCGACGACGGCAATGACGCCACCGGGCGCCAGACGACTCGCGGCCCCCGCGATAACACGCGCGGCCGATGCCGCGTAATAAAGGCCGTAAAAACACGAGATCAAGTCGAATGTCGTATCATTGATTGGGTTTGGCTCAAAGGCATCGTCTATCGATAGACCATGCAGCTCCACATTCACGTTCCCGCCGATCTCAAGCAGGCGCCGGCGGGCGACCTCGAGCGATTCAGTTGAGATATCAACACCGGTTAATTCCCGGCAATCCGGTCGTGACCCATAAAGAACGAGCTGGTTTCCGGTGCCACAGCATAGGTCGAGCACCCGAGCAGCTGGCAGCTCATCGAGCCAGGAATGGACCCAGCCATCGAAGTCGGCATCACCGAACTGACGATTGGCGTTTGCCCGCGTTTCCACGCCATCGGTGGACGTGGCCTTTCGAAGTACAAGATCGTCGTTCATTTACGCGCCATTTGGGTATTAGGATTTTCTTCGGATCGCAGCTCGGACAACCGGCTATAGTTTATCTCGCCATCACGTGGAATGTATCCGGCCGCGCGAAATAATCGGTGGGAAGCATCGTTCTCCGCCTTTACGCTCGCCACGAATGTTGCCTCCGGCCAAAGTCGGTGGGCTGTATCGAGGGCTACCTTGGCAACACCCCGGCCGCGCCAGGACGAGGCAACCAAGATCGACACCAAAAGATGTAGTGTCGGTTTATCAGGGCAAACCGGGTCCAACCGCAAAATCCCGGCCGCCTCGCCGTCCACTTCAATGATAAGGAGACTTGCGTCCTCGCTTTCCCACTGTCGTTCAAACCAAACTCGATGTTCCTCTTCCGATGGAGGAAACGGGTTGTGGAAGTGGCGCCGCGCCGACGGTTCGCGCTGCCAACCCAGTATCGTGTCGCAATCGAGACGTGCCGGAGGTCGCAGTGTCACGGACATGCCAAGGCTATCGTTCGCACCAGTCAAATGTATTGCAAGACGTGCCGCGCCTCGCGCATCGCAGATTACCCTTGCCGTCTCACTAATATTTGCCCGCTGGTCGGGCGCTTCCATTAAGTCACACACCGCCGAGGCGATGGTTTCGCCATCGATTGAATTGATATTACCGAGAGATAGAGCGGCGCCACGCGTGCTCAGGGACGATGCAACAAGTTGTTGATTCTCGGCAATTACCACCAGAAGCGACGGCAGGCCGAGCGCGCAACGTTCCCAGGCACCCGAACCCGCGGCACCGATTGCCAATGTCGCTCTTGTCATCAGGTTCGATATCGCCGCCGCACCGACACCGACATGCAGCGTTACCCGCTCCTCCATATCCGCCGCCAGGACGCGTACCGCTTCAAGATGCGGTGCACCGGCACCAAGGACCACATCGATTGCGAAACCGGTCCCGCGCAGCGCCGCCAGGACCTTGGCGGTTGCATTGTCGGGGTCTGTCGCACCCAGCATGACAAGCACCTGGTTGGCATCACGCACTGCCTCCTCAAGACAACGAACGGCGGAAAACTCGGGTCGCAACAGCGCGTAGCACGGCCCATGGAATATTGCGCAATGCTCGGGCGTCAATCCATCATAGGCCTTTGGTACGCGCCCCAAAGTCGGATCGAGCAACAGATCACCATCGTGTTGCCGCTCCGCCAGATCGTCGATAACGAGAAGTTTGCGTGTCCAAGATCGAAGCGGCGTTTCGTCTTCCGCCCACACCGTGTAATCGTCGATAACCAACAGATCGCAGCCATCCGGCCAACGCGCCGCCATAATTTCCACTGTGTGATCTTCCGTAACAAATACCTCAAACCTTCGTTCGGTAAGATCGTGACAAACGGCTATCGTCTCTGGTCGAACCGCAAATTCACAGCGCCAACCATTCGATCGCAACGCCAACGCGAGCGCCAAGCACCGGGTGACGTGCCCGGCTCCAATTTCCGGACCACCATTCGGTCGAAAGACGGCAAGCCGCTCTTCTCGTCGTGGCGTCACGATGGCGCCTCGATCCACGCGGCAATAACACCTGCGGCACGGCGTCCAGCACTGTTGGGATGGGCTGACATAAAGCGGCGCATCAATTCTCTGCGCGCCGGCGCCTTGGCGCGCCAATCGGCTTCTATCTCATCGAGCGGACGAGCGATAAACGCCAAAAGTGATTCATGAAATTCAGGAGCGCCAGCATCGAAGAGGAACAGCCCGGCCTCGAAACTTTCCCTCGCTTCTGGAGTTAGCGGTGCTTGTTCGGGGATGTCGATATGAATTAATGGCTTATCGGCGGCAAGACACCAGCTAGGTGTCGAATAGCTGCGAGATGAGATCAAAACCTTGGCGCCGCCAACAATATAACGAAGATCAATTCTGTCGCGGTGGACTTCAATGTTCTCCGCCGCTTCCGCCGTGGCGAGGACCGGGTCTGGATCGAGATAGCGCCGACCGGGATACGGCTTGTAAAGCACCTCGTGCCCCGCTCGCGACAGAACGCGCTCGATTAATTCTGTCTCGAATGCCGCCTTGTCATTATCATTGACACCTTCGACCATCGCACCGTCATTCGCGAGATACAGCGCCGTCGAAAGATACCAAATCGGCGGCGCGGCGCGCAGTCCTTTCAATCGACGACCTCGGCGATAGTCGCTGGGAAGCCCCACCGCGACCGATCGCGCGCGACGAAAGGCACTGGCCTCCGACACCGCCACGCCTTCGTCGTTGAACATCATCTCGATGTCGGCCACCGCACTGTCCAACTGCGCGTCATAGCGCCGAATGCGGCCGTTGATCTCGACCGTTACACCGTGCTGGAAGCCAACCAGCGGAATTCGTCTTTCACGTAATATCTTGTGCAGACCGACGAACTCCGGATCATTCAGATGATTGGTAAAGACGGCACGCGGCCGGAGTCGCCGCATGCCGTCCAGGGTGTTTCTCCAATCCTCAAGACTTGCCCGATAACGTCCGAACTGTTCGGCCAGGATATGGACAAAGCACCTGGTCACGGCGGCGCGCGGTCGATCGGCGATTAGGCGGCGAAAAAGCCGGTCGACAGTATCGCTGACTATTCCCTCGAGTAACCTCAGTTCCGCGGCTTCCGGTACCATGGTTTCCCGCCGACTCATGCCCAGATGCCGGAAGAGAAACCCTCGTGGCAGCATCCAGAGCGCGGTTTCCTTGCTGAGTTCGTTTTCCCGAAGCATCAAGATCGTCCCGCGCGGGCCGGCAATATCGCCTCGTGTCACAAGTCGCTCAACCAATCGGTAGATCAAGGTGCCCGGATGCGCGAAGGCTAGGCGTTGCCAAAAACTCGGTGTAGGCGGCCGCGGATCATCAACGCCTTCAAGTGTCGCGACGTCGACATCGATCACCGAGAGCGCGGGATTATCCGTCAGCAACGCGGCCAGTGGCGCACTAAGCTCGTCGTTGAGCATCGGGTCACGGCTTGTGAGACGAACCACCGCGACCGGCCGTTCAAAATCCTCATCCTCAAGGCAAGCTGCCTTCATAATGATCGGCTGTAATTGTAGCAGCGGAACACGCGCCGCAATCAGGGCGATATCGGCATCTTCTGGAAACAGGTCACGGCACACATGGCTGAAGTCGATCGCCGCGTCATCAAGTGCGATCAGCCGGTCCGGTGTTAAGGTTGCGTCTATCTGAACGACGCGAATTTCCGGATCGACAATCAGCGCGGGTGCGCTACTGCGGATTTCAGCCGTCGGGTTGAGCCCAAGCAATTGAGCCGCGGTTAGCGCCGATTTGGACTCAACGAAGACGATTTCCGCTTCAGCCGCCAACGGGTGGGACAAGACCACCTCTGATGTCGTTCCGGACACTAAGTGCCGCTTCAGTTACGCATGGGAAAGTCGTGCGCACGTAAAACGGCCTTCGCTTCCGCCGGGGTCTGCTGAGTGAAATGGAAAATGCTGGCGGCAGCTATTGCCGATGCATGACCATCGCGGAGAGCCGCAACCATATCCTTCGGCGACCCGGCACCACCCGATGCAATCACTGGCACGTTCACCGCGTCACTCACACTTTTGATAAGCTCGATATCGTACCCATCCATAGTTCCGTCCCGGTCGATTGAGGTGAGCAGGATTTCGCCGGCCCCTTCGGCCTCGGCGCGCTTCGCCGCGGTGACGGGATCTACCTCCACGGGGCAGGTACCAGAGTAACTGTAGACCCGATGTCGGCCATCGGCTTCGCGTCGCGCGTCGATCGAAACGACCAAACATTGGCTTCCGAAGCGCTTGGCGCATTCCGCGATCAGTTCGGGTCTCTCAAGGGCGGCTGTATTGATTGCCACCTTGTCAGCTCCGACCATCAACAAGCGACGAACATCCTCGGCATCTCGAATGCCACCGCCGACCGTCAACGGCATGAAACATTCATCGGCCAGGTCATCGATCAATTCGAAATCGGGCTGTCGGCCATTTCGCGTGGCGGTGATATCGAGAAACACCAGCTCGTCAACCTCACGCATGTTGTAGACCTTGATTGCCTGCATCGCGGCCCCGACCCGACGCCAGGAATCAAATGCCACACCCTTCACCAGCCCAACATCTTTATATAGGAGTGTGGGCATGATACGGATTTTCAGCACTGGTATCCCTCTACTGACCGACTAAACCGCAAGAAAATTCGTCAACAACGTAAAGCCAGCACGTTGACTCTTTTCGGGATGGAATTGGGTTCCGTACACATTGTCGCGACGCACCAATGAAACGAACCCACCACCGTGAGGCGTCGTGGCGACAACCGCCGCATTGTCTTCCGGTTCGAGATGGTAGCTGTGAACGAAATAGAAATCTTTCTCCTCGGGGACGCCATCGAGCAATGTCGTCGGGCCCCGCCGATTAAGCTCGTTCCAGCCCATATGCGGCACCCGCTCTTGCTTGCTCGCGGGCCGTAGGCGATGGACGGTGCCCTCGATCAATCCCAACCCGTGACAATCCCCGAACTCGGTCCCCTTGGACGCAAGAAGTTGCATTCCGAGACAAATGCCGAGCAGCGGTGTTCGACCATCCGCGACCCGCTCCAGCAACGCCGCGGCCAACCCTCGTTCCCGCATGTTCTTCATCGCCTCTGGGAAGGCACCGACCCCCGGAAGGACAAGCCGGTCCGCCGCCTTGATAGCGGCGGGATCGGTTGCGACAACGACATCCGCGCCGCACTCCTCCAATGCCCGCGAGATCGAGTCGAGGTTGCAAAGCCCATAATCAATTACGGCGACGGATGTCAGGGTTCTTTACTCATTGTCGTAATTAATTTTGGTTAGGTTGCCGCCAGCGTCCTTGATCAACTTCCCCTGATTGTCGGTAAGAAACAGTTTCTTGTTGGTAAATCGATCGCAAATTCGGATGAATTCCTCGACCGTCATATCGATCTCGGAAAGTGTTTCCTCGATTGGTTTGCCGAGGTATGTCCATGGAAACGCGCCGTCAAGCTTCCGTATCAAGCCGATCGCGTCACCGCGTGGCAGTCGACCTCGCCGAATATGCAGACAGGCTTGGTCTGTCGCCCGCGCGAATCCGTATTTGAGAAATTTGAAGTAGTCGTGAATGCCCGTTTGATGATTGTCCAAGTTCTCATAATTGACCAATGACCCTTCGACGGGCCGTGGATAGGTCTTAAAACCATGTCCCTGCACGACCAACGCGTTGGTGTAGCCATCCCACGGGATGTAATAGCCGAGATAGAGTCCCGTAACGCCGACCCGTGCCAACTCATCATCGGTCGGGTAGGTGTATTGGATGAGGTGTTTCGGTTCGACGTCAACCTGCCCCACGAGATCGGAAACCCGTAGCCCCAGTAGTCCACCAAACTCATCGAGCCATTCCCTGGTTAACGTGTTGTCCTTCGCCGCCGCCGCGGGCCCGCCATACTCGTTCTGCGCATTTTCGCCCCAGATAATCAGCGGTACATTGAACTGCACGGCAATACGAACCGGGATCGTGAAAATCGCGACATGTTCCGGCCATGAAATGTCGCCGACCTGTTCCAATGCAAGATGATTGATCCGCCGGCGGATCGTGGGGTTAGTCGTTATCTCGATATAATCGACACCGAAACTCTTTAGATTTTCGATGTTGTGCCGTCCATATTCCGAAAGATCGTCCGTGGTCGCGGTAACGCAGAGCGGGTTGGCACCCAGCTCCAGCAAACGCAGCACCTGGTAGGTGCTGTCCTTGCCGCCACTGACCGGGACGATGCAGTCGTAGTTGCTACCATCAGTCGGTCGATAGCGATCGAGAATTTCCTCCAACTCGCTTCGCCGGGCGTTCCAGTCGACTTCGGTGCGCTCTTCGAAATTTCGGCAAGCCGAACATATGCCGTCCTCGTCGAACCGAAGGTCGGGTTTGGTATCCGGCATAACGCAGCGTTTGCAATATCGTATCATCGTTGACTCACTCTATAACTCTCCCTCTAGACCAAGTGTTTCGCCGAGCTTCTCCACGACACGGTCAACATCGGCAATGGTCATGCCGTTGAACAGCGGGAGCGACAGCGCGCGCTGGTAATAGGCCTCCGCGCCCGGAAGCGAAATTTCACCGTAGCGACGTCGGTAATAAGGTTGCAGATGAACCGGGATATAATGCACCTGGGTGCCAATGCCGGCCGCCTTCAACCGGCGCATGACTTCGCCGCGCGTGATACCGAGTTGAGCGAAATCGATGCGAGCGACATAAAGGTGAAGCACCGGGTTGCAATTACCGGCGCGAACAAGCGGGCGAACAAGCGGAGCAAGGGGGGCAAGACGGTCGTCATAATGGGCGGCGAGGGCACGCCGGTCCTCGGCAAATCGCGCTAACTTGCCCAGTTGGCTGAGACCCAAGGCGCATTGAATGTCGGTGACCCGGTAATTATACCCTGGCGCCGACATCTCATAATACCAAGGATTAACGGCACCGGTGTCATCATGGGCCATGTCGAAATTTTCGAATTCGGCGATCTCGCGAGTCATGCCGTGATTGCGAAGCCGTACGAGTGACGCCGCTAGATCCGCGTCATTCGTGGTGACGGCACCCCCTTCGCCCATCGCGATGGTTTTGACCGGATGGAAAGAAAACGCCGTCATGTCGGCGAACTGGCAATCGCCGACCCGACCCGACCCTTCATTGGTGGTGGTGCCGAGCGCATGGCAGGCGTCGTAAACGAAGCGGCGCCCGCGGCCGGCCTCGGCCAGCTGCTTCGGATCGGCGGACTGCCCGGTGAGGCAGACTGGGAAGACGGTGCGGGCGCCGGTCCCCCTTGACGTTGCAAGGACCGCGGCCAGTTGATCCGGTTCCATCTGGCCGGTGTCGGGGTCGATATCGGCGAAAACGACCTCGGCGCCCACATATCGCGCCGCATTGGCTGTCGCGAGGAAAGTCACGGCGGGGACGATGACATGATCTTCGGCGCCAAGGCCCAAGGCGAGTGACGCTAAATGCAAGGCCGAGGTTCCGCTCGAGCAGGCGACGGCGTGTCGACTGCCGACGACGTCCGAGAGCGCGGTCTCGAACGTGTCCACCACAGGCCCCGTGGTCAAAAAATCCGCCCGCAACACCTCGGTCACGGCGGCGATATCATCGTCGTCGATCCGTTGACGAGCGTAGGGCAGAAAAGGCACGGGATGATCGTTCAATGCACTAGGATTCGAGCAATTGGCGGAACGAGTCGATATCCAGCCATTCCTCATTGTTGTCGCTTGAATAACGAAACCCGTCGGGTACGGGCGTGGCCCCTTCCGAACGGTCCCGGCCCTCTTCCCAGAAATCGAACTCGGGCTCGATGATGAAACGATCATTGAGTTGGACGGTATTGCGGGAGTCGTCTTCCGTGATCATGACTTCGTGGAGCTTTTCGCCGGGCCGAATGCCGACCACGCGATGCGAAAGGTCAGGAGCTAGGGCGGTTGCCAAATCAGTCAGTCGCATGCTTGGGATACGCGGCACGAATATCTCACCCCCGCGCATCCCGCCGAGACAGGAAAGAACGAAATCAACGCCTTGGTCGAGGGTAATCCAAAATCGGGTCATGCGAGTGTCGGTGATCGGCAGGTCCGTAGCGCCCTCTTCGACCAGCCGGCGAAAGAACGGGACGACGCTGCCACGCGAGCCCACGACGTTGCCATATCGCACGACCGAAAAACGCGGATTCCGGCCGCCCGAAAGGTTGTTCGCCGCAACGAAAATTTTGTCCGAGGCGAGTTTGCTGGCACCATAGAGATTGACCGGGCTTGCGGCCTTGTCCGTACTGAGCGCGATGACCTGTTGCACATCGCTTCGGATCGCCGCGAGGACGACATTTTCGGCCCCGTTGACGTTCGTCCGGATGCATTCGAAGGGATTGTATTCGGCCGCGGGAACGTGCTTCAAGGCCGCCGCATGGACGACGATATCGACGCCACGCATCGCCATTTCCAGCCGATCGGAATCCCGAACGTCGCCAATGAAATAGCGGAGCGCGGGATATCGATCGACCGGCAGTTCCAGCGCCATCTCATATTGCTTGGTTTCATCGCGTGAAAAAATGGCGAGTCGCGAAGGCTGCCATTTCCCAAGAACCGCGCGGACAAACCGTTGCCCGAAAGAGCCTGTACCACCCGTAACCAAAATCGACTTGCCGTCGAGATTGATGTCCGAAACATCTAATTTCCGAGTGCCAGACGTCATCCGCGTATTTCCAGCCCAAGTCTACCCATCAGGTGCCGTTCCTTTCGTCGTTTTCGGCGAGTCGCAAGCACTCGGCGGACAGAAGGACATATTGTTCTCCCGTCTCCGGGCAGACGAATTCGTCATTGAGTTTCTTGCCATTGCGGCCGACCCAACCAATTCGGCGTGCCGGCGCACCGACCACCAGTGCGAAGTCGGGGATATCTCGCGTCACGACGGCGCCGGCGCCGACCATCGCATAGGCCCCGATCGAAACACCGCAAACAATCGTCGCGTTGGCGCCGATCGTCACCCCTTCGCCGATCAAAGTACGTTCGAATTCATGACGGCGAGAGATAAAAGCCCGAGGGTTCCGGACATTGGTGAAAACCGCATTCGGACCAATGAAGACCCTGTCTTCGACATCCACGCCGTCATAAAGGGCAACGTTGTCCTTGACCGTCACCTTATCACCGAGTCGAGCGCCGGATTCGACGAATACATTGTGTGCCAGCTTGCAATTCATGCCAATTTTTGCACCAGCCATGACAATACAGTGTTGCCAGATCTTGGTGCCACAGCCGATCGTCGCCCCTTCGGCAATCTCCGCCGTCCGATGAATGTCTTCCTCACCGGTCACGAGCCGACCGCTTCAATCAAGGTCTGTGCGACACGCTCCACTTGGTCACGGGTCATCTCGGGATAGATCGGCAGCGACAGGATGCGCTTGGCTATGTTTGAGGTGACCGGCAAAGCGTCGGGCGCCAGACCTAGATAGGCGGAAGCAGGCTGCTCATGTACCGGTACGGGGTAATGGACGCCGACGCCAATCCCCCCGGCGTCCATCCGCTGGCGGACGTCTTCGCGGGCATCAACCTGGACGACATAGAGATGATAGACATGTCGCGCGCCCGTCGCCGTTGTCGGCAGCTTAATCGCGTTATGACCGGCCAGCAATTCATCGTACCAACCGGCAACTTGACGCCGGCGCTCGTTCCAGTCGTCGATGTGGCGTAGTTTTACGCGAAGAATCGCGGCCTGCAGGCCATCGAGCCGAGAATTCATACCTTCAAAATCATGCAGGTATTTGTCGCGACGACCGTGGTTGGCGCGCCGGGTTATTCGATCGGCCAGATCGGAGTCACGGGTGAATACCGCGCCGCCGTCGCCCCAGGCGCCGAGATTTTTGCCCGGATAGAAACTGAAACAGGCGGCGTCGCCAAGCGTCCCCGGCAGATCTCCGTTCCAAGTCGCCCCATGGGACTGGGCCGCATCCTCAATTACTTTAAGATCATGCGCCTCGGCAATTTCGGCAACCCGGTCCATGGCGGTCATCTGGCCATATATGTGGACGGGCACGATGGCGCGGGTTTTGGGTCCGACGGCCGCTTCCAATGCGGCGAGATCCATCAAATAGGTATCGGGATCTACATCCACCAAAACCGGTTGGTAGCCCGCCGCCGTGATCGCTTCCGTTGTCGCGATAAAAGTATGGCTGACGGTGATGACTTCATTCGTGCCATCACCGGGACCAAGCGTCTCGACGAGGGCCAGGTTCAGCGCATCGGTGCCATTGCCGACGAGGGCGACATGACCCCCGCCGCACCAGTTTGCGAATTCCTCGGCGAAGGCGGCATGATCCGGTCCGCCGATGAAACTCGATCGGGTGAGGCAATCTTTCAGCGCTGCATTGAATTCCGCCTCATGGGCGGCGTATTGCGCCGAAAGATCGACGAGCGGAATCTTGTCCTCGGCGGGGGTCGTGATGTTCAATCTTTCAACCTTTCGGGATCGTGTTCAGGCGGTGGCCGCGGCACGGGAATCGACCTCGACCGTGGCCCCATTGCGCGCCATCGAACGGCCGAGTGCTTCGAGGACCGCGATGACCTCGGTCGCGTGCCGGCCATCGGTACGAGGTGTTTTGTCGTCAAGGCAACATTCCACGAAATGACCGATTTCGACGGCGAGCGGCTCCACCATGCGAATATTGGGAACGACGAGATCGCCGGCTCGAAGCCGGGTCGCGAAATCGGCGAAATCCGCGATGTCGCTCTGGTGTTCGGCTTCCGCCCGCTTGTCGTAGATTCGGATATGCGCGTCCGCGTTCATGTCGTCATAGACCAGCATTTTGTTCGATCCAACGACGACCATCTCGCGGCGCTTCTGTGGATCGAGCCAGGACAAGTGCAGATGCACACTTCGATTCTCGGGGTAATCGAGCTCGGCATAACAGACTTCGGCCACATCCGAACCCTTATGGATATAGACGTGGCCGCGTGCGCTGACGGTTCGCGGTGGACCGTCGAACCAATAGTTCAGGATCGAGACATCGTGCGGCGCCAGCGTCCACATGACGTCCGAGTCGCGACGGAACCGTCCCAAGTTAAGACGCTGGCTGTAGGCGCAATAAATCTTGCCAAGATCGCCGGCATCGATTCGGCTCTTTACGTCGTGGACGATGTTGTTGAAGAGAAAGGTATGCCCGACCATCAATTTAACGCGGGCGGCTTCGGCCATTTGTGTCAGCTCAATCGCTTGGGAGGTTGACTCCGCCAGGGGTTTCTCGACAAAGGTATGCTTTCCCGCCGCCAGTGCCTTCGACGCATGCTCAAAATGCATGCCGGACGGGGTGGCGATCACGACTGCGTCGATTTCATCATCGTCGAGCGCGGCATCGATATCCGTGTAACGCCGCACATCCGAATATCGAGCGGCGACCGCCTCGAGTCCTTGAGTCCGGCTGTCGCACACGGCCGAAAGCACGGCGTTCGGACTTGCCGCGATATTTCGCATCAAGTTCTGACCCCATTGTCCGGCGCCGATCTGACAGATTCGGAGGTGCCGCTTGTTCATTTCATTTGTTCAATCATGACGATAACATTATCCCTGCAGCAGGGTGATTTCCTGGTCGACGCGTTGGTCCCAGGATTGGAACTTTTCCGCCGCGACGGCCCGCGCGCGCGCGGCCACGGCCGATATTTCGTCCGGATTTTGCAATAGTCGGCGCAGGATGGCGGCAAGTTCGCCCGCGATATTCTCCCTCGGAATGCGGATAACGCTGCCGGGCGGCAGTATCTCTTCCGTTTCCTCGTCCGTATATGTCGCCAGCTCTTTCTCCAGAACAACCACGCATTTCCCGGCGGCTATCGCCTCAAGATTGGCGTTCGACAGGCTTCCAAACTTGTTGATCGACACGTAGATCGAGGTCAAGTCGAGCCAAGCACGCACCCACCGCTGCGGCACCGACCCAAGCAGCATGACCCGTTTCCCCTCGGGTGCCGCCGCGATCAAGGCTTCCAACTCGCCGCGTAAATTTCCGTCGCCCAGCACGATCGCGGCCGCGCGGTGATCGTTTCCTTGAAATGTCTCCAGCACGGCCTCGACAAACTCCCGACAACCCTTGTGGGATTCTAGTCGGCCGACGAAAGTGATCACGGTGCAGTTCTCCAATCCGTGTTCCTGTTTGAGCCGCGCAACCGCATCGGCATCAGCATGGCTGAAGTCGACGCCATTCAAAAGGATGCCGCACGGTGTTCTCGGATTCAAAAGTCGGGGAAGATAGGCGTTGCCGCCCGAACCGTCGCGGGTGCAGATGACACGGTCGAAGGGGGCCTGGTAGAACCATCGTTGCAACCCCCCTCTGGCGGTCGCGAGACGCTTCTGTTCTGGGTGGATACCGAGATATCGGAGGACGACACGGCCAAGGCCGAGGCGGGCAAAGGTCCCGGCAATCAGGAAATTCGCATTGGTGAAGTAAGTTACGTCAGGGCGAAATCTGAAATAGAGCCAAAGACATCGTACGAGATGCGAGAGCTCGCGGAGGATTCCGTCAAGACGCAAGCGGGCGAGTAAGGGCCGCGGTGACCAGGGCAAAACCAGAACCTGGCCGAGCGGGTCGAGCGTCATCCGGCGGGCGCGCCTAAATCGACCCTCATAGGCATCCTTGCAAGTGAAGACCGTCAAGAGTTCCAGATCGGGATGCGCCGCGATCCCCTCGAGGAGCCGGCCAATCGCGGGCACGCCTTTCGGTTGCCAATCTTCATTCGCCAAGGCATCCGCGAAGCCAGAGAAGAGCCGGGCAACCACCATCACCCGCATCACGCCATCCTTTCGACCGTCGTCCCGGCAATGGCGTAGCCCTTTCGCTCCAGATAACGCGCGGCGTGCCAGGAAATTGCATTTCGATGTCCGCGCCGATCACGGGCGACGGTTTCATAGGGTGCGATGGCGTAGTTGCAAACCAAGTCGGTTCGCCACGCGATGTATTGTCGTTCGAATTTGTGCCATCGGTCACGTCCGAGGGGCGCATGTGCGGCCTTCGCGGCAAATCGCAGGGGGCGCATCCAGCTTGGCACGACCTTCAGCTTGGGCCAGAACCCTTCTCCCCAAACTCCCCCCCAATTGGCCGCAACAAGGTTATCGCGGTAGAGACGCTGATTAATCTTGTGGGCAAGGGGGGCCGCCGCCCAGTAATCCAAATAATCTCTATCCCCGAGCGGCAGGCGCCATTCGAACCCCAACCACTCGTATGTGCGTTGACCGGCGATGACGTATTTTGATTGGCGATTGCGAAGCTCGGACGCCTCGAATAGGGCGAAGTCGTTGGCGGGATCGTCGAGCTTGAGATCCATTTCTTCAAGATCGGTACGAAGCAAATCTTCGACGACCGCCATATTTTCCGGTGTCTTTAGACTCGACCAAAGATCAAAATGTTTTGCGGTCGCGGCATCGAGCAGGCGTCGCCAACGAAAGTCATGTGAGGTCTCATCGCTCGGCTCGAAAAGGGATTCGGGAATGTGATTGCCGGACGTGTAGTCGCCGGCTTGTCCGTTGACAAAAACCGCATCTTCCGGGGCGTAACCCCTCTGTTTCAAGGAAGCGACCGCGTGATAATCCTGCTGAAATGGGATGGCCTGCAAAGTATCGGCGAAGTCTTCGAATTCGCGGCACTCGGTGCTTTTAAAATAAGACCTCTGTTGCGCCGGTCGATGCGGAATGAACGTCCAAGGGTAACCGAGTCGTTCGGCGATTTGCTTGCCGCCCGCCGCTTCGTGATTCCCGGGCTGTCCATAAGAAAAGCATCGGACGTTTCGATAACCAAGTTCGGCCAAAGCACTGACTACCAACCGGGAATCGTACCCCGCGGATAGGGGGACCATGACCGTCCGATCGTCCAGTCCGGCAATCATTTTCTCGAATACCCGCCGAGTAACGTCAAGCAGGTCGTCGCGTGAGGTAAAGTCGTCCAGCGGTCTCGGAGAATAAACATAATAGCGATGCCGCCACGGGTCCTCGAACCCATCGCGAAACACCACAATTTCACCGGGAGCGAGTGCCTGGAGTTCACTAATTAAAGTTGCTGACCCGACCGTGTAACCCGCCGAGGCGATCGACAGGAGGGCTGCATCATCAATCTGGCTCAACCCAAATCGTTGCGCCAAGCGTTTGGCTTGTCCATCGACAACCCATCCGGCCTCAGTTTTGGCAAAGGTGATCGGCACGCTACCAATTTTGTCAGTTCCCGCGATCGCCCAACCCGCACCCTGAAAGATAAGCGCGAAGTGGCCGTCCAGATTCGCAATAGCGTGACCCGCGTCACCGGGTCCAGCTTTTGTCAGCGACCGAATGAGCGAGTCGGCACCACCGGAATTATGAAGGTAGCCCTTAAACCAAAGGATATCCTGATCGATTTTGGTGCGCGACCAGCCGAACTCATCGCGGAGATTGACCCTTAGCGGACAGGGCGAAGGGGGGGATCCGGGTAACGCTGATCCACTCATCACGGGTCCTGGCCTTGCTCGTTAGCCGGCCCGGTGTTGGTGGAAAAGTTTCCATCCACCTGAGGCTCCAGCGGCAATCGATTTGACGGATGACACGACGGTATCCGTGATGGAGAAGATTTAAATATGCCGGGTTGCAAGCTCTACTCCAGTCACTTCGGTGCTCGCATTGAGACTTCGGACAAGCCCGTGATATAGAACGTCGGCGTTTTCTAGCGTGGCACCGTAAGTTCCCCCGCGGACCCGAAGAAAGCTTCCCATGTCAAAGCATGAATTCTTGATCGCTTCGAAAAACCGAGCGCCGTCTTCTCGCGCCTGCGCGAGGTCCATCTCTTCATTCAAGGCACGATCGAGGAAACCTTTTAGCTCGCGCTCGGACGTCACGGTCATGACGTGAGGGAGAAAATGATTATGCGTATGTGGGCTGAACTGAATGACGGGTCGTCCCAATATGGCCGCTTCGGTCCCCGCGCTGCCAATATTGGTGATTGTGGCGGCGGCCCGTTGGATCAGTTCGATTGAGGGTTCAAAGAGGTCGATGAGAACGACATTTTTGAGATCCGCTATTTGCTCGTAAAACCCGGAGGTTCGTTGGGCTGTCGCCGGAATATGTTCTTTCACCGCCAGCAAGACGCCCGCCGGGAGGTCACGAGAAACACCGATAATCGCAGCTTGCTGGCTCAGGTACTCCGGTGTACGGATCATCGTACTGAGTTCTGGTTCCTTACCGAGCGGAAAATAGACGAATGATTTGCCTTCGAGATCAGAGAGTTTGGTCTTCGCAAGGCGCTGATATTTCCGCAGCCGCATCGTCGGCTCAATAGACGCCTGAATGGCGCCCCTCAGGGAGGGACCTTCGCTGTCAATTCCACGCAGCCGATCGATCGGCCGGCGCACGAAATTCGACAGAAGGCTTTTCCCCGCCCCCAACCATGATGCGTTTGCGAGCATTCGCTTGTTCTTGGAAATTTGAGCCGCATATGAACCGCTTATCTCGGCCGTCGGCCAGTGGGTCAGCGAGTTATAAGTCGGCTCCAGAAACGGGTTGGTGAAATATTCGTCGGTTGCCCAAAATTGAAAATTCGCGGTTCGGCCAAGACCGAGTTTTCGATACTGCACATCATGGGCGCGACAGAGAGCAGCAACCCACTTTTCCGCATTGAGGACCAGTGTTAATTTTTTCGTCGTGATTTCTTTCTCCCAGAACCCGAGCGTCTCATTGAAGGCATTGAGCATTTGAATGTAAGTCGCCCGCGCGACGACTGGCGACCTCGGCGCACCGTCGCCGCCGGGACTGTATCCGCGACCAAGTTGACGATGTTCCATGGCCAGCCGGTTAATCGTCTCGCCGATTTTCGCTTCATAGACCCTGGCGCGGGCAATCACTGTATTGGGGTCGTGCACCGGCGCTTGCAGGTCGCGATGGAGAAGGTTGCCAATCTCGATCGTATCCCACAGGCCTTCTTTATCTTGCCGGGCTATGCCTTTTTGTTCGACCTCATTGCGAACATATAGGTGCAGTTTCGCATCGTGCCGTTCTTTCAATATTCGGCCAAGGTAATGGACAAGCCGCCCACTCGGTGCGGAAATTCGGATTCCGATATTTGCGAAACGGCGATCGAGCTCCAAATTTGACGTGCGGTCTTGAATCAGATGCTGCATGCGGTTGGGCAAACTATTTATTAGAGGAACAGACGAGCGTATTTGTTCGAGCCAGCGTAGAACTTGGCGATATGGGTGGCGTGACGGATCGCGGCCTTATGCGCCAACGTGAATCGGAACACGAACACCACGCGCTTGCCGGTAAGGCATCGGCTGCCGCAATGAAGACATTCCGACGTGTCGACAATTCCGCCTGCGCCAGCCGGGCCCGTCAATTGAACCAATTTTCCCGGGTCCGTATGCTGAAACAACAGGTCGTCCGATAGTCGACCATTGCCAAGATAGTAGCATTTTTCGTACGCAGTCTTGCGGCGGACTTGATCCGTGGCATTCGCCGGGAGGAATGTGAGCGGGCCGTTCTCTTTACAAATATCGTGAACGTTGAGAAACAGGCTGACGTAATGACGGTCCGGCTTGTCGAGATGGAAAAGTTGACTGCCAAAGTCACCACCGTCTTTTGAATTGGGTTCAGTCACCCACAGGTCGATATCATCGAGTCTGGGGATCGTTCCGAAGTATCCGCACATGATCTCCATGATCGGACGACTGAGTGCAATTTCCAGTATCTCCGGATAATCGACGAAGTCGTTTTCATGGAGCAGCTGCGCGAAAGGGTTATTCTCAGCGGACGCATTCGTGGGGCCACCGGACGCTGTTCGTCGCCGGTAGATCTCCCGGCCAATTTCGGCCAAATGATCCAAGCCGGGAATTTCGCCCGGCCCGAAATTACGGCTCGCAGATTTCCGAGACACATAGCAGCCCCACACCGATTGGTTGAGCAATTCCCGGGCAAGATATCGACGCCTAATATAATCGCCCGGCTGGCGCATGACATCACAAGTATCAGCCACTCGGCGCAACAGCTGAAAGGGCAGCCCAAATTTTAATCCGTAATGATAAAGGTAAGAATTTAGCGGGTATTTCAGCAGCACGGTTTTGGATGTCGACCCGTCATTCGACCATTGTCCACTCAATGGGCGTTCCGACCGGAATATCGGTATGCGCGCGGCGACCTATTAGGTCAGATATTCGTGATGGCGGTAGTCCGGACCCGGGTCGCTGCGCCACAATATCTTCCTTCTTGATCTCTGTTCCCGCAGCGATCTCGCGAACCGCTGTCAAGCTCTTGCGGGCCCACAGGATGGCTGCGTGCTCCGCACCGTCGACGATTTTCGGCATCCCGCCTCGGGCGGATTCGATTTCCCGAATGTCGGCGATAAATTGCGCAAGATTGCTCGGATCGCAGGAGACTTTCCAGTCTTGTGCATTGGGGACGTTACGATCGATGGTGATGTGCTTCTCGATGATGTTGGCTCCAAGGGCCACGGCCGCCAACGGTACCGCGGTGCCTTCCGTATGATCCGAATAGCCGACGGGCCCGGGATGGAATTCGCGAATTTGAGCCATTACCGCAAGATTGATGACGCTGGGATCGGCCGGATAGCTCGTGATGCAATGAAGGACAGCGAGTTCCGAACATCCCGCGTCGGCCATGGCCTTTGCCGCTTCGTCGATTTGATCCAACTTGTACATTCCCGTCGATAGCAAGACCGGTTTGCCGAGGGCCGCGATCCGCGCGAGATAGGGCCAGTTTTCCACCTCGCCCGATCCGATCTTGTAGCCCGGAACGCCAACCTCCTCTTCCAAGAACGCCAGCGCCGCCTCGTCGTGCGGTGTGCAGAGGAAGGTGATTCCCCGCTTTTCGCAGTAATCCCGCATTCGAAGGATGGCCTCGTCCGGCAATTCCTTACTTCGCAATCGCTCGCGCCAATCGGGCGCGCTCGGCCCGACCAGAAGGTCGGTCTTGAAGTGCTGCGTCTTGAAGGCGTCGGCGCCGGCATCGGTTGCGAGGTCGATCAAGGCGAAGGCCTTATCGATGTCTCCGAAATGATTAACACCGCCTTCGGCGATGATGAAGCAGGGCGACCCTGGACCAATTCCATGTCTGTCAAGCTCGAAGTTGGTCGCAAAATGTGTCAATTCAGCTTCCATTTGATGCTTGGAGAGAAGAGGTCGGGGTCCAGGCGTCCTTTATATCGTTCAACGAGATCCATCATGCCTCCGATAACGTTATCTGTCAGCCTGTTCGGTTCAAGTCCCAAATCTTCGAGCGCAGAGTGCTTCGCATTGTAATAATGCTCTTCTAGTTCAATACGCGGGTTCTCAATGTGATCAATGCGGGTGCCGGTGTTGCCGCGCGTGTTCGCCACCGCTTGCACCATCTCGGCGAGTTCAAGAACCGAAAACTGTTCCGTGAACTGATTAAAGACGCGGAATTCGCCTCGTTCGGCCGGATTAAGGGAGGCAATTTCGACACAGCGGAGCGTATCCCGAATATTGAGAAATCCGCGCGTCTGGCCACCCTTACCGTAAACCGTCAGAGGAACACCATGGACTGCCTGTACCACAAAACGGTTTAGAACAGTGCCAAAAACCGCGTCGTAATGAAAGCTCGTTATGAGGTCATCGTGCAGACACGTCTCCTCGGTATCAAGTCCGTAAACCACACCCTGGTTAAGATCGGTAACCCGCATGCCCCAAATTCGGCAGGCAAACTCTAAATTGTTCGAATCATGCACCTTTGATAGATGATAAAACGAGCCCGGTTTCTTTGGAAACAGGACTCGATCCTTACGGCCGTTGTGCTCAACGTCAAGCCAACCCTCCTCAATGTCGATGTTTGGCGTGCCGTATTCGCCCATTGTTCCAAGTTTTATCAAGTGAGCATCGGGACAAGCATGGCGCATTGCAAAGAGGACGGTCAGAGTTCCGAGAACATTGTTGCGCTGCGTAGAGATGCACTTGTCTCTATCCATCATCGAGAATGGTGCCGAAGGCTGCTCTGCATAATGAATGATGACTTCTGGCCGCACCTCGTCGAATATATTGTAGACATATCGGTGATTCTCGGCGATATCGCAGATGAACACGCGAATATCCTTGCCCGAGACCGCCTTCCATTGCTTGACGCGGGTCGGCAGCGGTCGAATCGGTGTCAAGGGTTCAACGGCGAGTTCGGCTTCCCAATACCGTTTGATCATGTTGTCGACGACCGCGACTTCATGCCCCTGCTGCGACAAATTCATGGCTGTCGGCCAACCGAGATAGCCGTCACCTCCCAGGATAAGGACTCTCATATTGCGAGGTCTTTCATTAATTTCAGATTATTTTGCGATTTCACGCGCGACGGGCAGATGCGCGGGCATTCAAGCGAATTCGTTCAGCCCTGACAATTGTCCCTGCCCAAGGGTCTTTTCGCGTTCATTAAGATGGACCGACTGTTTGCCTTCATGTTCGACGTTGCGCAGCAGTTTTCGGAAGTACACCTTGCTCAAAATGCGGCTCAATCCCATCAATGAGTCACCATAAGTTCCCAAAAAACTGCGGATTGTTTGCTTCGTATGTCTGGTCAGGGCAAAGCGATACTCCACCGGATCAGCATACCGGTAGGAGTCAATGTCGTCGGGCAAGATGTCGTCGGCAAAGCGGTTGAGGTCAAAGGAGAACATGGCTCGATGAACGGCATCCATATTGTCGAATATATTGGTCATGCGTAGGCGGGAGAACTCGATAATCTCGGCCGCAAGTTGGCGGGCCTGGGGCGGGACATTTCTTTCGTCAAAAAGTGCGTCGATTGTCTCCAACGCAACCGACGCAATACATGCAGGATCGGCAATCACGGCGCGTGATCTATATTTAAAAATCAAGTTCGCACCCAGGTCGGCCGCGATATATCTTTCAATGTTAGAACGATCACGAACGAAGCTCCTGAGGTCTTCTTCAGTTTCCCAAAGTTCACTTTCCGTTTCCTCAAGAAATGTAGTGATAAGGTCATCAAACTCGCCATTATTTCGATAATGCCAGATTTTCTCAAGCCAATCGAATATGGAAACTCCGAGTAGCTTCAGCAATCGCAACAGTTCTTTAAAAATGCCATCGTTATAAAAAAGATTGATAATCAGATGCATTCGTCGACAGTCGAGATAATCGTCTAACGTAAGGGACTCGCTACTCACAACAATGCGCTCTATTTCGGCCGCGTTTACATGTTCTCCCAAGACGTCAAAATATCCGAAACAACGTGGCAGGACTCGGTACCGCGTCTCCATGCGCCATTTCTTTACGCTTTCTTCCGACGCAAGATTGGTTCCGGGAAGCAACATGAGCTGGTACAGGGCGATATTGTTGAAGTCTGCTTCCACAATTTCCCGGATCGTGTCGAAATGAATCTTTTTAGAATCCCCAGGTAGTGCAAGAATTATTTCGGAATAGCTATTCGCCCCAATTTCGCTGGCGTCAAGAGCCATTTCTAGCAACTTCTTCGCATTGACGTTTTCACGGTTGATATTTTTCAGCACAACTGGATTCAACGATTGCACCAAGCCGGACAAACGAAGAGCGCCCCCAATAATTTTTGACGCTTCAAGAACACGTTCCTTGTGATTCTTGCCCGTCGCAACATTGATATATTCGGGATATCCGTATTTGCTTTGCACCTTTGCGATAGCGTGGCAAATGTCGAGGTCCTCTTTGTACATCCCAAAGTTCGAATCTGCGATATGGAAGTCGGAGCGGCCATCTTTCGTGTCGCGCAAGTAAGCCATCCGGGAGGCGATATACTCCAGCTCCGCCGTAACCTTCCCCGCATTGCCCTTCGCCACCCGCGAATAATAGGGCATACCTTCAACACAAAATGTGCAACGAAATGGGCAACCTCGATTGGTTTGAATAATCGGCAGCATGGCACCATCGAAATAGCGATCGAGCTTGCCAGTCAAGTAAGGTGATGGAATTTCCGAGAGATCAAGAATACGTTCGATCGAAAGGCTGGTCCGAAAATTTCCAGCGGCGTCGATTCGGTGGATCGATGGCAAGTCGTCACGAACCAGTTGGATTTCGAAATTATTGTCTATCAGCGACTCCGCAAGGCCAACAAATGCTTTTTCGCCTTCCTTAACAACATAGAAATCGATCATCGGGTGAGCCCTCAGGAAGGCCTCTTGTTCTAATTCAGTGGTGGGATAATTTGGTCCCCCCATCACCGTGACGATATGTGGCAACTTTCTCTTAATCACCTTCGCAAACTGTGTGCTGAGATCCCGATTCCAGATGTAGTTGGAAAAGCCAATGATGTGCGGAGGTGGACCCTCTTCAAAGGCGGTACAAAGTTCTTCTGGGAACTTAAAGATCCGAGTCTCGACACAGTTCCCTAAAATTTTTTCGATATAGGTAGCAATACCACCGACAGCCGCAGGCATCACATCCGATGAAATCGTCTGCTGAGTGTAAGTCAGGTCGCAGAGCCAAATTCTGGTGGCCATCAATCTTCGCTTTCACCTAATCAATATCCGAAAAATACCCGCAAAACGATCATGTTTTGATAATATCTGCAAAACACAATTCAAGCTATATCACACTGCGCTCAGCGATACGCCTCGCGTTCGTCCAAATGCGGCAGTTTAACCAGTCCCGCACCCAAGATAGCTTCGGCGAAAGGGATATCGGAGGGTCCGTCAAGGTCAAAATTATAAGGTCTCGGGACGACAGTTGCGACGGCGGGAGAGGCAAAAAATGTATCACCGTCAAGAATTGCTTCCGCGCGCGCCGCGTATAAATTTCCAAAACCGTACAATGGTTCTTTGCTTTGCTTGTTGTAGGCTATCCGCCGCTCGTTTTCAAACTTGAGTATGGCACGCCCCTTTTCCAAGGAGCGCTGGTTGAACGCATGATGATTGTGCGGAATTGGTGTAATATTCTGTCCTGATCGGCACTGTGGGTCGGCCAGCATAGCGTCCAAAACAGCGTCGATATGTTCACGACAAAGAAACGGACTGGTTGGCTGAATGAGGACGAGTATGTCGGGAAGCAACCGGCTCTCGCCGTTGGATAAGCGAGCTAACATTTCCCGCACAACATCTTCGACCTTCGTCATGTCTCCGGCGAGCGAAATGGGTCGCCTGTCAATCTCGATACCTAGAGTTCGCGCGCGCTCTGCAATATTATCGTCTTCAGTAGAGCAAATGATGCGGTCAAGCCGCTCACAGGCTTTCGCGGCCAGAACGCCATAGTCGAGGAGCGGTCGGCCGGCAAGTGGCACCAAATTCTTATACGGGATGCTTTTCGAGCCGCCGCGCGCGGGAACGAGCGCCCAAATTTTTCCGTTATTTGTCAGCACGCGTCACTTCCAATGCTTTCTCGATCACCCGGCGTTGCGTCTCTCTCCATGCATCCACGGTGGAACCGCCGATATGGGGCGTCAGAATCAGGTTATCATTGGTTCGAGCGTATCGTGCGAGCCGAGAAGAAGGGAAGCGCCGCGGGAATTCGGGCTCGAACTCGCCGTCGATGACGTCCAATGCGGCACATCGAAGATGCCCGGATTCCAAAAGATCGAGCAGTGCGTCGGTATCGAGCAACTCACCTCTTGCCGTGTTGACGACCATCGCACCCTCGGGCAATGCGGAAAGGATTTCACGACCAACCATTCCTTTTGTTTCCTCGGTCACGACCGCATGGAGACTAAGCACGTCGGCATTTCTGGCAAGTTCCATTAAATCATCGACACCACCCTCAACACGTGGATCAAAATAGCTAATGGTCATTCCCATCGCTCGACAGACGTCGCCGACTTTCCTTCCGAGACGGCCGTAGCCGACGATTCCCAGTCGCAGACGAGACATCATTGCGGGCGCGCCCC
>CAZPMO010000034.1:11410-32771 GCA_964587515.1 uncultured Rhodospirillaceae bacterium | reverse complement strand
GGTGCTGATCCTGCGCGACGTGGACGATCATTCGATCCGCTCGGTGGTCAATGACGACGCAAGCGGCGTTCGCCAGGCCGTCGACCATCTCGCGGCGCTGGGCCATCGCCGCATCGCCGATATCGCCGGGCCGCCGGCGCTGTCCACCGGACTTCAGCGTCACCAGGCCTGGGGCGCGGCGCTGGCCGCGCACGGGCTGGAGGCCGATCCCGAGCTGGTGGCGTATTGCGAGTCCTATTCGGTGGAGGCGGGCCACCGCGCGCTCGCGGGGCTGCTCGACCAGCACGGCGATTTCACCGCCGCCCTCGCCGGTAACGATCTGATCGCGCTCGGTTGCTACGACGCGCTGCGCCAACGCGGGCTTTCATGTCCCGGCGATCTTTCCCTCGTCGGGTTCAACGACATGCCGTTCATCGACAAGATGGCGCCGCCGCTGACCACGGTGCGCATCCGCCATTACGATCTCGGCACCGAGGCCTCGCGCGTGCTTCTCGGTGAGATCGAAGGCGACGAGATGCCAGTCGAGCCGCGAATCCGACTGCCCTGCGAACTCATCGTGCGCGGCTCAACGGCGGCGAGATCGTCGCCATTTCGAGATTGAGCGCCATGATGGCGCCGAATCACGACCCGGGATGATTATTGTTTCGTCGATATTTTTTTCGACGGCATATGAACCCTAGAGCCGTGAAAACACCAAAATCAAGCCAGATCGTATGCGTCGACGAATTGCTTGACGAAAGTTTCACCAGCGGCTTTTGTGAGGCGCGGATGGAAATCCGGTCTTGAGAAACAATCGAATCGGGTACGGAGACGAATGAACGGAGACACGCCTCACCGTCCGTCGGAGGTCCTCGGAACCCTCGAACGGCTGGGCTTCGGGGTCGCGGTGACCATACCGGACGGCTGGCTCGGCGAACTGCTGGTCAGGATGGAGCGCGCCGAGTGGATGACGCTGATCCGAGCGACCCACGAGGAGGAGGCGCTGGCGATCGCTTGCGGCGCGCGCCTCGGCGGCGCGCGGACGGCGCTGGTGGTCCAGAATGCCGGGCTTTTCAGCATGGGCGCGGGCATGGTCTGTCTGGCCCAGCGCTATCAGTTCCCGCTGCTGATCCTGGCGTCCTATCGCGGCACCGCCGACGATCCGGTTTTTTACCATATCCCCAAGGGGCGTGTGACGGAGCCGGTGCTCCAGGGCTACGGGCTCGCTTTTTCGGTCGCCGACCGCCATCGTCCGATCGGCGAGCAGGTCGAGGCGGCGGCGACCTACGCCGAGGAATCCTCCGCGCCGTATGTCCTCCTCCTGTCGCAGGAGGATGTCCAATGGTGAATGATCAGCGTCCCAGCCGGGAAGATTACTACCGCGTGCTGGCCGATGGGCTGCCGGCGAATTCCGCGGTGGTCACCGCGCTCGGTAACGCGTCCTATCTGTGGGCCACGCTCCGGGACGCGCCCGAGAATTTCTATTTAGAGGACGCCATGGGCCTGGCGCTGCCGCTGGCGCTGGGCCTCGCCGTCGCCCGGCCCGATCGCCAAATCGTGGTGGTCGAGGGAGATGGCGGGCTATTGATGCATATGGGCGGGCTGGTAACGGTCGCGGCTGTTGCGCCGGCGAACCTGACGGTGCTGTTGATCGACAACGGGGTCCACGGCGCCTCGGGCGGCCAGGCGCTCGCCAGTCAAACTATCGACATCGCCGGTCTTGCGCGCGCGTCCGGTCTTGCGCGCGCCCATGCCATCGAGACCACGGACGCCTTTCGAACCGCGCTCGCCGATGCGTTCGAGACCGACGCGGCGACGCTCCTGGCCCTCGGCACCGCGCCCGACACCGAAACCGCGCGGCCGCCCGCCGCGCTCGATCCCGCCACCGTCAAGCGGCGCTTCATGCAGGCGATCGGCGCGCCGCGCTACGTGCCGACATTCTTCGGCGGCGGCATGTTGGAGAAGCCTTGAGAACGCGTACCGCGCTTCAGCGCACCAGCCGCGCGCCGCCGAGCCCGGCCGCCATCGCGATCAGGAACCACACCGATTCGAGATTGCCGTATGCGAGCGAGGCAATGGCGGGGCCGGGGCAGAGCCCGATCAGCCCCCAGCCGATCCCGAACAGAACCGCGCCGCCGATCAGCCTTAGATCGATCGCCGTTTTGGTCGGCAGGTCGTACTTCTCGGCGAATGCCGGGGCCGGGCGTTTCAGGATCACGCGGAAGGCGATGAAGCCGACCGCCACCGCGCCGCCCAGAACGAAAACCAGGCTCGGATCCCAGGCGCCGGTGATGTCGAGGAAGCCCAGCACCTTGGCCGGGTTCACCATTTCCGAAATCGCGAGGCCCAGCCCGAAGATCAGCCCGCTGGCCAGCGCGATCAGGAGACGCGCGCCGCTCACAGGCCGAACCCCCGGCGCACCACCAGCACGGTGACGATGGCGACGATCAGGAAAGTCACGGTGGCGGCGATCGAACGCGGCGAGAGCCTGGCCATGCCGAAGACGCCGTGACCGCTGGTGCAGCCGCCGCCGACGCCGGTGCCCAATCCGACCAGCAACCCGCCGACGATCAGTAATACCGGCGACGGGTTGATTTCGATGGATTGCAGCGCGCCGCCGGTCAGGCGATAGATCGCCGCGCCGCCGACCAGCCCGGCGACGAACAGCGCCCGCCACATCCAGTCGCCGCGCCCCGGCGCGAGCAGGCCGCCGGCAATGCCGCTGATGCCGGCGATGCGCCCGTTGCACCACAGCAGCAGCGCCGACGCCGCGCCGATCAGCGCCCCGCCGATCAACGCCGAAACCGGCGTGAAATTCTCCATCCCTTACGCCAGTTCCGCCGACCAGTCGCGGGTTTCGATGATCTCGCGCACGCGGGCCAGAAATGCCGCGGAATAGGCGCCGTCGATGGCGCGGTGGTCGAACGACTGCGCCAGCACCCCGACCGGGCGGATCGCAATGGCGTCGCCCTGCGGGCCCTCGATCACCACCGGCTTCTTGCGCACCCCGTCGGTCGACAGGATGGCGATTTGGGGCTGGCTGATGACCGGCGCGGTGATCAGCGTGCCGTAAGGGCCGGAGTTCGACAGCGTATAGGTGCCTTCGGTGAGGTCGTCCGGCGCGAGGCCGCCGATGCGCGCCTTCTCCGCCAGCGCGCTGATTTCGCGCGCGATTTCGCGCAACGATTTGCGCCCGGCGTCCTTCACCACCGGCACGATCAGCCCCTCGAAGGAGAGATCGACCGCGACGCCGAGATTGACGCGGCGGTGGACGATCATGTTGTCGCCTTCGATCGAGGCGTTGACGTTGGGGAAATCGGGGATCGCATCGCACACCGCGCGCGCGATGAACGGGAGATAGGTGAGCCCGAAGCCCTCGCGCGCGCGCCATGACTCGCGGTGGGCGGCGCGCGCCTCCTCGACGCGGTGAAATTCGACCTCGACGGCCTGCAACACGTGCGCGCTGGTCGTCTTGGAGCGCACCATATGATCGCCGATCTGCTTGCGCAGCCGCGACAGCGGCACGATTTCCGTCGCCTCGTCGCCCGAAAGTGTCGGGCGTGGCGGGCCGCCCAGCGCCTTCATCACGTCGCGCCGGGTGATGCGGCCGTCGCGCCCGGTGCCCGCGATGGCGTCGGCATCGAGGCCGTTCTCGGCGATCAGCCGGCGCACCACCGGCGACAACGGCAAGCCACGCGCGTCGCGGTTGCGCACCGAGCGCATCAAAGCGCCGACGCCACTGCCGGTGCTTGTGGGCGCCGGCGTTGATTTCGTCGGACGCGCCGGCGCGGCGGCGGTGGCGGCGCCCGAAATCACGCCGAGCCGCGTGCCCACATCGACGGTCTCGCCTTGGCCCACCAGAATCTCGGTCAGCACGCCGGCGACCGGGGCGGGAATCTCGGTTTCGACCTTGTCGGTAGAGACCTCGAACAGCACGTCGTCGGGCGAGACCGCGTCGCCCGGTTTCTTGCGCCAGACGGTCACGGTGCCTTCGGTGACCGTCTCGCCAAGCTGCGGCATGACCACGTCGACGCCCGTGATTGCCGTGGACGTGGCGCCTTCCCCTTCGAGCACGCCGAGGGTGACCCCGACATCGACGGTTTCGCCCTCGCCGACCATGATCTCGGTCAGCACGCCGTCGGCCGGGGCGGGAATCTCGGTCTCGACCTTGTCGGTGGAGACCTCGAACAGCACTTCGTTGGCCTTGACCGTTTCGCCCGGTTTCTTGCGCCAGACGGTTACGGTGCCTTCGGTAACCGTCTCGCCCAGCTGCGGCATCACGATATCCATTGCCGCCTCCTCAGTCGATCGAGGTGCGGATGGTCTCGACGATGCGCGCCGCCGAGGGCAGCGCGAGATCCTCGAGATAGTCCGCCGAGGGCAGCGGGATGTGCGGCGTGGTGATGCGCACGATCGGCCCGTCGAGATCGTAGAAACATTCCTCGCCGACGATGGAGGATATTTCTGCTCCCCAGCCGCAGAGGCGCGGGTTCTCCTCGACCGTCACCAGCCGGCCGGTCTTCGAGACCTCGGAAAGGATGGTCTGGGTATCGAGCGGCACCAGCGAGCGCACGTCGATCACGGTGGCCGAGATGCCGTGCTCGGCCTGAAGGATCTCGGCCGCCTCCATGGCGCGCGGCACCATCAGCGCCAGCGCGGTGATGGTCACGTCGGTTCCTTCGCGCAGCACCTTGGCGGTGCCCAGCTTCTCCACATGTTCGCCGTCCGGCACCTCGCCCTTCACGCCGTACAGCGATTTCTGTTCGAAGAAGATCACCGGGTCATCCTCGCGCACCGCCGCCGCCAGCAGGCCGATCACGTCGGCCGGACAGGACGGCGCGACCACCTTCAGGCCGGGGATTGCCATGGCCCAGTTCTCGACCGCCTGGGAATGCTGCGCGCCGAACCGCGCGCCGCCGCCGTTGGCGGTGCGCACCACCACCGGCATGACGGTCTGGCCGTTGGTCATGTACCGCGTCTTGGCCATTTCGTTGGCGACGATGTCCCAGCACACCGCCAGGAAGTCGGAGAACATGATCTCCGCGATGGGGCGCAGGCCGGTCATCGCCGCGCCCATGGCCGCGCCGAGGATCGCCTGTTCGGAAATCGGTGTGTCGCGCACCCGGCCGGGGCCGAACTCGTCCAGCAGTCCGACCGTGGTCTTGAACACGCCGCCGGCCGCGGCGACATCCTCGCCGAGGAAAACCACATTGGGATCGCGCCGCATCTCCTGGGCGATGCCGGCGGCGACCGCGTCGCGATAGGTCAGTTCCGCCATGACGCGCCTCCATCGGCATACACCTCGGTATGGAGGATGTCGTCGGGCGGCTCGGGCGAGCCCTTGGCGAACTCGACCGCGGCGTCGACCTCGGCGAGAACCTTATTCTCCAGCGCGTCGACCACTTTTTTGGTGATGCCGAAATCGACCAACCGCTGGCGGTAGAACGGGATCGGATCGCGGGCCTTCCACGCCGCGACCTCCTCGTCGGGGCGGTAGGCGCCGGGATCGGCGCGCGAATGGCCGTAATGGCGATAGGTCAGGGCCTCGATCAGCGACGGGCCGTGGCCGGCGCGCGCCTTGGCGAAGGCGGTCTGGGCGACGCGATAGACCGCGTCGGCGTCGTTGCCGTCGACGATGATGCGCTCCAGCCCGTAGGCCGACGCGCGGTCGGCGGCGGGGTGTTCGACCGCGGTGACGTCGCCGATCGGGGTGTATTCCATATAGAGGTTGTTCTCGCACACGAACACCACCGGCAGCTTCCAGATCTGCGCGAAGTTCAGCGCCTCGTGGAAGGCGCCGATATTGGTGGTGCCGTCGCCGAAGAAGCACACCGAAACCTGATTGGAGCCGCGATACTGCGCCGACCACGCCGCGCCGGTGGCGATCGGCAGATGCGCGCCGATAATGGCGTAGGAGCCCATGGCGCCGTGTTCGACGCTGGTCAGATGCATGGAGCCGCCCTTGCCGGCCATCAGACCGCATTCGCGGCCCATCAGCTCGCCCAGCACCCCGGTCATGGAAGCGCCGCGCACCAGCGTATGCGCATGGCCGCGATAGGTGCAGAAGGTGTAATCATCCGGCTGCATGGCGACGCCGAACCCGGCCGCCACCGCTTCCTGGCCGACCGAGAGATGGGTGGTGCCCTTGATCAGATTCTGGAGGAACAGATCCTGGGCGCGTTGCTCCACATGGCGCACAACGAGCTGCTGACGCCATAGTTCAAGACGGCTTTCTTCGCCGATATCGTCATTGGCGCGTTTGGTTTTCGCCCCGGATTTCGATTTCGGCTTCGCGGCGCTTTTCGGTTTCGCCTTGGCTTTTGGTTTTGTCGCCACTGATGGCCTCCCCGTTTATTTCTCGCTTACTGTCACCCCGGTTCCGCCTGTCACCCCGGACTTGTTCCGGGGTCCAGCGGTGGCGCCCAGTTAAATCCATTCCGAAACGGCTCCCTCCCGAAGGATCGCTGGGCCCCGGATCAAGTCCGGGGTGACGACCGAAGTGTGTCGCGGTCCCGGTAACCCTGCAACACTAATACGGATTCGAGATCGGCAGCTCCTCGGCCGGGAACAGGGTGATGACGCGGCAGCCGTCGGCGGTGACCACCACCTCTTCCTCGATACGCGCCGCCGAATAGCCGTCCTTTGCCGGGCAATATGTCTCGAGCGCGAACACCATGCCCTCCTTGATCTCCATGGGATCGTCGAACGAGACCAACCGCGAGATGATCGGGCGTTCGTGCAGCGCGACGCCGAGCCCGTGGCCGAACTGCAGCGCGAAGGCTTCCATCTCGTTGGCGAAGCCGAACTCCTCGGCCTTGGGCCACACCGCCGCGATCTGATCGGTGCCGACGCCTGGTTTCACCATGGCGATCGAGGCGTCGATCCATTGGCGCGCCTTCTTGTAGGCATCCGACTGCGCGTCGGTGGCGCGCCCGATGTTGAAGGTGCGATAGTAACACGTGCGATAGCCCATATAGGACTGGATGATGTCGAAGAACGCCTGATCGCCGGGGCGGATGATGCGGTCGGTGAAATTGTGCGGGTGCGGGCTGCACCGCTCGCCGGAGATCGCGTTGATCGCCTCGACATCGTCGGAGCCCATCTCGTAGAGCATCTTGTTGGCGGCGGCGACGATATCGGATTCGCGCACCCCCGGCTTCATGGTCTCGTGGATCATCTGATAGGCGCCGTCGACCATGGCGGCGGCCTGGTTGAGCAGAATGATCTCGTCCTGCGACTTGATCTCGCGCGCATCCAGCATCACCTGCTGGCCGTCGCGCACCTCGATGCCGGCGCGTTGCAACTCGAACATCATCGGCGGCTCGACAATGTCGACGCCCAAGGGTTGGTCGCCGACGCCGTTCTCGATCATCAGCGACTTGATCTCCTCGGCCGCTTTCTTCATCAGCCCGGCGTCGGGCGGCACCGTGCCCCGCAACCCCACCATGCCGGCGTGGCAGCAGGCGTTTGGCAGCCACGGCGAGTGCAGCCGATGATGCGCCGCGGCCGATCCGAAATCCCAGATATGAGGTTCCGAATCGGCGGCCAGCAAGGCATAGCGGCCCATCTTGTCGCGTGACCACTCGCCGATCACCGTCGAGGTCATGTAGCGGATATTGTTCACGTCGAAGCACAACAGCGCGCCGAGATTGGAATCGGCCAGCGCCTGGCGTGAACGGGCCAGCCGGTAAGCATGCAGGCGCTGGAAATTGACGCGTTCCTCGAAGTCGACGCCTGTGTGGCCCGGCGCCGGAATCGGCCGGTCCCAGTTATAGCGCGGGTCGAGCACGTCGGCGGCGGTGATAATTCTCGGTTCGGGAATATCCAGTGCCATGAAGGATCCCTTTCGGTCGTAGGCTGGCGGGCGGTGGTTTCTCTGCAATCGATTGCACGAACGGCCGTGATAATTCCACGCCCGCATGGCGGGTGTCAATATTGGTGCGTTTTTAGTTCGTCGCCGGCGCGTTCCCGCACCTGACGTATCACAGCCGTATCGTGTATAGTAACGGCATTTATTCGCGTCTATAGAAGGAGGCATACGGCATGAGTGACAACGTGTACTGGCTGCTCGAAGTCAACGTCAAGGACGGGGAACTCGATAGCCTACCTCATCTTTTGTTTAAGCCAGCGCTTTCCGAGACTTTTCGTCTGGCGACCCTTCGCATTTCTAGGCCAACACTCGATCCAGGTATTTTCCTTTCACATCGTTGTCGTCTACCTGGCGGGCCCTGTGATGTGGCGGGCGAGGGAATTTTCCTGGTGGGGCGGTGACGCGGTAGCATTGATTATTGTTCTGAGCCTGTTCGTCGCCGCGCTCTTGCACCGAAATATCCGATTGCACCGGACTTCCCACCGCCCGGCGGAGAAATCGGACCTGGGTCGACAAACCAACACCCCGCGATACGCATCCATGGCCGCGAATAATTCCAGTACCAGTCGGGTGAGGGCCAAAAAGTAGTTGTTCCGAATGATTGGGTTTCGATCATGGTCGTTACGTGGCCGAATGACCGGCCTCGGATAAATGGGCAGTTCGAATCCCAGTCGATCTCGACCGCTTTCCCGTCTTTCGAACAGGGTCACTGCCCCGGCCCCACTTCTTGACCGGCATGCCCGTGGGGTCGATGATCGCGCCATCATGGATGGTGACGCGACGATAAGGACCTCATCCCGCATCGGCGACGGCGCGCTGGCGGCGCGGCTGGCGCGCGAGCTCGAGGGCGAGGTGCTGTTCGACGCCTTCAGCCGCGGCCGTTATTCCACCGACGCCTCCATTTACCAGATCGAGCCGATCGGCGTGGTGGTGCCCAAGACCGCCGCGGACATCGCGGCCGCGATCGCGATCGCGCGCGAACACGGCGTGCCGGTGCTGCCGCGCGGCGGCGGCACGTCCCAGTGCGGCCAGACCGTGGGCGAGGCGCTGGTGGTCGATACCTCGCGCCATCTCCACAAGGTGGTTTCCTATGATGGGGATTTGAGGCGCGTCACCGTCGAGCCCGGGCTGGTGCTCGACCGGCTGAACGCGTGGCTGCGGCCGTACGGCGTGTTCTTCCCGGTCGATCCCTCGACCAGCGCGCAATGCACGCTGGGCGGCATGGCGGCCAACAATTCCGCCGGGGCGCGCTCGCTGCGCTACGGCATCATGGTCGACAACGTTCACGCCATCGACGCGATCCTGGCCGACGGCGCGGCGATGCGTTTCGCCGACACCCCCGCCGACGCCGGCGCGATTGAGGGCGACCGGAGATATCAGTCGCTGGTGGCCGAGATGCGCGCCTTGGCCGGGCGCGAGGCCGACGAGATCGCCAACCGGATTCCGAACCTGCTGCGCCGCGTCGGCGGCTACAACATCAACACCATCGGGCCGGACGGCCACAACATGGCGAAGCTGCTGGTTGGTTCGGAGGGCACACTGGGCTTCTTTACCGGCTTGGAGCTCGACGTGCAGCCGGTCCTGCCGCACCGGGTGCTCGGTATCTGCCATTTCGCGCGCTTTCGCGACGCCATGGAGATGAGCCGCCATCTGGTCGAGCTGAAACCGACGGCGGTCGAGCTGATGGATCGCACCATGCTGGGGCTGGCGCGCGATATTCCGGTCTATCGCGACATCGTCGCGCGCTTCACGCGCGGCGACCCCGATGCGGTGCTGATGGTCGAGTTCTCCGGCGAGGATTCGGCGGCGCTCGCCGCATCGCTCAAGCGTCTCGACCAGGTGATGGCGGATCACCGGCATCCGGGCGCGGTGCTGGAGGCGGTCGATCCCGCTTTCCAGCGCGATATCGTCGAAGTGCGCAAGGCCGGGCTCAACATCATGATGTCCATGAAGGGCGACGGCAAACCGGTGTCCTTCATCGAGGATTGCGCGGTGCCGCTGGAAGACCTCGCCGATTACACGTCGCGCCTGACCGAAGTGTTCGACCGCCACGGCGTCCATGGCACCTGGTACGCCCATGCCTCGGTCGGTTGCCTGCATGTGCGCCCGGTCCTGAACATGAAGGACCAGGGCGACGTGACCCGGATGCGCGTCATCGCCGAGGAAGCCTTCGCCATGGTGCGCGAATACAAGGGCTCCCATTCCGGCGAACATGGCGACGGGCTGTCGCGTTCGGAGTTCCACGAACCCATGTTTGGCGCCCGCATCGCGCGCGCCTTCGCCGACGTGAAGCACGCCTTCGATCCCGACGGGTTGTTCAACCCCGGCAAGATCGTCGATGCGCCGCGCATGGACGATCGCGCGCTGTTCCGCTTCAAGCCGGATTACGCCGCGCCCGCCTTCGAGACCGCGTTCGACTGGGACGCCTGGGGCGGCTTCGCCGGCGCGGCGGAGATGTGCAACAACAACGGCGAGTGCCGCAAGCGCGACGCCAGCGTGATGTGCCCGTCTTTCCGCGCCACCGGCGAGGAACGCCACGTCACGCGGGGCCGCGCCAATACGCTGCGCCTCGCGCTGTCGGGCCAACTCGGCGCCGACGCGCTGGCTTCCGACGCGTTCGCCGAGACCATGGATCTCTGCATCGGCTGCAAGGGCTGCAAACGCGAATGCCCGACCGGCGTCGATATGGCGCGCATGAAGATCGAGGCGCTCTACCAGCGCCGCAAATCGCGCGCCCCCAGCCGCCGCGACCGGCTGATCGCGGGTCTGCCCCGCTACGCCCCATGGGCGGCGCGCCTCGGCGCAATTCTCAATCTCCGCGACCGCGTGCCGGGGCTCGCAGCGATCTCCGAGACCGTCTTCGGGCTCAGCGCCCGGCGGCGTCTGCCGCGCTGGCGCGGTGACGCCTTCCGCGAGACGGGCGCCACCGGGTCCGGCCGCGCCGGCGAGGTGGTGCTGTTCGCCGATACCTTCAATTGCTGGTTCGAGCCCGAGAACGCGCGCGCCGCGCGCCGTGTGCTCGATGCGGCGGGTTATCGCGTGCACGTGCCGCCACCGGCCGATGGCGGGCGCAGGCTGTGCTGCGGGCGCACCCATCTTTCGGTGGGCGACGTGGACGTGGCCAGGGCCGAGGCGCGGCGCGTGATCGAGACGCTGCGTCCCTTCGTTGAGCGCGGCGTGAAGGTGATCGGGCTGGAGCCGTCGTGCCTGCTGACGCTCCGCGACGAATACCGCGCCATGTCGATGGGCGACGCGGCCGAGGCGCTGGCCGGGCGCGCGATGCTGTTGCACGAATTTCTCGCCGCCGAGGCCAAGGCCGACCGGCTCGATCTGCCGCTCGGCCCGGTTTCCTGGAAGAAGGCGCTGGTCCACGGCCATTGTCACGAGAAGGCCTTCGCCGCGACCGCCGCGCTGGGCGAGGCGCTGCGGCTGGTGCCGGACCTCGAGGTCGAGATCGCCGCAACCGGGTGCTGCGGCATGGCCGGCGGGTTCGGCTATGAGGCCGAGCATTACGACGTCTCCATGGCGATCGCCGAGCTCGACGTGCTGCCGGCGGTGCGCGCCACCGACGACGACACAGCCATCATCGCCAACGGCACAAGCTGCCGCCAGCAGATCACGGACGGCGCGCGACGCCGGCCCATGCATTTCGCGCGCCTGATGGAGGCCGCGCTCACCCACGGCAAGACAGAAGGATAACGCCATGCTGATTCACGACATCGCCGATTACGCCGTCGCCGAGCGCGACCACAAGCTGCCCGACGAGGCCATTCATTGGGCCAAGCGGGCGGTGATCGACTGGTTCGCCACCACCGCGCCGGGCGCGGTCCTGCAGCCTGCGACCGGCATGTGCGCGGCGCTGGCCGAGGATATCGGGCGCGGCAAGGCGCGGCTGTTCCCGTCCGGCCAGCCGGCGACCATGCGGACCGCGGCGATCATCAACGCCGCCGCCTCGCACACGGTCGAATTCGACGACATCTTCCGCGACGCGCTGTTCCACGCCGGTACGCCCACGGTCTCGACCGCGCTGGCCACCGCCGAGAACGAGAATCTCTCGGGCGAGGACTTTCTGCGCGCGGTGATCGTCGGCTATGAAATCGGCACCCGCATCGCGGTGGTGATGGGGCGCGCCCATTACAGATTCTGGCACAATACCGCCACCAACGGCTCGTTCGCCGCCGCCGCCGCCGCCGCGACCGCCTTCCGCCTCGACCGCGACCAGATCGCCAACGCGCTCGGCATCGCCGGCACCATGGCCGCCGGGCTGCAACAGACCTTCCGCTCCGACAATCTCGCGAAGCCCATGCACGGCGCGCACGCCGCCGATTCCGGCCTGCTGGCGGCGCAATCGGCGCGCAACGGCATCACCGGCGCGCTCGATATCCTGGAAGGCGAGGTCGGCTACGGCGCGGCCATGAGCGAAGGCTGCGACTGGTCGAAGGTCACCGACGGGCTGGGCGAGACCTACAACATCACCCGCATGACCACCAAGAACCACGGCTGTTGCGGCCACACCTTCTCGGCCATCGACGGCGCGATCGCGCTCCGGGACGAACACGGGCTGACGCTCGCCGACATCAAGCATGTCCGGGTCGGCGGCTATTCGGCGACGGTCGATATCTGCGCCGGCAAGAGCCACGAGACGCCGGTCGAAGGGCGCTTCTCCGTGCCCTATCTGGTGGCCAACGGCATCAAGTACGGCAACGCGCGGCTCGATGCGTTCACCCACGATCGGCTTCGCGACGCCGATGTTTCCGCCGTCGCGCCCAAGGTCGACGTCTATCTCGACGAGGAGATCGACGCGGGCTTCCCGCACCGGCGCGCCGCCCGCGTCTTCATCGAGACCAATGACGGGCGTGTGCTGGAGCATTATCAGCCGACCCGCATCGGCGATCCCGACGCGCCGTTCACCGACGCGCAGATCTCCGATAAATATATCGAGCTTGCCGCGCCGGTAATGGGCGATGCGCCGGCGCGCGACCTGCTGGACGCGGCCTGGGCGCTGGAGACGCTGCCCTCGATCCACGACCTGCCGATCGGCACAAGCGCCCGCGCGGCGGCGACCGCCTGACATGGATTTCAGCCTGACCGAGGAGCAGCTTCTCTTCAGCGACGCGGTGCGCGCTTTCGCCGGGCGTCACCTCGCCGACGGCGCGCTGGAACGCGCCCATAGCGACGCTTATCCCTGGGATGTGGCGAAGCTGATGGCCGATCAGGGATTGCTCGGCATCACCATGGCGGAAGCGGACGGCGGCCAGGGCGGCACGCTGATGGACGCGGTGCTCGCCATCGAGGCGGTGGCGTCGGTCTGCCCGCGCAGCGCCGACGTGATCCAGGCCGGCAATTTCGGGCCCATCCGGGTGCTCGCCGAATATGGCAACGACGAGCAGAAGGAACGCCTGTTACGGCCCATGCTGGCCGGCGAAAAGCTGATCGCGGTGGCGATGACCGAACCCGAGGCGGGCTCGGCGGTGACCGATCTCAAGACCAGCGCCGCGCCCGACGGCGACGGGTTCCGCGTCAACGGCTCCAAGGTCTTCACCACCCATGGCCGTCACGCCGACGTACTTCTGGCCTATATCCGCTATGGGCCCGGCGTCGACGGCATCGGTTCGGTGCTGATCGAAAAGGGTTCGGATGGTTTCACCACCGGCCAGCCGACGCGGTTCCTGTCGGGCGAGGAATGGGTGCAGCTTTACTTCGAGGACGTTTATGTGGGTCCGGAAAACGTGCTGCTGGGCGAGGGCGGTTTCCGCAAACAGATCGCGGGTTTCAATGTGGAGCGCATCGGCAACACCTCTCGCGCGCTGGCGCTGGGTCGCCACGCCTACGAAATCGCCCGCGATCACGCCATGACCCGCGAACAGTTCGGCCGCCCGCTGGCGGAATTCCAGGGGCTGCAATGGAAATTCGCCGACATGAAAATGAACCTGGACGCGGCGCAACTTCTGCTCTACCGCGCCGCCTGCAACGCCGACAAGGGGTTCCCCTCGGCCGAGGAAACCTCCATCGCCAAGGCGTTCTGCAACCGGGTCGGATTCGAGACCGCCAGCGAGGCGATGCAGATCATGGGCGGCGCCGGCTACAGCCAGGACTGCCTGGTCGAATATTGCTTCCGGCGCACGCGCGGCTGGATGATCGCCGGCGGCTCGCCGGAAATGATGAAGAACCGCATCGCCGAGACCATCTTCGAGCGCCGCTTCTCCCAGCGCCCGCCCAGGACGAGCTAGGCAAGTGGCGGAACCCGGCCTCGCCGACGCCCTGTTCCGGCCGCGCGCGGTCGCGCTGGTGGGCGCGTCCGGCGATCCCGTGAAGAACACCGCCCGACCGCAGCGTTTCCTGGTCAAGCACGGCTATGCGGGCCGCATCGTGCCGATCAATCCCGCGCGGAACGAAGTATTGGGCGAAAAAGCCTACCCGGATGTGGCTTCCGCGCCAGGTCCCATCGATCACGCGCTGATCATGGTGCCCGGGGGCGCGGTGCCGGCCGTGATCGACGATTGCGCGCGCGCCGGCGTGCGCGTCGCCAGCGTCTATTCCGACGGTTTCGCCGATGCCGGCGCGGAAGGGTTGCGCCGCCAGCAGGAGATCGTCGCGGCCGCGCGCGACGCCGGCATGCGGATCATCGGGCCCAACTCCATGGGGGTGATCGACACGCGCGCCGCCGCGATCACCGTCAACGCGGCGCTGGAAGCGCCCGAACTCAACAAGGGCGGTCTCGGCGTGGTCTCCCAGTCGGGCACCGTGCTGGGCACCCTGATCTCGCGCGGTCAGGCGCGCGGCATGGGCTTCTCGCGGCTGGTCTCGATCGGCAACGAGGCCGATCTGTCGGTCGGCGAGATCACCGACATGCTTGTCGATGATCCGAAAACAAACGCGATCCTGCTGTTCCTGGAAACCATCCGCGACCCGGACGCGCTGGCGGCCGCGGCGCGGCGCGCATATGCGGCCGGCAAGCCGGTGATCGTCTATAAGCTCGGCCGCTCCGACGCCGGGCGCGCGCTGGCGGTCTCCCATTCCGGCGCCATCGTCGGCTCCGACGCGGCGGCCGGCGCGTTCTTCCGCCACCACGGTATCCTGCGGGTCGACATGCTGGAAACCCTGCTGGAGCTGCCGCCGCTGGCCATGGCGACCAGGTCGGAAGGCGGCAAGCGGGTCGCCGTGCTGACCACCACCGGCGGCGGCGCGGCCCTGGTTGTCGACCGCCTCGGCGCGATGGGGGTGGAGACCATCTCCGCGCCGGAACGCCTGGTCGCGCGCCTCGAACCGCTCGGCATCCATGTGGGTGACGCGCCGGTGATCGACGTCACCATGGCCGGCGCCCGCAAGGATATTTACGGCGCGGCGCTGGAAGAACTGATGGCCGCGCCAGAATGCGACGCGGTGGTCGCGGTGGTGGGCTCTTCGGCGCAGTTCCACCCCGAGGTCGCGGTCGAGCCCATCCTCGATGCCGGGCGCATTGCGGCCAAGCCGCTCGCCGCCTTCCTGGTGCCGCAGGCCGACCGGTCGCTGGAACTTCTGGGCGCCGCCGGGATTGCCGCCTTTCGCACGCCGGAAGCCTGCGCCGACGCGCTCCGCGCCTGTCTCGACGGCAAGCCGCCCGCCGCGACGCCCGCTCCGACGCGCGATCTCGCAGCGGTCGAGGCGGCGCTTGGCCGTGCGGCGGGACCGGTGCTCGACGAATTGGCGGCGCGCGAAATATTCGCGGCGCTTGGCGTTCCGCAAGCCGAGGTGCGCCGTATCGACGGGCCGGGCGAGGGGGCGGGTATCACCTATCCGGTGGCCGCGAAGATCCTCTCGGCCGACATCGCCCATAAGACCGAGGCCGGCGGTGTCGAGCTTGATATCGCCGACGCCGCCGCGCTCGATGCGGCGTGCGCGCGTATCCTCGCGAATGTCGGCGCCGCCCATCCGGAGGCGAAACTCGACGGCATCCTGGTTCAGCGCATGGAAACCGGCTTGGCCGAGATATTGGTCGGTTATCGCGACAATGAGGAGACCGGGCCGGTGGTGATGGTCGGCGTCGGCGGGGTGATGGCCGAGATTCACCGCGATGTGGCGATCCGCATGGCGCCGGTCGACGCGGCGACCGCGCGCGAGATGATCGACGAGGTCGCGGGGCTTGCGCCGCTGCGCGGGTATCGTGGGCTGCCGGAGGGCGATTGCGCCGCGCTGGCCGACGCCGTCGCCGCCCTGTCCGACCTCGCGCGGCTTGACGGAAACCCGGTCGCGGAAGCCGAGATCAACCCATTGATCGTGCGCAAGGCGGGCGCCGGCGTCGTCGCCGTCGATGGGCTGGTGGTGATGGCATGAACCCGGACGTTTCCATATTTGTAGGGGCGGGTTTCAAACCCGCCCGCTAACGGTCGGATCACGCGAATCGATAACCATCAGTGCTTGATAGCAGCCGCGGGCGGGTCAGAGACCCGCCCCTACAAGATATCGACCGGTGGTATCAGCTTTTCGTCACCTTCACGTCGGCGGCTTTTTCGTACATCCGGATCAGCATGTTGAGATCGGCGTCGGCGCCCATCTCGTCGATGGCGGTCTTTAATATCCCGCGTACGATATTGCCCAGCATCAGCGGCGTGTCGCTGTCGTTGCCCATCTTGGTGGCGAGCGAGACGTCCTTGTGCATCAGCCCGAGCGTAAAGCCCTGATCCAGCTTGTCCGCGAGGATGAAGTTGGGAAACACCACTTCGGTCATGAAGCTGCGGCCCGAGCCCTTCTGCATGATTTCCGCCGCGACGCGGGGGTCGAGACCGTTGCGGGCGGCCAGCGTGATGGCTTCCATGGCCACGGCGCGGTTGCCGGCCGAGGTCATGTTGTTGACCAGCTTCATGGTATGGCCCGCGCCGACGCCGCCGGCATGGAACACGTTCGGGCTGATGTCCTCGAAGATGGGGCAGCAGCGTTCGAACAATGCGTCGTCGCCGCCGACCATGATGGCGATGGTGCCCGCGTCGGCGCCCATGGGCCCGCCGCTGACCGGCGCGTCGATCATATGGATGCCGCGCTCCGCGAGATCAGCGGCCATGGCGCGCGTCTCACCGGGATCGCCGGTGGTCATGTCGACCACCACGCTGTCGCCCGCCAGCCCGTCGACCAGCCCCTCATCGCCGAAAATCACGGTGCGCACCTCGTTCGAGGTCGGCAGGCAGGTCAGCACCACGTCGCAGCTCGAGGCCAGTTCGGCCGGGCTGCCGGCCGCGCTGGCGCCGCCCGCGACGCAGTCGGCCACGACGTCTTCGCGCAGATCGAACACGCGTAATCCGCGTGACAGCAGCAGACGGCGCACCAGCGCGCCCCCCATGCTGCCGAGTCCGATGAATCCCACTTCCATGGATTGTCTCCCTAGCGTTCTGTCCGAATGTTCTTACCCGTCGCGCAGCGCCGGGATCACTTCCTCGGCGAACAAACGGATGCTCGCGAGCGCCTTCTCGTTGCCGTAATAAGGCGGGTAGTGCAGCAGCAGCGAGGTCGCGCCGGTCGCCGCGCGCAGCTCCTTCAGGCGGCGGATCACCGTATCCGGCGAGCCGTGCATGATGGTGGTCTCTGCGAGCTGGTCGTAATCGAGCTCGACCGCCATATCTTTCTCAGAAACCCGGCCGAGATAGCCCGCCGTGCCCTTCGACATGAAATTCTTCAGATGATGCAGCAGGCCTTTTTCGCTGTCGGCCTTGGCCTGGGCGTCGCTGTTGGCCACATAGACCCAGCGCGCGATATCGGTTTCGCCGGCGGCCGGGTTGCCGTCGAACGGCGCCGGCGCCTTCGTGAGCTCGTTGCGATAAAGATCGCATTGCTCGGCCAGCGTCTCGAAGCCGGGAAGCGTCGATAGCATCAGCCCGAATCCATGCCGTCCCGCTACCCCGATCGAGCGCTCCGATCCCGCCGCCATGAACAGCGGCGGATGTGGCTCCTGGATGCTGACCGGGAAGATTTCATAATCCTCGGTAATCTCGGCCTGGAAATATTTTCCGGCATGGCTGAGGCGGCGCTTGTGGAAGCCTTCCAGCAGCAGCGGGATGGCTTCTTCCTGGATGTCGTGGCGCTCGTCGAACGGAATGCCCAGCCCTTCGAATTCATAGGGCCGGTAGCCCGAGCCGATGCCGAGCGTAAACCGCCCGTTCGAGAGGATATCGACGAACGCGGAATTTTCGACCACCCGCAGCGGATTATAGACCGGCAGAGTCATCACCGCCGTGCCCAGCCCGATACGCTCGGTCTGCGCCGCGAGATAGCCGATATAGGCGAACGGGTCCGGCATGATGCCGTACTTGTTGGAATAATGATGTTCCGCGAGCCAGGCGGTGTCGTAGCCCAGCCGGTCGGCCTCGAGGATCTGCGCGGTAACCCGGGCGTGCACGGCGCGATGGGGATAAGGCTCGTTTTCGATATCGGGATGCGATGTGAACAGAATGCCGAACTTCATGCGAACGAATCCCCCTTTTATTTTCACCGCCCGCCGGGCTTATGATTTTGAACTGAAATCAATTAATCACACCGCGCCCGCCCCGTCACGCGCCCGCCGATATTATCCCGGTTTTCCCTCGCGTCCCGATTGCTCCCGAACGGTCAATGGGCGTCGATGGACACGCCCACCGGCACACCATAAAGTTTCGCCCGGCGCGTGCGACAGGGAGGGAACTGAGAGTAATGACGAAAACGGTGCGCGGCGTCTGGTGGATGGTCTCGGCGGCGCTGTTCTTCGCCGGCATCAATGTCTGTGGCCGTGCGCTGGGTGGTCGTTTGGGCGTCTTCGAAATCGTCGTCCTGCAGACGGCGCTGTCGACCCTGCTGATGGTGCCGTGGCTGTTGCGGGGCGGGTACGCCAAGCTCCGGACGCGGCGCTACAAGGCTTACGGTTTCCGCGCCGTGTTCGCGATGATCGCCATGGCGAGCCTGTTCGAGGCGGTCAAGACACTGCCGGTGGCCGACGCGACGGCGTTGCTGTTCACGGTCGGGCTGTTCACGGTGCTGTTGGCCGCGATCGCGCTGCGCGAGCCGGTCGGCGTCAAGCGCTGGATCGCTCTCGGGGTCGGATTCCTCGGCGCGCTGATCATAACCCGGCCGGGTTTCGCCGAATTATCATGGGGGTTGGCGGTCATGATGCTGTGCGCGGCGACGTTCGCCGCATCCAACGTGTTCACCCGATTTCTGGCCACCACCGAGGACGCCAACGCGGTCGTATTCTACAACTATTTTTTGATGGGCCTGCTCGCGCTGCCGCCGGCTCTCGCCGATTGGCGGACGCCGGAATGGGCGGACGCGCCGGTTCTCGTCGTGCTCGGCGTGGTCACGTTCCTGGCCCAGCAGAGCTTCACCCGGTCGTTCGTCCTCGCGCCGCCGGCGGTCGTCATGCCGGCCTATTATCTTCAGCTTCCGTTCGCCGCCGTGATCGGGTTCTTCGCCTTCGACGAGGTGCCGGACATCTGGATCTGGGCCGGCGCGGCGGTGATCTGCGGTTCGACCTATTACATCATCCGCGCGGACCAGACCGCGCCGGCCAGGGCCTCCTGACGTCGCGCTATCGAAACGTCCGGGGCGGGTCTATAAACGCCTCGTCCCACCCAACAGCGAGAATCCATGCCATGCCTTCATTCGATATCGTCTCACGCACCGAGATTCCGGAAGTCGACAACGCCGTGCAGGGCGCGATGCGCGAAATCGGCACGCGCTATGATTTCAAGGGCAGCAAATGTTCGATCGATCGAGCCGAGGAGACTCTGACCCTCAACGCCGACGACGAGATGAAGCTGAAACAGGTGCAGGAACTGCTGCGCGGCTATCTGGCGCGCCGCAAGGTCGACCCCGGCGCGTTTGATTTCCAGAAGCCCGAACAGGCCAGCGGCAACGCGCTGCGCCAGAAGGTCGTCATCAAGCAGGGCGTCGAACGCGAGCTTGCCCAGAAGGTGGTGAAGGAAATCAAGAACGCGAAAATGAAGGTTCAGGTCGCCATTCAGGGCGACGAACTACGCGTTTCCGGCAAGAAGCGCGACGATTTGCAGGCCGCGATCGATCTGGTCAAGGGCATGAAGATCGACCAGCCCCTGCAATATCTGAACTTCCGGGACTGATCACACCCCCGCCTTGGGATCGAAGTTCGGGGGGCGTTTTTCGCGCAGGGAGGCGAGGCCTTCCTTGGGTTCGGGGCCGGAGAAACCCAGGAATTCCAGCGCCAGCGATGCGTCGAAGCTGGGCCCCATGGCGCGCAGCCAGTTGTTGAGCGCGTATTTGGTCCAGCGCACCGCGTGCGGCGCGCCCGCGGCGAGTTTCTCGGCCACCTCCAGCGCCCGGTCGAACAGTTCGTCGTCTTCGACGCAGAGCGAGACCAGCCCGATGCGCTCGGCTTCCTCGCCGGACATGGGCTCGCACAGCATCAGATAATATTTGGCCTTGGCCATGCCGCACAGCAGCGGCCAGATGATCGCGGCGTGATCGCCGGCCGCGACGCCGAGCCTGGTGTGACCGTCGATGATGCGGGCCGATTTCGCGGCGATCGAGATGTCCGCCAGCAGCGCGCACACCAGTCCCGCGCCGACCGCCGGGCCGTGGATCGCCGAGACGATCGGCTTGGAGCAGTTGATGATGTTGTAGACGATGTCGCGCGCTTCCCGCCAGGTGCGGGCGCGGATGTCGAAATCCTCGATGATGCCGTCGATCATGTCGAGGTCGCCGCCCGCCGAAAACGCCTTGCCGGCGCCCCGGATCATCGCCACCGATATATCCTCGTCGGCGTCGATATCGCGCCAGATGCGGCCCAGCTCGTCATGCATCACTGAATCGGCGGCATTCAGCTTACCCGGCGTATCCAGCGTGATCTGGAGAACGCGCGGGGCCGGGTAGTCGAGCTTCAGCCGTTCGTAATCGGCGTAACGGTCGGTCATTTGGTCATCTCCCTGATGGCAGGGGCAGCGCATTGGCGGTTGGAAACTTTCCTAGTCCTTCGAGACGCGCCCTTCGGGCGCTCCTCAGGATGAGGAAAGCTAGAAATCTCCTCATCCTGAGGAGCGCCCGAAGGGCGCGTCTCGAAGGATGTCGGCTCATTCTAACATCAAACGCTATCGCCCCATCCCTGATGGTCTCCCGAGTGTGCGAACAGCGGCCCCGTAATGCAACGCCCTTGACGTCGCAGGGTGATAACGGCCAGCATCCGGACATGGATTACGATATCAGGATCATCGGCGGGACGATCATCGACGGCACCGGCGCGGCGGCGCGGCCGGGGGATGTCGCCATCAATGACGGGCGCATCGTCGCGGTGGGGAACGCGCCGGGCGACGCGCGCGAGACCATCGACGCGACGGGGCGCGTGGTGGCGCCCGGTTTCATCGACCTGCACACCCATTACGACGCCCAGGTGATGTGGGATCCCATGCTGACGGTCTCGCCGTGGCACGGGGTCACGACCGCCGTGCTCGGCAATTGCGGCTTCGGCATCGCGCCGGCCCGGCCCGACCATCGCGACCTGATGATCCGCACGCTGGAGCGCGTCGAGGGCATGAGCGCGGA
>CAZPMO010000034.1:4602-11391 GCA_964587515.1 uncultured Rhodospirillaceae bacterium | reverse complement strand
CCCGCCGCCGGGCTGGGCGACTGGCCGTTCGAAACGTTCCCCGAATATCTCGCCGCCATCGAAAATCGCGGGGTCTCGATAAATGTCGCCGCGCTTCTCGGTCACACGCCGCTCCGGCTCTACGTGATGGGGCGCGACGCGGTGGAACGTGAAGCCACGGGCGACGAGGTCGCTGCCATGCGCGCCATCCTCGCCGAGGCGCTGGAGGCGGGCGCGATCGGGTTTTCGAGTTCCACGTCCGACCTGCATCACGGGTTCGACGGGCTGCCGGTGCCGAGCCGGCTCGCCGCCTTCGACGAAACCCTGAGCTTCGCCGGCGCCATGCGCGACGCCGGCGCGGGCATCTTCCAGACCGCGACCGGGCGCTATCCCGATCACGACAGGCTCTCGGCCATCGCCGAGGCCACCGGGCGGCCCGTCACCTGGACCGCGCTGCTGACACGCGGCGACGAGGGACGGCAATATATCGAAGGTCATCTGGCGCGCACCGCCGAGCAGCACGCGCGCGGTCTGGCCATCCATCCGCAGGTGTCGTGCCGGCCGCTGACCATGGAGATGCGGTTTTCGCAGCCCTTCGCCATCGAGCGACTCCCGTCTTTCGACGCCATACGGGCCGCCGATTTCGACGGCAAGAAACGGATTTACGCCGATCCCGGCTTCCGCGCGGAAATGAAATTCGAGCTCGATCCCGACGCCGATCGCGAACGCGCCGGCTTCCAGGTGCGGGGCTCGTGGCGCCACGCCGAGATCGCCTGGTGCGAGTCCCATCCTGAGCTCGAAGGACGGAACCTGCGCGCGGCGGCGGCGGATTTGGGCGTCGATCCGATAGACCTCGCCCTCGATCTGTCACTCGAATCCGATCTCGAGGCGCGTTTCCGTATTCCGCTGGCCAATGCCGAGGAGGACGAAATCGCCGATCTGCTGGCCGATCCCAACACGGTGCTGGGGCTGTCGGACGCGGGCGCCCATGCCAGCCAGCTCTGCGACGCCTGCTTTTCGACCCACCTGCTGGGCCACTGGGTGCGCGACAAGGGCGCGCTCAGCCTGGAGGCCGCGGTGCATCGCCTGACCGGCAACGCGGCCGAGATTTTCGGTATTACGGATCGCGGTAGATTGGTCGAGGGCCTTGCCGCCGATGTGGTGGTGTTCGATCCCGACACCGTGGGCGCGGGGCCGCTGGAGCGCGTCCACGATTTCCCGGCCGGCGCCGACCGGCTGGTGTCGCAGGCGCGTGGCGTCGACGCGGTGATCGTCAACGGCGAATTGCTGCGCCGCGACGGGGTCGACCGGATCACGCGATCCGACCAGATGCCCGGCAAGGTACTAAGGAGCGGCCGCGCCGCTTAGAGCGTGATCCCGATCAGATCGCCTTCTCGCGGCCGACCCAATAGGGTTCTTTCAGGATCGTCTTCTGGATCTTGCCGATCGGCGTCTTCGGGAAGTCGTCGACGAATTTCACCAGCCGCGGCCGTTTGAAGCGCGCCAGCAGCCCGGCGCAATGGGCGATGAGCTCCTCGTCCGTCGCCACGGCGCCGGGTTTGAGGGTGACATAGGCGACCGGGACCTCGCCGAACGTCTCGTCCGGGATGCCGAACACCGCGCATTCGGCCACCGCTTCATGGGTATAGAGCGCGTTCTCGATCTCCATCGGGTAGACGTTCTCGCCGCCCGAGATGATCATGTCCTTGGACCGGTCGACCAAGGTGAAGTAACCGTCCGCGTCGACCGTCGCGAGGTCGCCGGACCAGCCCCAACCGTCGCCCAGCTTGAAGAAGGACGCGGTCTGTTCCGGCTCGCCGTAATACTCGGTCATGACATTGTCGCCGCGCGAAACGATCTCGCCGACCTCGCCGGGCGCCACCGGGTTGCCTTCGGGATCGACGCAGGCGATATCGACGTTGAAGGCCTGGCGACCGACCGAGCCCAGCTTTTCCGCCAGTCTCCAATATGGCAGCGCCGCGATCACGCCCATCTCCGACTGCCCGTAGATCTGGGTAAGGCGCACTCCCGGCAGGCGTTCCATGAACGCGCGCTGCACCCAATCGGGCATGGGCGCGCCGGCGAAGCTCAGCTTGCGCCAACTGGCGAAGTGGGCGGCGTCGAAATCCGCGTCCTGCATCACCATGGCGGCCTGGGTCGGCACCATGAAATTGGCGGTTATGGAATCGCGCCGGACCAGAGCCGCGAAATCGTCGGGCTCCCACTTGGACAACAGGGTCGTGGTCGCGCCGACCAGGATCGCCGGCTGGAACATGATGTTCAACGCCGCGATATGAAACATCGGCGTGACGATGCCGACAACGTCGCGCTCGTCGAGCGCCTCTTCGAGCGCGACCGTGTGCGCGGTCACGGCGCGGGCGCGGTGGCTGGCCAGCACGCCCTTGGGCATGCCGGACGTGCCGCCCGTATAGGTCATGCAGAACGGGTCCTGTTCGTCGATTTCGATTTCCGGTTCGGTCTCCGGCCGTCCTTCGAGGAAATCATCGAACGATCGTTCTTCGCCGGCATCGCCGATCACGATGACATGGCGGATCTTCGGCAGATCGTCGCGCATGCCGGCGATTTTGGCGGCGAACATATCCTCGACGATCAACGCCTCCACATCCGCCTTGTCCAGCACATAGGCGAGCTCGTCGGGCGCATAGAGCACCGAGACGTTGACCAGGACGAGACCCGACCTCGCCGCGCCGAAGAATACGATGCCGTATTCGGTTCTGTTGCGCGACACGATGGCGATTTTCGCGCCCTTATGGAGCCCGAGTCCCAGCAGCGCGTGGGCGAGACGGTTGGCGTCGGCGTCGAGCGCGCGATAGGAGGTGCGGCGCTCGCCCCAGATGATGGCGGTCTTGTCGGGGAAACGTTCCCTGGACCGTCTCAGCATGTCGCCGGTCAGCATTACAGGATCGCCCGCACGAGACCGCCGTCGACGGTCACGTTCTGGGCGGTGATATAGCCCGCGTGGCGCGAGCACAGGAAGGCGCAGAGCGGTCCGAAATCGTCCTCGGTCCCGAGCCGTCGCGCCGGGATGGTCTCCGCCATGCGGGATTTCGCGTCGTCCTCGCTGATGTTCTCGCGCAGCGCCTGCGCCCGGTACACCCGTTGCAGCGCCGGGGTGTCCATCAGCCCCGGCAGGATGTTGTTGACGGTGACGCCCTTGGCCGCGACCTCGCGCGCCAGCGTCGACATGGCGCCGTGCAGCCCGGCGCGCACGCTGTTGGCCAGCACCAGGTTCGGATAGGGCTCGCGCACCGCGAACGAGGTGATGTTGATAATGCGCCCGAAGCCGCGCTCGATCATCGCCGGCAGGCAGCGCTCGGTCATGTCGATGGCCGCCAGCATGTTGGTCTCCAGGGCGGCGAGCCAGGTCTCCCGGTCATGCTCGCCGAACTGTCCGGGCGGCGGGCCGCCGGCATTGTTGATCAGGATCGAAAACGGGCCGCCGATCGCCGCCGCCTCGTCGGCGATGCGCCGCCGCGCGTCCGCGTCCGATATGTCGCCCGCGACGAAACGCGCATCGCCGCCCAGCGCGGCGACGGCGGCCTCGCCGCGTTCCGCATCGCGGCCGTTGATCACAAGTCGGACGCCGGCCTCGCTCAGCGCCCAGGCGCAGGCCAGCGCGAGCCCCTGGGTGCCGCCGATCAGAAGCGCGTTTTCGCCGGAGATGCCGAGGTCCATGACGCCTCGCTCACCGCGCCAGATCGCGATGCTGGGTGACGAAGTCGCCGATGATCCGGTTGAACTCTTCGGGCCGCTCCAGGTTCGCCATGTGGCCGCAGCCGGTCATCAGCTCATAACGCGCGCCGGGGATGCGGTCGGCAAGCTCGCGCTCCATGGCGGGCGAGGTCAGCGCGTCGTGTTCGCCCACCACCACCAAGGTGGGCGCCGCGATTTCGCTCAGGATTCCGCTGCGGTCGTAATGGGTGGTGGCCTCGATGGTCTTCACATAGGACTCCACATGCAGGGCGGAGACGCTGGCGACAACCTGGTCGAACACCTCATCGGGCGCGTCGGGGGCCAGCAGGTGGCGGGCCAGCGGCGGCGCCATCTCGGCCGGGGTCTTGCCTTCCTCCATCAGCGGTTTGCGGCGGCGGTCGACGAATTCCCGGCGCTCGGCCTCGGTGAATTCGCCGAAGCTGGCATGCACGCCGCACAGCGTCAGCGTCGCCACCCGGTCGGCGAACAGGGCGTAAAAGTCGAGACAGATGCGTCCGCCCATGGACTGGCCCACCAGATGCGCCTTCTCCACATTCAGATGATCCAGCACGCGCACCAGATCGCGGCTGAAATCGTTGAAGTCGAGGGCGCCGCGATAATCGTCGCTGTCGCCATAGCCGCGCGCGTCCCAGGCAGCCGTGTGCCAGTCGTTGGCGAAGACGGGAAGCTGGGTCGCGAAATTCTGCCGCCGCCCGCCGATGCCGTGCAGGAACATCACCAGCGGCCCCTCGCCGCCATGCTCCACCGCGATGGCGGGCCGTTGGCCGATATGCTCGACGGTCAGTGACATGATTCCGCGCCTCCCTGGTTTTCCTTTGGTCCAGTCTACATGTCCGCAGATGGACTCCGAAGCGCCTTTCCCATTTACTGTCATTGCCGGGCTTGACCCGGCAATCCACGTTTCAGAATTTCCGAGATGCCCGGGTCGCGCCCGGGCATGACATATCGGGAGCGGTGCAGGGAGTATTGGAAATGGAAGTCGGTTTTTTCTTCTGGCCCTATGATGTCGCGCTGACCGAGCGCATGGCCGCGGCGGCGGATCGGTATGGCTATGACATGATCGGCATCGCCGATACGCCGGGCAACGCCATGGATCCCTGGGTCGCGTCCACCATCGCGGCGCGCGAAACCGAGCGCGCCCGCATCGCGCTGTGCGTCACCAACCTCGCGTCGCGCCATCCCGCCGTCTCGGCGGCCGCGATCGCCTCGCTCGACCTGATCGCGCCCGGGCGCTGCGTGCTCGGCATCGGCGCCGGCCATAGCGGCACGCAAAACATCGGCGTCGAAGGTTCGCGCTTTGCCGATCTGGAGGCCGGCATCCGCCATATCAAGGCGCTGTTGAGCGGCGAGCCCGCGACCTTCGACAGCATGACCGGGCATATCCCCTGGGTGAAATCGCCGTCCAAAATATTTCTCGCCGGCTCCGGGCCCAGGACGTTGGCGCTGGCGGGCGGCGTCGCGGACGGCGTGTTCGCCAATTTCGGCATCACGTCGGAGACGCTGACACAATCCGAAGGCGCGGTGGCCGAAGGCGCGGCGGCGGCCGGGCGCGCACCCGACACGGTCGAGGGTTGGCAGATCGCGTGTCTCGACTGCCACGAAGACGGCGATGCGGCGCGCGACAAGATCGGCGCGATCCTGGCCTTCATCGCCGGCGGTTACGTGCTGTCGGGCGACCTCGCCAGCCGCGGCGTGCCCGAGGATCTGCGGGAACCGGTCAGGGAACTCAGGCGCCGCTATTCGACGCGGCCCGGCGCGGCGGACGCAAAACTGGTGACCGAGCTTGGCCTCCATGACTATCTCGCCGGGCGCTTCGCCATCGTCGGCACGCCGGATGAATGTCTGACGCAACTCCGCGCCGCGCGCGACGCCGGGCTCAAGCGCGTGATGTTTACCGTCAGTGTCGCCACCGATCCCGCCGGCACGGTCGAGCTGTTCGGCGAGAAAGTGCTGCCGGCGCTGCGGGCCGACAATTGACTCAACCGTCTTGCTCGGCTCTAAATGCGGGCCAGCGAATTCAAGCCATTCCGGAGAAAAATCATGGCCGAGGCCTTTATCTGTGACGCCATCCGCACCCCCATCGGCCGCTACGGCGGCGCGTTGAGCGCGGTGCGCACCGACGATCTCGGCGCGGTGCCGATCAAGGCGCTGATGGAGCGCAACGCCTCGGTCGACTGGGGCGCGGTCGACGACGTCTATTACGGCAACGCCAACCAGGCGGGCGAGGACAACCGCAATGTCGCACGCATGGCGGGGCTGCTGGCCGGGCTGCCCATCGAGGTCGGCGGCGCGACGGTGAACCGTCTCTGCGGCTCGGGACTCGAAGCGCTGGCCCAGGCCTCGCGCGCGGTAAAGCTGGGCGAGGCGCATCTGGCGCTGGCCGGCGGCGTCGAGAGCATGTCGCGGGCGCCCTTCGTGATGGCCAAGGCGGATTCCGCGTTCTCGCGCAAGACCGAGATCTACGACACCACCATTGGCTGGCGTTTCGTGAACCCCAAGCTGGAGGAGATGTACGGCGTCGACGCCATGGGCGAGACCGCCGAGAACCTCGCCGAGGACCAGGACAAGTTCGCGCTGTGGTCCCAATCGAAGGCCAAGGACGCCCAGGACACGGATCGGTTCGCGAGCGAGATCACGCCGGTAACGGTGCCGCAGCGGCGCGGCGATCCCATTGTGGTGGATACGGACGAGCATCCGCGCGACACAACCATGGAATCGCTGACCAAGCTGCGCGCCGCTTTCAAGAAGGACGGCACCGTGACGGCCGGCAACTCGTCGGGCGTCAATGACGGCTCGGCGGCGCTGATCGTCGCCGACGAAGAGACCGCCAAAAAGCACGGGCTCAACCCGCGCGCCCGCATCCTCGGCGCCGCCACCGCCGGCGTGCCGCCCCGCATCATGGGGATCGGGCCGGTGCCCGCGACCCGCAAGGTATTGGCGCTGGTGGGGCTCGGGCTCGACGACATGGACGTGATCGAGCTCAACGAAGCGTTCGCGGCGCAGTCGCTGGCGGTGAGCCGCGAGCTCGGCCTCGCCGACGACGATCCGCGCGTCAACCCCAATGGCGGCGCCATC
>CAZPMO010000034.1:0-4592 GCA_964587515.1 uncultured Rhodospirillaceae bacterium | reverse complement strand
GCGCTCGGCCATCCGCTGGGCTGCAGCGGCGCCCGCCTCGCCACCACCGCGCTCTGCGAGCTGGAACGCATCGGCGGCCGCTACGGCCTCTGCACCATGTGCATCGGCGTCGGCCAAGGCATCGCGCTGGTGATCGAACGGGTCTGAGGGTCGCCCCTCGGTGTCTGGTTTCACCGCCAAGGCGCGAATTCCTTCGTGTCTTTGCGCCTTGGTGGTTATTTTATTGTTTTGTTGCGTCGCGCCCGTGTTGTTAAGCGGATCAAATTATCCGGAGAGCGCTCTAAGCGGGTAAGTTCTCGTGACTCATTTCCGCGATTACGTCGCCCCGATCCGAATTGTTCAAGCTCCGGCGTTTCGGATCCGACAGCGTGAAATAGAACGTCGCCCCTTTGCCGATCCTTGCATCGGCCCAAACCCCGCCGCCATGTCGAACAACGATCCGTTGCACCATGGCCAGTCCCACGCCGTTGCCCTCGAATTCGCCGTCCCAGTGGAGCCGTTCGAACGGCGCAAACAGCTTGTTCGCGTATCGCATGTCGAAGCCGGCGCCGTTGTCCTTCACGAAGTAGACTTGAACGCCGTCGTCCACTTCGAGGGCGCCGAAAGCGATATGGGCATGATCTACATCGCGGGTGTATTTCCAGGCATTTTCGAGGAGATTTTCCATAACCACGTGGATGGACCGCGATTCTCCATATCCCTTAATGCCGGGCTCGATGTCCACCACCAAGTCCCGAGAGCGGTCGGTGTCGCGCAGCAGGTCCACGATTTGGGTGGCGATATCGGACAGGTCGATCGCCTCCATCTCCAGATCGCCGCGCGTCGAGCGGGTCAATTTCAGGAGATCATCGATCAGGACTCCGACGCGCTGCACCCCGGCGCGGATAAAACCGAGATACCGCTTTCCGCGGTCATCCAACTGGTCGAGGTGATGGGACAGTAGAATCTTGCTGAAACCATCAACCGCGCGCAACGGCGTCCGCAGGTCATGGGACACCGAATAGGCAAAATCCTCCAGCTCCTTGTTCGCGGTCCAAAGCTCGCTGGTCCGCTGATCTATTCGATCTTCCAAAGTAGCGTTCAGCGTCGTCAGTTTTGCGTTCACCCGGTCGAGTTCGTCCTGGGCCATTTTGAACTCAATGGCGTTTTCCTTGAAGACCTGGACGGCCCGCGCCATGTCGCCGATTTCATCGGCCGTGTCCTGGCCGGGAATGCTGACTTTAAGATTACCGTTGGCCAGCTCTCCCATCAAATTCGTCATGCCGCCGATCGGCTTGATCACGACCTCGCGGGCGCGCAAATAAGTCAGCGCCAGAACCGCCCCGAGCACGCCCAGCACCGCCAGGGCAATGACGCGCCCGATCCAGGCGCCGCGCGCCAGGGCCGCCGTGACGTCGGTGTGGATTTCCAGAACACCGCGCAGATCGTTCAGCCGCCAATCGTTCTTCGGCGTATCGGCGCGGGAATTATGGCAGTCGACGCAGACCTGGCTCGCCATGGTGTCCGCCACGGCCACGCGAACGACACTGCGCCCGGCGATCGTTTCGGTACGGACGAACGATTTGTCCGGATCCCGGCTCAACGCCCCCCAGGCCGATTCGCCAAAGGCGTCCAATTCGCGTTGCGCCCGGCCGGGAAACGGGTACGGGCTATAGAGCTTCAAGGTGGTGCCGGTTTCCGCCATCAGTTCGCTGAGATCGTGGATGAAGGTCGCCGGCAGCGGGATCTCGCCCGCTGCGCCCTTGTGGGTATAGGTCGGCTTCAGCGCCTTGCTCCGGACCGCCTTGCCGATGACGTTTTCCGTGTAGTAGCCACGAATAATCTTGAACTGCTGGACCATTTTTTCGGCATGAACCCGAACATCGGACATGACGCCGCGCTCGGTATAGATCGGGAGACTGATCCAGGCGCCGACGCTGCAAACCAGTGTGCCGACGATCAAGATCGGAAACAGTTTCCAGGCAATGCTTTTGCCGAAAAAATTCATTTTGATTATCCGAAACGCCCTTTGAACGGAGCATGAAAACGAATAATTGATATAGATTAAAAGGAATATAATTCCTTTGATCACAAGATGGGGATACGGAAGAATGCATACATATGGATATATCTATGGAGATGCCGTTGGTTAACGGCATGTAAATACTAATGACCCCGACTTCTATGTCGTTTCACGCGAAATCCCGCGGCGACAAGTTGGGGGCGCCGTATCCCCCTTCGTGTCTTCGCGCCTTCGTGGTGAAAACCACCTACTGAAAATGCGGCATCACCTCTTCGATGAACAGATCGAGCGCGGCGCGGGATTGTTCGTAGCTTAGGGAGCCCCAAGCGAAGCGGACCACGAAATAGTTGGTGCCGGTGGTCTCGATATAATGTTCGATCTCGGCCCGCACCGCCTCCGGCGTGCCGAACAGCAGCAACTCCTTGCCGGCCGTCTCGTCGAAATCGTCGGTGTATTGCGCCACCGCCGGGCTGTCCGAATGCTGCCGCCAGAGATAGACGAAATGGTCGTACCAGGCGGGATATGCCTCGCGCATCACGCGCTCGGCCTCTTCGTGGGTCTCGGCGATATAGGTGTGGCGGCAGATGGCCAGCTTGGGCATGGCCGCTTCGTCGCCGGTATAGTTGTCGCGATAGCGCGCCATCAGCTCGGCGGCGAAAGCGCGCGGCGAATTGCTGAGCGCGTTGATGCCCTGCGCCCCGGCCCGCGCCGCGCCGTCCGGCGTGCCGATCCCGGTCCATAGCGGCGGGTACGGCGTCTGCACCGGCACCATGCCGAGCGGCACTTCCTGGTAATCGAAATATTTGCCGTGATGGGTCAGCAACTCGGTCTGCATGCCGGCCAGAACGATCTCCAGGATCTCGTCGTAAATGTCGCGCGCATGGGCCGCGTCGACGCCGAAATATTCGAGCTCATAGGGCGTGATGCCGCGCCCGACGCCGAGATCGAAGCGCCCGCCCGAGAGTTGGTCGAGCATGCAGATCTCCTCGATCAGCCGCAGTGGATGATAAAGCGGCAGCACATAGACCATGGGCCCGAAGCGCAGTTGTTTGGTGCGCTGCGCTACGGCGGCCAGGAACACGCTGGGCGCCGGCCCGACGGTTAGCGGCGTCGCATGGTGCTCGGCGATCTGATAGGAGTAGAAACCGGCCTTGTCGTATATCTCGACCAGCTTCAGCCGATCCTCGTATGTCTGCCCCAGACCCACATCGGGGCGGCGGTCGAGATGGTCGAAGATTCCGAATTCGATTCTGGCCATGCGGTGCGCGCCCTCGGTCCATGGTTCTTGTTGTTCCGAAAACTCGCATCTTTGCCCGTCCCGGACAATAATGGACCCATGACCACCACACGGATCGACAATATCGGCGAGCTGTTCACCGGTGATCTCGGGGCGCCCATGGGCGCGGCCAAATCGCTGTTGATCGAGGACGGGCGCATCAAAGCCTTCGATCCCGCGCCCGATACCTCGCCCGACCGCGTGATCGACGCGCAAGGCCAGGCGGTGCTGCCGGGCCTCGTCGACGGCCACATCCATCCCGTGTTCGGCGAATGGACGCCGACCCAGGACACCATCGGCTGGATCGGCAATTATCTTCATGGCGGCTCGACCACCATGATCTCGGCCGGCGAACTGCATACGCCGGGGCTCGATTACGCCAATCTGCCGCCCGATCTGGTGACCTCGCTGGCCGAGGTGGCGCGCGCCACTACCGGCCGGGTGCGCTGGTCGGGGGTGAAGGTGCATGCCGGCACGGCGCTGCTGGTGCCCGGCATGACGGAAGCCCATTTCGACCGTCTCCAGGCGTGCGGCTCGCTGCTGGTGAAGTTCATTTTCCATCCGCTGGAGGACGCCCGCGAAGAGGCCGAGCGCTATGTGGGCTGGGCCCATGAGCGCGGTCTGCTGGTGAAGGTCCATACCGGCGGCGTGTCGCGCTCGGGCGCCAGCCGCATTTGCGGTTTTCCGACGCTCGAATGGCTCATGCCCGACATCGCGGCCCATGTCTCGGGCGGGCCGATCCCCATGCCGGACGAAGACCTGGACGCGCTGGTGACCGACACCGGATTCGCGCTCGAGGTCTGTTCGTCGGGCAATTACCGCTCGACGCTCCGCATCGCGCGGAAACTGCGCGAGGCCGGCCGGCTCGACCGGCTGACGCTGGGCACCGACACGCCCGGCGGCACCGGCGTGATCCCGCGCGGCATGCTGCGCAATATCCTGTTTCTGGCTGCGGTCTGCGATCTCACGCCCGGCGAGGCGGTCGCGGTGGCCACCGGCAATACCGCCCGCGCCCACCAACTCGATGTGGGGGTGTTGAAGGAAGGCGCGCCGGCCGACCTGCTGATCGCCGGCCGCATCGAAGGTTCGGCCGGCGAAACGCTGAGCGACGCCATCGCGCACGGCGACCTGCCCGGCATTTCCTTCGTGCTGATCGACGGCGAGCCGGTGGTCGAAGCCCGCAGCGGCCAGACCCCACCGCCGGCCACCCCGGCGCGCTACGCCATGGACGGGCCGGGGTGTCCGTTCTGTTGAATGCTTTCCTAGAGCGTTTCACGGTTTGACGGAAGCGTAGCCTGCGTTTTGGAAGTAATT
>CAZPMO010000033.1:20199-33177 GCA_964587515.1 uncultured Rhodospirillaceae bacterium | reverse complement strand
TGTCGATATCGCAAGGTGGATACAACACGGTGATGGAGGTAATGAGCGCGCATGCGCGGGGCGTCATCGTCCCCTACGCGGGCGGACTGGAAACCGAACAAACGCTGCGCGCGCAATTGTTGCGGCGGAGCGCGGGACTACAGGTCGTCGAGGAAACCGCCATCGACATCGAGACCATCGCGCGCGCGGCGGAGGCCGCCCTCGACGGCCCGCCGGCCGACGCCGCTGATCTCGATACCGGCGGCGCGTCGCAGACCGCGCGTTTCCTCGCCCAACTTGGCGTCGACCGCGCGGCCTTTTCCATATGAGCGGCCAGATAACCGGCTGGGCGGCGCTTGCCGGCGAACTCGACCGTTGGGCGGCGACCGGCGGCAAGGCGACGTTATGGTGGCGCGACGACGACGCGGTCGAGGAAACCGATGCGCTGAAAAGACTCCTGGGGATTGCCGCCGCAAGCGGCGTGCCCCTGACACTCGCGGTCATTCCGGCGGCTCTCGACGACAGCCTTCCGCGTGCGCTGGAGGGCGCACCCCACGTCACACCGATTCAGCACGGCCTCGCTCACGTCAATCATGCGCCGGCGAATGAGAAGAAGTCTGAATTTGGTCCGGGCCGCACGCTGCGGGAAATCACGCGTGACCTTGCCGATGGGCAACGTCGAATGGGCGCGGCATTCGGTAGCGGCGCGCCGCGTGTGCTGGCGCCGCCCTGGAACCGGATCGATTCGCGCGCCGTGGCGGCACTGCCCGACCTCGGATATACGGGGCTTTCGACCTTCGGACCGCGCGATGAGTTTGAAACCGTCCCGGGCCTTACCTGGATCAACACGCATCTCGACATTGTCGACTGGCGGGGAGGGCGCGGTTTTGTGGGCGAACGCCGCGCGCTGGAAACCACGATCAATTTCCTGTCGACGCAACGCCAGGCCGGAGGAAACGCCGGGACTCCGTTTGGACTGTTGACGCATCACCTCGCCCAGGATGATGACGGATGGTCGTACATCGAGACATTCGTCGCAACGATCGTCGCGCATCCCGCGGCGACATGGCTGGCCGCCGACGAAATATTCACCTCTCGCGCCTGATACGGTATCTTGAACGGCTTTGTTCGGGCGCTGTTGAAAAATTTGGCGGAATGCCGCTTGATAGGGTAACGAACAAGTTGGCGACGCACAGTGCGTAGCGGGGGCGGTTGATGGTCGACAGGGACGTCTATTACCAGGTGATTCTGGACGGGCTTTCCCGTTACACCGAAGACCCGTTCTTGTCCGACGTCACCCGGGCAATCGTGCGGTATCCGGAAGCCGATTTTTACATCGCCCTCAACAAGAACCAGCTTGCCAGCAAGAAGTGGCTGGTGGACGAGCTTTATCGCGCGCATGGCGCCAATCTGGGGACGGTTTATATTCTCGGCGGCTGGTATGGCGTGCTGGCGGCGATGCTATTCCACGATCACCGCTTCGATATCGAGCGCATCGTGAGTTTCGATATTGATCCGGCTTGCGCGCCGATCGCCGATTGCGTCAATCAGACACAATTGGAGCGATCGCGCTTCAAGGCGGTGACGGCCGACATCGGCCAGATTGATTACGGTCGACCGAGCACCTCGTTTGTCGGCGGCAATGGGGCGGGCGGCGGTCCCGACATCGTGATCAACACGATCTGCGAACACATCGAGCCGAGAGAAAATTGGTCGGAAGGCATTCCCGAGGGTGCCGTTCAGGTGTTGCAGTCGAACGACAATTTCGACTGCGAGGAACACGTGAATTGCGTGGCGGACCTGAGCGCGCTCGAAGAACAGGCTGGAATGTCGGAATTGCGCTTTGCCGGCGAGCTGCCGCGGAAACGGTATACCCGGTTCATGTTGATCGGAAGAAAATGATGCGTACAGGACATATCACCGATTTATCGGGAAAAAATGCGGTACTTCGCAAGTCATTGGCGCGCGCGGCAACCGCGATGGCGCTTGGCGTCTCGCTGGCGGGGCCGGTCTGCGCCGCGGCGCCGGTTCCGGCCGAAACACCATCGCTGACGGCGGCGGTCACGGCGGGGAAATTGCCGCCCATTGCACAGCGCCTGCCCGCATCGCCCAAGATCGTCGACCTCGAAGCCTTGGGACGCGCCGCCGGCCGTCATGGCGGCACGCTGCGCCTGCTTATGGGCCGCCAAAAAGACATCCGCATGATCACGGTCTATGGCTATGCGCGACTGGTCGGCTATGACGAGAAACTCAATATCGTGCCCGACATCCTCGAGAGCATCGATGTGGAAGAGAGCCGGGTTTTCACTCTCCATCTGCGCAAGGGGCACCGCTGGTCGGACGGCCACCCCTTTACGTCGGACGATATTCGCTATTACTGGGAAGACATCGCGAACGACCAGGATCTGTCGCCGTTCGGCCCGCCCAAGGTGATGCGGATCGACGGCGAGGCGCCGCGCTTCGAAATTATCGACGGGACCACGGTTCGTTTTTCGTGGACCAAGCCAAACCCGTACTTCCTGCCCGCGCTGGCCGGCGCAAGGCCGCTTTTCATATACCGCCCGGCCCATTACCTGAAAAAATATCACAAGAAATATGTCGATCCCGAAGCGCTCGAAAAACAGACCAAGAAGGCGAGGGCGCGCAATTGGGCCGTCCTGCATACCCGCAAGGATCACCAGTACCGGTTCGACAACCCGAAACTGCCGACGCTTCAGCCCTGGATGAATACGACCAAGAGGCCGTCGCGGCGCTTCATATTCAAGCGCAACCCTTATTACCACCGCATGGACACCCACGGGCGGCAACTGCCCTATATCGACAGGCTGGTCGTCAATATCGCGAGCGGCAAGCTGGTGCCGACGAAAACGGGGGTCGGAGATTCGGACCTCCAGGCCCGGCATATTCGCTTCGACAACTACACCTTCCTGAAGGCGGGCGAGGCGCGGCACGGATTCAAGGTGCGGCTATGGCGCACCGCGCGCGGTTCGAAAATCGCGCTTTATCCCAACCTCAACACCGAGGACCCGGTATGGCGCAAGCTGTTGCGCGATGCGCGCTTCCGCCGCGCATTGTCGCTGGGTATCAACCGTCATGAGATCAATCAGGTCGTTTTCTTCGGTCTCGCCCGCGAAGGCGGCAACAGCGTCCTGAAAGAAAGCCCGCTTTACCGGAAGGAATACCAGTCGGCCTGGGCCAAGTTCGATTTGCGCCACGCCAACCGTCTGCTTGATGAGGCCGGCCTGACCAAGCGCAATTCGCATGGGCTTCGGCTGCTGGCGGACGGCCGGGCGGCGGAGATGATAATTGATACCGCAGGTGAATCGACGCTCGAAACCGACGTGCTGGAGTTGATCCATGACACCTGGCTGAAACTCGGGATCAAGCTTCACTCCCGACCGTCGCAGCGCGAAGTGTTCCGCAATCGCGTGTTCGCGGGACTCGCCATCATGTCGGTGTGGTCGGGGCTGGAGAACGGCATCCCGTCGGCCGAAATGAGCCCGTCGGAACTGGCGCCCACGATTCAGCACCAGCTCCAATGGCCACAATGGGGGCAGTTTTTCGAGACCTCGGGCAAGGCCGGGCGGAAGCCCGATATGGAGCTGCCACGCCGGCTGGTCGAGCTCAACCAGGCCTGGTGCCGCGCCGCGTCGAGCAAGACGCGCGAAGACATTTGGCATCGCATGCTGAAGACATTTACCGATCAGGCATACACGATCGGCGTCGTGAGCGGAGTGCTCCAGCCGGTGGTGGTCAATTCGCGGCTGCGCAATGTCCCCGTGGAAGGAATGTACAATTGGGATCCCGGCGCATATTTTGGGTTATACAGGCCGGAGACGTTCTGGTTTGCGAAGAAAAAATAGCGATCGGACAACCGGTCGGAACAGGGAGACCCCTTAACGCCGCCATGTTGGCGGAACATTGAATAATAGAGAAGTTGTCGAGGCCGAGAGTTGCTCCGCTATATCATCCAGCGTCTGTTGATCATGATCCCCACGCTTTTGGCGATCAGCGTTATCGTATTCGTGATCATCCAGATGCCGCCGGGCGATTATTTCGAATCCTACATCGCCGAGCTGCAGAGCCAGGGCGAATCGGTCGATCCCCAGAAGATCGAATTCCTGCGCCAGCAATACGGTTTCGACAAACCCATCCTGCATCAGTACGGGCTGTGGATGATCGGCATGCTGCAGGGCGATTTCGGCTATTCATTCGAGCTGCGTCTGCCGGTCTCGGACGTAGTGGGGGACCGGCTCTATCTCACCACCATCGTCTCGTTCACGACGATCATTTTCACCTGGATCATCGCCTTTCCGATCGGGCTTTATTCGGCCACCCACCAATATAGCTGGGGCGATTATGGCCTCAGCTTCCTGGGTTTCATCGGGCTTGCAACGCCGAATTTCCTGCTCGCGCTGGTGATGCTCTATTTCGCGAAGGTCTGGTTCGGCACCTCGATCGGCGGGCTGATGGACGAACAGTTCATCGGCAAGCCGTGGAGCATCGACAAAATGCTGTCGATCCTCGAACATCTCTGGATCCCGGTCATCGTGATCGGCACCTCGGGCACGGCCGGCATGATCCGCCGGCTGCGCGCCAATTTGCTGGACGAGCTGGAAAAGCAATATGTCGTCACCGGCCGCGCCAAGGGTTTGGCGCCGCTGAAACTGCTTCTTAAATACCCGTTCCGGATGGCGCTTAACTTTTTCATCGCCGATATCGGCAGTCTTCTGCCGGCAATCGTTTCCAGCGCCTCGATCGTCGCGATCGTGATCAGCCTCCCGACCACGGGTCCGATGCTGTTGAACGCGCTGAAAAGTCAGGACATGTATCTCGCGGGCTCGTTCCTGATGTTCCTGTCGGCACTGACGGTGGTCGGCGTTCTGCTCTCCGATCTTGCGCTGGCCATGCTCGATCCGCGCATCAGGCTTCAGGGAGGGTCGACGCGATGAATTCACGACCGGATTCGATCCCGCATTTTGTTTCTCCGGAACCGTTCGAGCCTTATGCCGCGGAACGTCTCACGCCGGAACAGGAACGCTATTACCTCGCTTCCCAGTGGCAGCTCATGTGGTGGAAGCTGAAACGCCACAAGCTGGCCCTGGTGTCGGGCGCGGTGCTGCTGGTGATGTATGCCTCGATCGTCATAAGCGAGTTCATCGCGCCCTACAATCTGCACACCCGCAACGCCGATTTCATCTATTCGCCGCCCCAGGCGATACATTTTTTTCATGATGGCGAGTTCGTCGGGCCGTTCGTCTATGGCCGCACCACGCGGCTCAACATGACAAATTTGCAGCGCGAATACGCGGTGGATCTCGACAAAGTCCAACCGCTGCGCTTTTTCTGTCTGAGCGACGGTTACCGTTTCTGGAGCATGATCGAAATGCGGTTCCATTTCGTCTGCCCCGCCGAGGGCGGCACCGCCTATTTTCTCGGGACCGACCGGCTGGGACGGGATGTGCTGTCGCGAATTATCTACGGCGCGCGCATTTCCATGACCATCGGCATCATCGGCATCGCAATCAGCTTCGGGCTGGGCATCACGATCGGCGGCATCGCCGGCTATTACGGCGGCACAATCGACAACGTCATCCAGCGGATCATCGAGATCGTGCGCTCGTTCCCGGATATCCCGTTGTGGATGGCTTTGTCGGCGGTGCTGCCGGTGACCTGGAGCCCGGTGCTGATCTATTTCGGCATCACGGTTATTCTGGGGCTGATCGACTGGACCGGGGTCGCCCGCAATGTGCGCTCGAAACTGCTGGCGCTGCGCGAGGAGGATTATTGCGCCGCAGCCCAGCTTATGGGTGCGCGGCCGAGCCGTATTATCGCCCGCCATCTGGTGCCCGGCTTCATGTCCCACCTGATCGCCGCCGCGACCCTGACCATCCCGACCATGATCCTGGGCGAGACCGCGCTGAGCTTTTTGGGAATCGGTTTGCGCCCGCCGATCACGAGCTGGGGTGTGCTGCTGAACGAAGCACAGAACATCAACGTGGTCGCGCTCTATCCGTGGTTGATGCTGCCGGTGGTGCCGGTGATCGTGCTGATCCTGGCGTTCAATTTCTTCGGCGACGGGCTGCGCGATGCCGCTGATCCGTATAAATGAGCGGTGGTTGGAAAGGATGATGTCATGCGCGTCGTGATCCTGACCACCAATTCGGTGCGCCGGCGCTATCTCGTCCGGGAGATTCAGAAAGCGATGCCGGTGGAACGGGTGTTCGTTGAAACCCGTCAGCCGAAACCGCCCTTTGAGACCGGCCACCCGTTCGAGGACATGCGCAATACCCACGAAGCCGAAGCGTGGTTCACGGGGCGGCCGCCGAAATTCTCCGACATCGCCGATATGGAAGTTTTCCAATCGCTGAACCAGCCCGACGCAGTCACGGCGATCGCGGCGACCAGACCGGACGCGGCGATCGTGTTCGGTACCGGAAAGCTATCGCGGGAAGTCATCGACATCTGTCCGCACGGATGCCTGAACCTTCACGGCGGCGACCCGGAACGCTATCGCGGCCTCGATGCGCCTCTGTGGACGGTTTATCACGGAGACTTCGAGGCGCTGGTGACCACCTTGCATCGCGTCGCGCCGACCCTCGACAGCGGCGATATCGTCGCGGGGCGCCCGCTCGCCATAACGTCCGGCATGGGACTGCATGAGCTGCGCCGCGCGGGCACGGAAGCGGGCGCGGCCCTGGCGGTCGACGCGCTGACCGCCTGGCGCGACGAAGGCCGCTTCGAAAGCCGCCCGCAAACCCAAAAAGGGCGGTACTATTCCCACATGCCGAGCGAGCTGAAGGAGGTTTGCGTGCGCCGATTCGAGCGACACACACGCCGCGACAGCGCCGCATGACGGCCGCGATGATGAGCGGCGCGGACGAGGTGACGCGGGAATATCGCTATCCACGATCGGCGATGATCGCCGGCTATCTGCGCGCCGGCATCGGCGTCGGATTAAGCGCCGGGCCGCTATTCGCCGGCGGTATCGGCACGGGCGGCGTCATCACGCTGGGCGCGATCGCCGCCTTGTTCGGGGTATACGGCGCGCGGTGCGCGGTGCGACAACTCACCCGTATCCGCCTCGACGAGGACGGCATTGTCGCGGTCGGACCGCTGCCGTGTACGCTTTCCTGGTCGGCGCTTAGAGACGTCACGCTGAGTTACTATTCGATGCGGCGCGATGCCGGCGGCGGCAACTGGATGCAGCTCAACGTGAAGTGCGGGCGGCGTACGCTGCGTATCGAGTCCTCGATCGACGGGTTCGCCGAGATCGCGGCGCGCGCGCTTGACGAGGCGAATCGCCGGGGAATCGAACTGTCGCCGACGACACGCGATAACATGCGCAACGGTTCACTTTTCCCGAAAAGGCCGGAGCGCGGGTCATGACCGATCTGTTGACCGTCAATGATCTCAAGGTCGACTTCCATATCAGCGGCAGCGTGATACATGCGGTCGATGGCGTTTCCTTCCGCGTGCCGACCGGCAGCACCGTCGCGCTGGTGGGGGAATCCGGCTCCGGCAAAACCGTGGTCTCGCACGCCATCATGGGGATTCTGCCGAAACCGGCGCGAATTTCGGGTGGCGAAATATTGCTGAACGAGCCGTCGGGATCGGGCGCGCCCATTGACATCGCGAAGCTAAAACCCGACGGCAAGATCATGCGCGGCATCCGGGGCGGCACGGTCTCGATAATTTTTCAGGAACCGATGACCTCGCTGTCGCCGCTTCATACCATCGGCGACCAGGTCAGCGAAGCGCTTCACCTGCATCGTAACGTCACCAAGGCGGAAGGGCGCGAGCTTACCCGAGAAATGCTGCGGCTGGTCGATTTTCCGGACCCGACCAAGGCCCTCACGACCTATCCGTTCGAGCTCTCCGGCGGGCTGCGCCAGCGCGCGATGATCGCGATGGCGCTGGTCTGCCGCCCGTCGATGCTGATCGCCGACGAGCCCACCACCGCGCTCGACGTCACCATCCAGGCGCAGATCCTGAAGCTGATCAAGGATCTCCAGGGTGAGCTCGGCATGGCCGTGCTGATGATCACCCACGATCTTGGCGTGGTCGCCAACATGGCGGAAGAAATTGTCGTGATGTATCACGGCAAGGTGCTTGAACGCGGCACGCTGGAAGATATTTTCCGAGACCCCGGCCATGATTATCTGAAAGCCCTGTTGCACGCCGTGCCGCGTTTCAACATGGAGCCGGGCGAACGGCTGGTGCCGATCCGCGAGATCAAGCACGAGACCGGCCATTTGCTGACGCCGAACGCCGATGCGGCGCAGCCGGCCGGAGACGGCCAGCCGCTTCTCAAGGTCGACAACCTCACCAAGCGTTTCATTTTGCGCAAGGGATCGATCCTCGGCGCCGCGCGCAATGAAATCCTCGCCGTCGACGACGTCAGTTTTTTCGTGAACCGGGGAGAATGCCTCGGCTTAGTGGGCGAAAGCGGTTGCGGCAAGACCACGCTTAGCAAGGTCATCATGCGCGCGCTCAGGCCCGACCGCGGAACCATTATATTCAACGACGACGGCGCGTCGGTCGAATTGGGCGCCCTTAGCAATTCCGAGATGCAGGCATATCGGATGAAGATGCAATTCATCTTCCAGGATCCGTTCGGCGCGCTCAGTCCGCGCATGACTGTTTTCGATATCATCAGCGAACCGCTGGTGATCCATCGTGTCGGCGACGCGGCCTATCGCGCCGAAATGGTTACCGAGCTGATGGCGCTGGTGGGCCTCGATCCGCGTTTTCTGAACCGCTATCCGCACAGTTTTTCCGGCGGGCAGCGCCAGCGGATCGGCATTGCCCGCGCCTTGGCGCTCAAGCCCGAGCTTCTGATCTGCGATGAACCGGTCTCGGCGCTCGACGTTTCGGTGCAGGCTCAGATTTTGAACTTGATGAAGGATCTACAGCAGGAGCTGGGGCTCACCTATATTTTCATCTCGCATAATCTGGCGGTCGTGAATTACGTCGCGGATCGCATTGCGGTGATGTGCGCGGGACGACTGGTCGAGACCGCCGCGCGCGAATCGCTGTTCCAAAACCCGGTTCATCCTTATACGCAAGCGCTTCTGGCCGCCGTGCCCGAGCCCGATCTTGATTCTCCGCTCGATCTCACCGCCCTGATGGCGGGTCGTACGTCCGATCCTTCGGCCTGGCCCGCGCCGTTTACCATTGCCGCCGACACGACGCTCGATCTGATCGATCTCGGCGGCGATCATTTCGTGCGCGCCGACCCCGGCGCCCGTGAGATGCTTCCAGCGGGTTAGAACGCTAAAGATTTTCGATCAAGATGACGGTTGATCGCCGTGCTTCAAACGGTGGAGCACGTCGTCGAGCTGGTCCAGGGTCTTGTAATGGATTACGAGCTCTCCACCCGTTCGGCGGAACGTGACAGAGACCTTCAGGCCAAGCAGGTTTGAAAGATCGTTTTCAAGCGCCACCGTATCGGGGTCTTTTTCAGCGGCGCGTCCCGGTTTGGCGCGCCCGGATTTTTCCTGCTGCAATAAACGTTCGGTCTGGCGCACATTGAGGCCCTGCTTCAAGACCCGCCGCGCCAGGGCTTCCGGGTCTTCGGCATTCAAAAGCGCGCGGGCGTGCCCGGCGCTGAGCTCGCCGCCCGACAGCATAATTTTCACCCCATCCGGAAGGTTTAACAACCGTAAGGTGTTCGCGACATGGCTGCGGCTTTTGCCGACCGCGTTCGCGAGATGTTCCTGAGTATGAGAAAACTCGTCCATCAGGCGCTGATAGCCCTCGGCCTCTTCGAGCGGGTTGAGATCCTGACGCTGGATGTTCTCGACCAGCGCGATTTCCAACGCGCTTTCATCGCTGACATCGCGGATGACCACGGGAACTTCATGCAGTTGGGCGATCTGCGCCGCCCGCCAGCGGCGCTCACCTGCGATGATTTCATAGCTGTCGGCCCGCTCGGCGTCGCGGCGCACCAGTATCGGCTGCAGAATGCCCTGTTCCTTCACCGAGGCGACCAGCGATTCGATCTGCTCCTGGTCGAATGTCTGGCGCGGCTGATAACGGTTGGGCTTCAGGAATTCGATCGGAACATTATAAGTTCCGCCGGCCGTTTCACCTTCGAAATGATCCGCGGTGTCCTCGCCGAACAGCGCCGAAAGCCCGCGACCGAGCTGACGGGCGGGTGATTTTTCTTCATTCATGGCTGAACCCCCTCTTCCCGGCGCAGCACTTCGCTCGCCAGGTGGACATAGGCCTGCGATCCGGCGCATCGGAGATCATAAAGCAGAACCGGTTTCCCGTGTGACGGCGCCTCCGAAACCCGGACGTTCCGGGGAATCACCGTGTCGTAGACCTTGTCTCCGAAAAAGCCCCGCACATCGTCGGCGACAAGCGAACTGAGCTTGTTGCGGGCGTCGTACATGGTCAACACAATACCCTGTATAGACAACCGTGGATTGTAGGACCGCTGAACGCGCTCGATGGTGCGCACCAGTTGGCTGAGCCCTTCCAGGGCGAGAAATTCGCATTGCAGCGGCACCAGAACCGCATCGGCCGCCGCGAACGCGTTCAGGGTCAGCAGACCCAGGGCCGGCGGGCAATCGATCAACACATAATCATAATCGCCGCGAATGGCGGCAATTGCGGTCCTGAGGCGGTATTCCCGTCCCTCGACGTCAATCAGCTCAATCTCGGCGCCGGAAAGATCCATGGTCGATGGAATAACGAACAAACGGGGAACTTCCGTGGTTACAGTGGCGGAGGACGGCGCGACGCCATCCAGCATCACGTCATAGGCGCCACTATTGCGGCGGTCATGGCCGATGCCGAGCCCGGTCGACGCATTTCCCTGGGGGTCGATATCGAACAGGAGCACCCTTTTGCCCACGGCGGCCAGCGCGGTTGCGAGGTTGATCGCAGTGGTGGTCTTGCCGACCCCGCCCTTCTGATTGGCGACCGCGATGACGCGGCCGCGCCGCCGGTCGCGAAATGGCGCGTCGGACGGGAAAGGCTGCTCATTCATGATTTGGCATCATCGGGTATCATCGGGGCTCGGTCACTTTGGCGCGGTATGCCGTGGCGCAATGTCCCGCAGGACCAATACGCGGCCGGAATGATGGGTCTGGCTCGCGCTTGTCTCGACGTCGATATGCCACGATTTTCGGGCTTTGGTCAATTCGTCTCGCCACTTTGCCCCCTTCAGGAACAGGCATGATGCGGAAATTCCGGTGGATATATCCGCGGATATCTCAAGAAACGGCCAGGCAAGGGCGATCAGCTTGTCGAGCGGCGCCAGCGCGCGGGCGGTGATAAATCGGGTCGGCCATGGTTCGATCGCCTCGATTCGTACATTGTGGACCGTTGCCGGAGCTTCGGTGAGCCGGATCGCCTCGCGCAGGAATGCCGCCTTGCGTTCATCTGCTTCGATCAGCCGCGCCTCTTGCCCGGTGATGATCGAAATCACCAGCCCGGGAAAACCGGCGCCGCTGCCAAGGTCCGTTACGGTCCCGGAACCGCCTGAAATATGGGGGACGAGTTGCGCGGAATCAAGCATGTGACGCCCCCACAGATCGGACAGGCTGTCGCGCGCCACAAGATTTATGCGCGACTGCCAACGGGTCAGGCAATCGGCATAGACCCGGAGCCGGTCCAGGGTTTCACGTGAAACATTTGTCGCCTCGCGGAATACTTCCGGCGTCACGGCACGGCACCCTTACTGGCGGCGGTTGTTGAGTATTATTCGGCGGCGCCGGAGGCAACACGCCGATCGCTATTCCGGACGTGGCGCAAAAGCGCTGTCAGGGCGGCCGGCGTGACGCCCGCGATGCGGCCCGCGGCGCCCAAGGTCGCGGGTCTTGCCATCTGGAGCTTTTCGCGGATTTCGTTCGACAGCCCGCCAACGCCGTCGTAATCCAGCCCGGTCGGCAATATCAGCTTCTCATCGCGCCGGCACAGTTCAATATCGGCCTCCTGACGCTCGAGGTATCCCGCATACCGGGAATCGATCTCAAGCTGTGTCAGGATTTCGATGGGAATATTACGGGTTTCGGGCCAGACTGTAGCGAGATCCTCATACCCGACGCCGTTATAGGCCAGAAGCCGCTCTGCGCTTCGCATTTCGCCATCACGGGAAACGGAAATGCCGGCCGCGACCAGGCGATCGGGGCTCGCGCGTAATGCACCCAGCAATTCCCGCGCCGCCGTCAGCGCCTTTTGTTTCACTTCGAAAACGATCTCGCGTTCTCGGCCGACGCAGCCTATATCAATACCCAACGGGGTAAGACGTTGATCGGCGTTATCAGCGCGTAGCCGCAGGCGGTATTCGGCCCGTGAGGTGAACATGCGGTAAGGCTCGCGGGTACCCTGGGTGACCAGGTCGTCGATCATCACCCCGATATAGGCCTCGGTGCGGCTCAACGTGAACCCGACCGACCCCGCTACCGCCAAAGCGGCGTTCAGCCCGGCAATCAGGCCCTGCCCCGCGGCCTCTTCGTATCCGGTGGTGCCGTTTATCTGACCGGCGAGATAAAGCCCCGGCACGCGCCGGGTTTCCAGGGAAGGGTCGAGTTCGCGCGGATCGACGAAATCATATTCGATCGCGTATCCGGGCCTGATAATCCGGGCTTGTTCGAGACCCGGAATGGTTTTGAGCATCGCCGCCTGGACCTCTTCGGGCAGCGACGTGGAGATGCCGTTGGGATAGACCGTGTGGTCTTCGAGCCCCTCGGGCTCCAGAAATATTTGATGGTGCGACCGATCGGCGAACCGCACCACCTTGTCCTCGATAGACGGGCAATAGCGCGGCCCCGTCCCCTCGATCTGGCCCGAGTATAAAGGCGCCCGGTCCAGATTATCGACGATCACCTGATGTGTGGCCGGTGTGGTCCACGTCATATGGCAATCGATCTGAGGCGTTGTGATCGCCTGTGTCAGGAAAGAAAAGGGCGCCGGCGAATCGTCGCCCGGCTGCGGCTCAAGACCGGACCAGTCGATGGTGCGGCCGTCGAGCCGGGGCGGTGTCCC